>JALHOE010000006.1 GCA_022843175.1 Deltaproteobacteria bacterium
CCTCGACCTCGAGCGGATCGCGCGTCACACCCGCGGCGGGATCGCCAAGGGCACGCGCGACGACCAGACCGCGCTGCTCGATTTCGGCGTCCTGTCGGCAGACGGCGATCGCGCCGCACGCCTGGAGCTCGCCAAGCTCTACGAGCACCGGCTCCGCGATCCGGCGCGCGCGCTCGAGACCGCGCTCGCCGGCACCTCGGAGCCCGCCGAGGACGCCGAGCGGCGGCGCGTGCGCCTCGAGCGCAAGGCCGACCGCGCGCGCCAGCTCGGTCTCGCGCAGCCCCCGCGCGAGCTCAGCCCATCACGGCGGTCGAAACCCACGCGCAAGTGAACTAGCCTCCGCCCGCGGCCCGCGCTGCCCGGGAAGGAGGTTCGCAAATGCCCTCGTTCGATGCTGTCTCGAAGGTCCAGTGGGCCGAGATCGACAATGCGCTCGGTCAGGCCTCCAAAGAGCTGTCGCAGCGCTTCGATTTCCAGGGAACCGAAGCTCGGGTCGAGAAGACGCCGGAGGGGCTATTGGTCAGCGCGACCACCGAGGACCGCGTTCGCGCCGCGATCAAGGTGCTCGAGGACAAGCTCGTCAAGCGGAAGGTCTCGCTCAAGCACCTCGACGTCGGCGATCCGGCCAAGGGGCCGAAGGGCACCTCGAAGATCCTCGTCAAAGTGAAAGAAGGGATCGAGACGGAAAAGGCGCGCGAGATCGTCAAGCTCCTCAAGGAATCCAAGATGAAGGTGCAGGCCGCCATCCAGGACCAGCAGGTTCGCGTCACCGGCAAGAACCGCGACGATCTCCAGGACGCCATCCGCCTTCTACGCGCACAGGATCTCGGCATCGAATTGCAGTTCGTGAACTTCCGCGACTGAGGTACGGGGGGATTCTCGAGAGGTTTGACTTGGCGAAGAAGAACGAGACGACGCAGCAGAACAACCCGCCGACGCGCAAGCTCTTCGGCACCGACGGCATCCGCGGCACCGCCAACGAGGGCGTGATGACGCCGGAGATCGCGTTCAAGGTCGGGTGCGCCATCGCGCACGTGGCCAAACGCAACAACCGCCCAGCCAAGGTGCTGGTCGGCAAGGACACCCGGCTCTCCGGCTACATGATCGAGACCGCGCTTGCCAGCGGCGTCTGCGCGATGGGCGGCCGCGTGCTGCTGTGCGGGCCGATCCCCACCCCCGCGGTCGCCTACCTCACCAACTCGATGCGCGCCGACGCCGGCGTCGTCATCAGCGCCAGCCACAACCCGTTCGAGGACAACGGGATCAAGCTGTTCGGCGCCGACGGGTTCAAGTTCCCCGACGAGACCGAGGCCGACATCGAGCGGCTGATGGAGGACGGCACGCTCGACAAGCAGCGTCCCACCGGCGACAAGATCGGTCGCGCCGAGCGCGTCGAGGCCGCCGGCGGTCGCTACGTCACCAACGTCAAAGCCACCTTCCCCCGAGACCTCCGCCTCGACGGCATCAAGATCGTGGTCGATGCCGCCAACGGCGCCGCGTACAAGGTCGCGCCGCTGGTGTTCACCGAGCTCGGCGCCGACGTCATCGCGCTCGGCGTGAAGCCCAACGGCCGCAACATCAACAAGGACTGCGGCGCCATGCACCCGCAGGCGATGCGCGAGGTCGTGATGGCCAAGGGCGCGGCCATCGGCATCGCGCTCGACGGGGACGCCGACCGGCTGATCGTCGTCGACGAGACCGGTGAGGTCGTCGACGGCGACGTGATCATGGCCCTCTGCGCCACCCGCATGATGAAGCGCGGCGAGCTGCGCAACTCCGGCGTCGTCGCCACGGTGATGTCCAACCTCGGCCTCGAGCGCGCCATCGACGACCTCGGCGGCAAGCTCGTCCGCACGCCGGTCGGCGATCGCTACGTGGTCGAGGCCATGCGCAGCGGCGGCTACTGCTTCGGTGGTGAGCAGTCCGGTCACCTCATCTTCCTCGACCACGCATCCACGGGCGACGGCCTCGTGGCCGCCCTCCAGCTCTTGTCGATCATGGTCCGCGAGCAGCGTCCGCTCTCCGAGCTCGCTCACAACGTGATGACCCGCGTGCCGCAGGTGCTCGAGGCCGTCACGCTCCGCGCCCGTCGACCGATCGAGACGATGGAGTCGCTCTCGCACGCGATCAGCGCGCACGAGGCCGCGCTCGGCAAGGACGGCCGCATCCTCGTCCGCTGGAGCGGCACCGAGCCGAAGCTCCGGGTCATGGTCGAGGGCCCCGAAGAGGACCGCATCAAGGCGATCGCCCACGAGCTCTGCGAGTGCGCGAAGAAGGACGCCGAGACCTTCGCCACCGCCTGAAGCCGGTTGACGGTCCACGGTCGACGGTCGACGGTCTGCCCGTGGCCGTCCTCGACCCCGATGCCATGCTCCGCGTCGTCGCCGAGCTCTGCGCCGTGCTCCGGCGGCGCGGGCTGCCGGTGGCGCCGCCCGAGGTCATGGACGCGACGCGCGCGCTCGCGATCGTCGGGGTCGACGACCGCCACGTCGTGCGCGAGGCGCTCGCGACCACGCTCGTCAAGCGCGGCGGCGACCGCGGGGTGTTCGACGCGGTCTTCGATCGCTTCTTCGATCCGACCCACACCGCGCCGATCGACTTCCTCGACCGCCTCCGCGCCGCGGGGTTCTCGAGCGACGAGATCGAGACGCTCCAGCTGGCGCTCTCGCAGATGATGGAGGGCGGCTCGATGGGCGCGCTCCTCGGCGTCGGCGGCGCGGGCGACCTCACCCGGCTGCTCCGCCGCCCCGATCTGCTCCGCGCGCTCGACGGGCTCACCAACCCGATGCAGATCGGGTTCTTCACCCAACGCGCGATGGACGCGGTCGGGCTCGGCAAGGTGCGGTCGGCGATGCCGCTGCTCCGGCAGAACCTCCGCGGCGCGCTCGGCGAACGGGGAGACGCCCTCGCCGACCGCATCGAGAAGGAGCTCGATCAGACCCGCGGCGAGGTCCGCGACCACGTGCGCCGCGAGCTCGATCGGCGGACGATCGGCGATCGGGACCAGAGCAAGCAGCGGCGCCTCGAGCGCACGCCGTTCACCTCCCTGTCGGACGCCGAGGTCGACGAGGTGCGTCGCTCGGTGCGCCGCCTCGCCGAGAAGCTGCGCGGCCGCGCGCGCGTCCGCCGCAAGCACGCCCGCCGCGGGGCGATCGACGTGCGGCGCACGATGCGCCTGTCGTGGAAGACGGCCGGCGTGCCGGTGGTGCCGATCCGCAAGCGCAAGCGGCGCGACCGGCCGAAGCTGGTCGTCCTGTGCGACGTGTCCGATTCGGTGCGGCTCGCCGCGCGGTTCATGCTCGAGCTCGTCTACGCGCTGCAGGAGCTGTTCTCGGGCACCCGCTCGTTCGTGTTCGTCAGCGAGCTCGGCGAGGTCACCAAGCTCTTCGCCGGCGCGCCCGTCGCCGCCGCGCTGTCGCGGGTGTTCTCCGGCGAGGCGGTGTCGCTCGCCGACAACTCCAACTATGGGCGCGTGCTCCGCGCGTTCCACGACGAGCACCTCGCGGCGGTCGATCGCCGGACCACCGTGGTCGTGATCGGCGACGGCCGGAACAACTACCAGGCCGACGAGGCGCACGTGCTCGACGACCTGCGCCGCCGCGCGCGAGCGGTTCTCTGGATCAACCCCGAGCGGCGCGGCTCGTGGTCCATCGGCGACAGCGCCATGCACAAATACGCGCCGGTCTGCACACGAGTCCTCGAGGTCGCGTGCGCCGCCGAGCTCGAGGAGGCAGCGCGCACTTTGATCGCCCTGTGACGTAGCCTTCAAGGCGATGCCGTGGTACCGGCCGGGCCGGAAAACATGGATTCGCGACAAGAAGAGGCGCCGTATCAGTCCGAAGAGGGCAGGATCTTCATTGCGCTCGCCGTGACCGTGGCGCTCGTCGTCGGCGGGGTCGTCTACAAGAAGCACAAGCAGCACCGCCGCGCGCACGGCAAGCCGACCCACGGCATCGCGCACGCCAAGCCGGTGCTCCCCAAGATGCCCGAGCCGGCCGTCGCCGCGCCCACCGAGCTCGCGCTCGAGGTCTGGGTGAAGTCGCCCGACGAGCTCGCGCTCAAGCTCCTGCCGCGGCTGCTCCCGCCCGGCGCGCCGCCCGCGGCCGCGACCTTCACGCAGATGATGAAGAACGGCATGCCGCCCAACCGGCAGAAGGACATCGAGGAGCTCGACTTCACCAAGCCGCTCGGCATCGCCGTGTTCGACGCGGGCCGCTTCGTCGCCGCCGCCACGGTCCGCAACCCGGTCACCGCCAAGAAGGTGATCGAGGACTACGCGGTGGCCGAGGGCGCGGTCCGCGAGCACTCCGACAAACTCGCGATCGACATGTTCAAGGGCGCCAAGACCGGCCGCTACCTCGCGCTGCTCGGCTCGCAGGTGTTCCTCGGCAGCGACCGCGGCGCCGTCGAGAGCGCCGCGCCGCGCATGTCCGCGGGCTGGCCCATCGCCACCACGCAGACCCACGACGTCGTCGCGCGCGCGCCGCGCACCTGGGTCGCCGGGCCCCTCGCGCAGTGGGCAGACCACGCGTGGCGAGACTGGATCACGCCGCAGCTCCAGGGCGCGACGAGCGGTCCCGCCAAGGCGTTGTTCGACGAGGTCGCCAACGCGGCCAAGGCCACCTGGCCGGGCGCGGAGGACGTCGAGATGGTGCTCGACGTCGGCATGGAGACCGCCACCGCCACCGCGACCCTGCGCGCGACCGCGGGCAGCGCGTTCGCGAACTTCCTCACGACCTACCCCACCGGGACGTCCGACAGCCTCCTCGAGGCCCCGCGCGACGCGCTCGGCGGCCTCGCGCTGCGGTTCCCCGCGGCGTGGTTCGAGACGGTGCGACGCTTCATGGTCACGCCGCCGCCCGGTCACGAGAACGACATCCCCGTCGAGCTCCGCCAGAAGACCGAGGCCGTCTTCAGTCAGCTCGCGAAGGTCCTCGACGGCGACGTTCTCTTCAGCAGCGTGGCCGATCCGCCCGCCACCGGCGGGCCCGGCGCGAACCTCGTGCGCTTCAAGGTCAAGGACGACGAGCTCGCCAAGAAGGCCGCACGAGAGCTCGTGCAGTACATGGTCGGGGGTCCGCCGGGCACTCCGCCCCCGCCGATCGCTGCGATCACGATGGAGGGCGGCGCTGGCGAGGCGATGGAGATCGACATCCCCGTGCAGCCCGGTCAGCCGCCGCTGCCCAAGGCGGGCCTCGCGTGGATCGTTCGCGCCGGCTACCTCTACGTCGCGCGCGGC
Source organism: Deltaproteobacteria bacterium (assembly GCA_022843175.1). Taxonomy (GTDB): domain Bacteria; phylum Myxococcota_A; class Polyangia; order Polyangiales; family JADJMO01; genus JALHOE01. Next base: position 5,240 of record JALHOE010000006.1, read on the forward strand.
ACCGAGCCGCGCCTGCGCGTGCTCCGCTTCGCGAGCCCCAAGACCGAGGACCACGTCGGCGCCGACGGAGACATCAAGACCCGTCTCGCGAAGCTCCCGGAGAAGACGGCGCTCACGCTGTTCATGGCGCCGTTCCGCGCCGACACGCCGCTCCCCGCGGCGCTCAAGGCCCCGCCGCTGCAGCAGGCGATCACGCTCGCCGTCGCGCCCACGCCCTCCGGCGTCACCATCCACGGCATGTTCGACCTCGACCTCACCGCTGAGATCGTCAAGCCGATGCTGCTCCAGCCGATGCCGCCGCCCGGCGGGATGCCGCCCGGCGCGCTGCCCCCGGACGCCGCGAGCGGGATGCCCCCCGGTGCGCCGCCCCCCGGCGCCATGCCCCCCGGTGTGCCGCCGGCGATCCCGATCCCCGGCCTCCCCAAGGGCCCGGGTGCGACACCGAAGTCACCCCCTCCCGGCCCGCCGCCCGCCCTGCCGCCCGCGCCGTCCGGCTATCAGCTCCCGCTGCCGAAGCACACGACCGAGCACTAACGCGCCATACTTCACGGGCTCCGGCCCCCGCGGGGCTCGGTCGTGACGGTTGGCAGGAATTTCGCTCGGAGAACCCGCTCAGTGTCGAAGCCGATGCGCACTCTGGTCTCGCGCGCGTTGCTCGCGGGCACGGTCGCGTCGCTCACGATCGGCGTCGGCGCCTCGATGTGGGCCGGCTGCGGGGGCGACAGCCCGGTTTCGACGACGGACACGGGCACCGAGCCGTTCGATGGCAGCGGCGGCGACACGCGGTTCCAGGTCATCGACGTACGCGACGACGCTGCGACCGCAGTCGTCCTCTGCGGCGAGGAGCAGCTGTGCGATCCGGACGTGCCCGCGATCTGCACGCCGCTCATGAGCGACGCCGCGGTCGACACCGCCGCGCCGCCGGACACGCCCGGCGACGGCTCCACCGCAGGCACGTCGTCCGCGTGTCGGATCGTCAAGAAGGACAACCGCTCGATCGCGTCGTGCGCGCCCGCGGGCAAGACGCTCGAATCCCAGTTCTGCTCGTCCGACGATGACTGCGCGCCGGGCCTCGCGTGCACCGGCGAGCCGGGGCTCGGTCGCTGCTTCCGCTTCTGCTGCAAGGCGTGGTCGACGCCGCAACAGGCCCCCGACGCGGGCGGCGGCACCCACTACTGCACGCCGCAGCCGCTGGCCGCGCGGCCCTCCGAGAAGGTGCCGGTCTGGGTGAAGCTCGACAACTGCACGCTGCTCGACGACATGCTCCAGTGCATCGCGGGGCACACTTGCACGGTCGTCACCAACGACGGTCGCACCTCGTGCGTGCCGGCGGGCACCGGGCGCGACTACGCGTCGTGCGCGACCGAGCCCTGCGATCGCGGCTACGTCTGCCTCGGCACCACCGATCGTCAGTGCCGCAAGCTGTGCAAGGAGTCCGAGGGCTCGGCCGCCTGCCCGGGCGGCGGCTACTGCCAGCGCGTCCCGACCATCCCCGAGGGCTTCGGCATCTGCGCCGGCGGCGACGCCGGCAGCATGAAGTGAAGACCTGAATCCCCCCGGACTTCAGTCCGGGGGGTTCTCAGCTGCATCTTGAGTGGGTGCTATTTCCGCTTCGCGCGCAGCGCTTCGACCGCGGCGCGGTGCTCGTCGCTCGACCAGGCCTCGACGAAGCGGTCGAGCTCGCGCGCGTAGGAGGTGTCGACGGCGGTGTCCACCGCGTCGTGGAGCCCCGCCTTCAACCGAGCGACGGCGTGGCGACCGCCCGCAGCGGCGGCGCGGACGATCTCGATCGCGCGCCCCCGGGCGTCGGGCGCAATCTCGTCGACGAGACCGATGCGCAGCGCCTCTTCGGCCTCGCACGGCAACCCGGTGAGCATGAGGCGCTTGGCCGCGCCGAGCCCGATCAAACGGACGATGCGCGTCGTGCCCCCCCAGCCCGTGGCCAGACCCATGCGCGCCTGGCGAAACGACAGCTGGATCCCCGGCTCGGCGATGCGGAGATCGCACGCGGTGATCAGCTCGCACCCGCCGCCGTAGACGTCGCCGGAGATCGCCGCCACCACGAGCAACGGGAGCGACTCGAGCGTGCGCAGCAGCGTCGTCATCCGCAACGCGAACGCGCGCGCCTGCTCGGCGGACTCGATCGCGGTGACCTCGGAGAGGTCGGCGCCCGAGAGAAACACCGGCCGCGCGCCCTCCGGCCGGGGCGCCGAGGCGAGCACCAGCCCGCGGGGCGGAGCGGCGAGAACCCGCGCGAGCGCCTGCTCCAGCGCATCGACGGTGGCGCGGTCGATCGCGTTGGCGGCATGCGGACGATCGATCGTCCAGACCTCGCACACCGGATCGAGATCGACCCGGAGCATCAGACGTCGAGCTCTTCGACGTCCGTCTCGCGCGCCCGCTCCATGATGAACTTGAAGCGCGCCTGCGCGTCCTTGCCCATCAGCTCGTTGAGCACGCGGTCGGTCTCGATCTCGCTGTCGACGATGACGCGCAGCGCTCGGCGCCGCTTGGGATCGAGCGTCGTGGCCTTGAGCTGCTCGGCCGGCATCTCGCCGAGGCCCTTGAAGCGCGTGACCTCGACCTTCAGGTTCTTGGCGAGGCCGGCGATGATCTTGTCCCGGTCACGCTCGTCGAGCGCCCAGTAGGTCTCCTTGCCGGCGTCGACGCGGAAGAGCGGCGGCATGGCCAGGTAGACGTGGCCGCCGCGCACGAGGCCCGGCAGCTGGCGATAGAAGAACGTGAGCAACAGCGTCGCGATGTGATGGCCGTCGCTGTCGGCGTCCATCAGGAGGAACACCTTGCCGTAGCGGAGCTTGGTGATGTCGAAGTTGGGGCCGAAGCCGCAGCCGAGCGCCTGGACGATGTCCTGCAGCTCTTTGTTGTTGAGGACCTTCGACGCCGACGCCTGCTCGGCGTTGAGCACCTTGCCGCGGAGCGGGAGGATCGCCTGCGTGCGGCGGTCGCGCCCCTGCTTGGCGGAGCCGCCTGCGCTGTCGCCCTCGACGATGAACAGCTCGCTCTCGCCGGGGTCGGTGGAGGAGCAGTCGGCGAGCTTGCCCGGGAGGTTGAGCCGGTGGCTGACCGCGCCCTTGCGGGTGACCTGTTGGGTGGCCTCGCGGCGCGCCTCGCGCGCGCGGGCGGCGAGCACGGCGCGCATGACGATCTGCTCGCCGACGGTGCCGTTCTCGAGCAGCCATTGCTCGAGCGCCGGCCGCACGAGCGACTCCACCTGGCCGGACACCTCGGGGTTGTTGAGGCGGTCCTTCGTTTGGCCCTGGAACTGCGGCGCCGAGACGTAGACGCTCAGGAGCGCGACGAGCCCCTCGCGGATGTCCTCGGCGGTGAGGGTGACGCCGCGCGGGGTGAGGTTCTTGGTCTCGATGAAGCCGCGCACCGCGCGCACGACGGCGGTCATCAGGCCGCTCACGTGGGTGCCGCCGCTCGCCGTGGGGATGCCGTTGACGTAGCCGCGCACGACCTCATCGGTCGACTCGGTCCACTGCAGGGCGACCTCGAGCCGGAGCGGCGGATCGTCCTGCGACTCCTTGTTGGTGGCGAACGAGTGGGTGTGCGACGTGGCCTTGCCGCGGCGCTGCACCAGGATCGGCAGATAGTCGGCGATGCCCTGCGGGTGGACGAAGGTTTCGTCGGTCTTGCCGGCGGGATCCACGAACCGAACGACCAGACCGCCGTGGAGGTAGGCCTTGGTCTCGAGGCGCTCGCGCACGAGCTCGGCGTCGAAGGTCTGGGTCTTGCCGAAGATCGTCGGGTCGGGGCGGAAGTGGACGAGCGTGCCGCGCTTGCGGACCTTGGCGCCCTTCTTCAGCTTCGACGTGGGCAGGCCGCGCGCGAAGGACTGGGTGTACTCCTGGCCATCGCGCCAGACGGTGACGTCGAGCGACTCGCTCAGCGCGTTGACAACGCTCGAGCCGACGCCGTGGAGGCCGCCGCTCACGTGGTAATTGCCGCTGGAGAACTTACCGCCCGCGTGCAGCGTGCCGAGGATGATCTCGAGCGCCGGCTTCTTGTACTTGGGGTGGATGTCGACCGGGAATCCGCGGCCGTCGTCGACGACGCTGACGCCCTTGCGGTCGGCGTCGAGTGTGATCTCGATGCGCTTGGCGTGGCCGTTGATCGCCTCGTCGATCGAGTTGTCGACGATCTCCCACAGCAGGTGGTGGTAGCCGTGTGAGTCCGTCCCGCCGATGTACATCGCGGGGCGTTTACGCACGGGCTCGAGGCCCTCGAGGACCTCGATGTCCTTGGCGGTGTACTGCGCGGCCATCTCAGTTCTGCTCCAGGGAGGGGATCTGCGGGAGAGGGAGGACCACGCGGGCGAAGCCGTCGCGCTTGGCGATCAGGCTGCCGCGGTCGGCGCGGCTGCCGAGCACCGACTGCAGCGTGATGTCGTGCGCCTTGCCCTTCGGGGTCTCGGCGGTGTTGGTGTCGAGCGCGCGGAGCGCGACGACCGCGCCGAGCACCTTGGCGTCCTCGTCGAGCTTGATGAACATCGCGCCCTTGCCGACCCCGCCGAGCACGGCGATCTCGTCGACCTTCACGCCGAGCGCGTGCCCGTCGCTGGTGGCGACCAGCACCGAGTCCTTGGGACCGACGACGTTGACGAACACGACCTCGTCGCCCTCGTTGAGCTTGCAGTACTTGCGGCCGGCTTTGGTGGACGGCTCGCGGTGCGGCGAGAGCGAGAACCGGAACGAGAGGCCGCCGCGGGTGACCGCGAGCGCGTAGGGCGCGAGCGGCTCGCCGCCGTCCTCGGGGGGCGCCGGGATGTCGAGCACCCGCGGGTCGAACGACATGAGCGACACGATCCGCTCGCCGTCGTCCATCTTGAAGAACTTCTGCACCGGATCGCCGTAGCCGGTGGTGGCCGGCACGTCGTTGAGGCGCATGACGTAGCAGGCGCCGAGGTTGGAGAAGAGCGCGATGGCCGACTTGGTGGAGCCGGCGACCGCGCCGAGCACCGCGTCCCCGTCGCGGACGCGCGTGGTCGAGAGGTCCTTCACCTCTTTGACGCGCTTGAGCCAGCCCTGCTGGGTGAGGATGACGTTGGCGTCCTCGGCGATGATGAAGTCCTCGGCGGAGAACTCCTGCTCGTCGGTTGCGCCGATCACCTTGGTGCGGCGCTTGTCGGCGTACTGCGCTTTGAGCGCGCCGAGCTCGTCGTGAATGAGCTTCCAGCGCTGCGCGTCGCTCTTGAGGAGCGTCTCGAGGCGGCTCGCCTCTTTGCGCTTCTCGTCGAGCTCCTTGCGAATGACCAGGATCTCGAGCTTCGCGAGGCGATAGAGCTTGAGCTCGAGGATCGCGTCGACCTGCTCGTCGCTCAGCTTGAACCGCGCCATCAGCTTGTTGGCCGCGTCGGCCTTGCCGTCGCTCTTGCGGATGATGCGGATGGTCTCGTCGAGCGCGTCGAAGACGATCTCGAGGCCCTCGAGCACGTGGATGCGCTTGCGGAGCTGGCCGAGATCGTAGGCCAGGCGCCGCTCGACGGTGAGCATGCGGAAGTCGAGGAAGTGGCGGATCATCTGCGCCAGCGACAGCCGCTCGGGGGCGGCCGGCGCGGACTCCTCGGGGATGTCCGGGATCTCGTCGGCGAGGCGCTTCTTCTTCTCGACCGGCGCCGGGACCAGGCAGGTCATGTTGATCGCGACCGTGCTCTGGAGCGGCGTGTTCTTGTAGAGGTAGGCCATCACCAGGGCCGGGTCGGTGCCCTTCTTGATCTCGAGGACGAGCCGCACCTCGTGGGTGGACTCGTCGCGCACGTCGACGAGCGGCGCGAGCTTACGGCCGACGATGATCTCGGCGATCTTCTCGACCAGCTGGCCGCGGACGACGCCGTAGGGCAGCGAGGTGACGATGATGTGGGCCGCGCCGCCCTTCTTCTCCTCGATCTTGTACTCGCCGCGGAGCTTGAGGGTGCCCTGCCCCGTCTCGTAGACCGCGGTGAGATCCGCGCGCGACGCGAAGAGCTGACCGCCGGTGGGGAAGTCCGGCCCCTTCACCAGCCGGAGCAGCTCCTTGGTGCCGAGCAGCTCCTTGCCGGCTTTGATCTGCGCGATGCACGCGTCGACGATCTCGCCGAGGTTGTGCGGCGGGATGCTCGTGGCCATGCCGACCGCGATGCCCTGGGAGCCGTTGACGAGGAGGTTGGGGAACCGCGCGGGGAGCACCACCGGCTCGCTGCGCGTGCCGTCGTAGCTCGGACGCCAGGCGACGGTGTTCTTGTTGAGCTCGTCGAGGAGCTCGAGCGCGATCGGCTGGAGCTTGGCCTCGGTGTAGCGATAGGCCGCGGCGCCGTCGCCGTCGGACGAGCCGAAGTTGCCCTGCCCGTCGACCAGCGGCGCGCGCATGACCCACGACTGCGCCATGCGGACCATCGCGTCGTAGATCGAGAGATCGCCGTGCGGGTGGTAGTTGCCCATCACGTCGCCGACGATCTTCGCGCTCTTGCGGTACTTCGCGTCGGGCGTGAGGCCGAGATCCTTGCGCATCGTGAGGAGGATGCGCCGCTGCACGGGCTTGAGGCCGTCGCGCACGTCGGGGAGCGCGCGGGCGGTGATGACCGACAGCGCGTAGTTCAGGTAGCGAGTGCGCGCCTCGGTGGCGCGCGGCGTCTCGGCGCTCGGCGGCGGGGGGATCGAGGGCGGCTGGGCGGGCGTTGTTTGGCGTGCCACGTGGATCCGACGACTAGTGCACCGCCTGAACGGCCGTCAAGGTCTCGCGTGAAACGGACCCGTGTTTTTGCGGGTTCCACGCGGCTCATCCAAAGACGAACGTGCCCTGCAGGAGCAGGATGCGCCACGCGAGTACGGCCTCGTCGTTCCGCGCGTCGCGGCAGATCTGATCGCCGTTGCTCGTCTCGCACACGCGCGTGGAGCGGTGCAGGTAGACCATGCCCTGCGGCCCGAGCCGGAGGAAGCGCGCGACGTACCACTCCGCGCCGATCCCGAGGTGGACGCCGACGCCGTTGAACCGCGCGTCGTATTTCCCCGCCTGGTTCTCGGCCGATGCGCCGACGCTCCCGAAGCCGACACCGGCCTGGAGGTACGGGTCCGCGACGCCGCGCGACAGCCAGTACCAGCGGAAGTGCGGCGACAGATACGCCGCGGAGAAGCGCACGTCGGTGGCCGGATCGGCGAGCTTGCCTCGCCACGACTCGCGCGTCCGAAACCCCCAGATGCCCGCCTCGAGACCGATCGCGAGGTGCGGATGGAAGCGGAACGTCGCGCCGAGCGCGAAGGTGCCGCCGGCGCCCGGATCGACCGGGCAGTCGTTCTCCGGCTTCTCGTTGTCGCAGACCGCGTTGCCGACGCCGACGCCGGCGTACGCCTCGAACCGATGACGGCGGACGGGCGGCGCGGCCTCGGCGGCCGAGGCGAAGAGGAGGATGGCGGCGACGGGGAGCGCGCGCATGGAACCGTCAGGGTAACAGCGCTCGCAGAGCGCTCCTCCGCGATGCGTGCGCACCTCCACGCCTGTGGATAAGTCTGTGGATTCTCCCTGGACACACGGAAAACAAGAGGGATTGACCGCACCCGCCTGTGGACTGAACACTCGTCCAGTCCCATGAGCTACGTCGAGCTGCACGCGCATAGTGCCTTCACCTTCCTCGAGGGCGCCTCGCTCCCCGAGCAGCTCGCCGAGCGCGCGGGAGATCTCGGCTACGAAGCGCTCGCGCTCACCGACCGCGACGACGTCGGCGGCGCGGTGCGGTTCGTCGAGGCGTCCGAGAAGTGCGGGCTCCGCCCGATCTTCGGCGCCGAGCTCACCGTGCGCGCGACGCCGATGTTCGACCGCGCGCGCTTCGCGATGGGCCGCGACGTGTTCGGCCTCGTGCTCCTCGCGAAGGACGCCGAGGGCTGGAGCAACCTCGCGGCGCTGATCTCCAAGGGGCGCTTCGAGCGCTCGCGCGGTCGGCCCCACGTCACGATCGACGAGGTCGCGGCGCGCGCGAAGGGGCTCTTCGCGCTCTCCGCGTTCCTCGACGGGCCGCTCGCCCCGGCGCTCCTCGCGCGCGACGTCGACGAGGGCGTGCGGCTCGCCAAGCCGTGGCTCGACATCTTCGGCGACGACTGGGCCTTCGAGGTGCAGGACCACGCCCTGCCCGAGGAGCGCGCCGCCGCGCGCACCACCCTCGCAATCGCGCGCGTCCTCGGCCGCACCGCAGACGACGGCGTGGGCCACGGCGTCGTCGTCACCAACCACGTCCATCACGTCACGCGCGAGCTGAAGCCCATCGAGGACGTCCTGCGCTGCGTGAAGCACGAGTGCCGCATCGACGACGCGGGCGACCGTCTCTTCCCCAACGACGAGCGCCACTTGCGCAGCGCCGTCGAGATGCGGCGGCGCTTTCGCGGGCGTCCGGAGCTGCTCTCGGCCTCGCTCGCGATCGCCGAGCGGTGCGCGTTCCACCTCAAGCGCGATCTCATCGCACCGCTCCCCTGCTTCCCCGAGATGAGCCCCGGCGAGGACGCCGATTCGGCGCTCGAGCGGCTCACCTGGGAGGGCGCGCGCGTTCGCTATCCGTTCGCATTCGAGGGCGCGTTCGAGCGCGCGTTCGAGGGGGAGCACGACGGGCCGCGCGATCACGCGGCACAGTTCCCGCTCGCCGAGCGAGTGCACCAGCAGCTCCGGCACGAGCTCGCTCTCGTGCGAAAGATGCAGTTCGCCGGCTACTTCCTGATCCTCTACGACGTCGTCCGCGCCGCGCGCGAGCGCAAGATCCTCGTGCAGGGCCGCGGCAGCGCCGCCAACAGCGCCATCTGTTACTGCCTCGGGATCACCGCGATCGATCCCATCGGCCGCGAGATGCTCTTCGAGCGGTTCCTCTCCGAGGGCCGCGCGGAGCCGCCGGACATCGACCTCGACATCGAGCACGAGCGGCGCGAGGAGCTCCTCCAATACGTCTATCAACGCTACGGCCGCACCCACGCAGCGATGGTCGCGGCGGTGCACACCTACCAGCCGCGTGCGGCGGCCAAGGACGTGGCGCGCGTGCTCGGCCTGTCCGTCGAGCAGGGCGCCTCGCTCGCGAGCCTGTGCGACCGCTTCGTTGGGATGGAGCCGTGGGGCGGCAGCCACCGCACCGGAGCCGCCGCGCCGGTGCCCGCACAGGGCCTCGACCTCCGCCGCAACAAGGAGGACCGAGCCGCGCTCGGCAACGGCACGTGGCGCGAGGACTTCCTCCGCGAGCACCCGCGCAACACGGTCAAGAACGCGCTCCGTCCCAAAGCACAGACCCACGAGAACGCCCCCGGCGACGGCTACGTCCATCGCATGGACAAAGACCGCCTCAAGGATCCGGAGTCCCTGCGGGCCGCCGGCCTCGACCCGAACGACCGCCGCGTCGCGATGGTGCCCTGGTTCGTCGATCGCATGGTCGGCTTGCCGCGCCATCGCGCGATCCACACCGGCGGGTTCGTGCTGTCGGAGCGTCCGATCGGCGAGGTGTGTCCGGTCGAGTGGGCGGCGATGCCCGGCCGCTCGATCCTCCAGTGGGAGAAGGACGACCTCTCCACGCTCGGCCTCGTGAAGTTCGACCTCCTCGGTCTCGGCATGCTCACGGTCATCGCCAAGCACCTCGACCTCATCGAGCAACACCGCGGCGTGCGGCTCGACCTCTGGCAGCTCCCCCACGAGGACGAGAGCGTGTTCGACATGATCTGCAAGGCAGACACGATCGGCCTCTTCCAGATCGAGTCCCGCGCGCAGATGAACACGTTGCCGCGCCTGCAGCCGCGCCAGTTCTACGACCTCGTGGTGGAGGTCGCGCTCATTCGGCCGGGGCCGATCCAGGGCGAGATGGTCCACCCCTACCTCCGTCGGCGCCGCGGCGAGGAGCCGATTACGTATCTCCACCCGGACCTCGAGCCGCACCTCGCGCGCACGCTCGGCGTGCCGCTGTTCCAAGAGCAGGGCATGAAGATCGCCATCGAGGTCGGCGGCTTCTCGCCGACCGAGGCCGACGAGCTGCGCCGGGCGATGGCGCACAAGCGCTCACGCAAGGCGATGAACGAGCTCGGCGAGAAGCTCATCTCGCGCATGACCGCCAAGGGCTACGACAGCGGGATCGCCGAACGGATCGTCAAGCAGCTCACCGCGTTCGCCGACTACGGCTTCCCCGAGAGCCACGCCGCGTCGTTCGCGCTGCTCGTGTGGGCGTCGGCGTATCTCAAGTACCACTACACGCCGGAGTTCCTCGCGGCGATCCTCAACTCGCAGCCGATGGGCTTCTACTCTGCATCCACGCTGGTCGAGGACGCGAAGCGCCACCACGTCGTCGTCCGCGCCCCCTGCGTGATGAGCTCCGAGTGGGACTGCACGCTGGAGCCCATCTCGCCGCTGACGGCGCCGCGCGGCGAGCTCCAGCCCTTCGCGACACGCATCGGCCTCCGCTACGTGCGCGGGCTCGGCGAGCGCACCAAGCCGTGGATCGCGCGGGCGATCTCCCCGCGACCGCGGTCGATCGCCGACTTCGTGCGGCGCGCCAGCCTCGAGCACGGCGGGCTCGACGAGGGGCAGCTCTTGTCGCTCGCGCACGCCGGCGCGTTCGACGCGCTCGAGCCGGAGCGACGCCGCGCGATCTGGGAGGTGATGCGCCTCGCGCGTCTGCCGGCGGGCCCCCTCGATCTCCCCGGCATCGAGCGCGATCCGCCGCGGCTCCCGCAGCAGAGCGAGGCCGAGCTCGTGTCGGCAGACTTCCTGCGCGTGGGCCTCACCGCGCGCGACCACCCGATGTCGTTCCTCCGCGGCGAGCTCGACGCGCGCGGCGTCGTCGCGGCGGTCGCGCTCGCCAAGTGCCACCGCCGGCAGGTGAAGGTGGCGGGCCTGGTGATCTGCCGCCAGCGTCCGGCCACCGCCAAGGGCTTCGTCTTCATCACGCTCGAGGACGAGGGCGGGATGGTCAACATCATCGTCGAGCCGCAGCTGTTCGAGCGTCAGCGCGGCGCGATCGTGCAGAACTCGGCGCTGGAGATCGACGGCGAGCTCGAGCGCCAGCAGGACGTCATCAACGTCAAGGCGAAGCACATCCGAGCCCTCGCGCTGCCATGGGCAGCGGGGGCGAAGTCGCATGATTTCCACTGAACCGCGGCATGTCCATGCCCGTGCCCGTGCCCGTGCCCGTGCCCGATTCCCACCGCGCTCGATCAAGCGCGTCGACTTCGCGTGAAGGCGGAGGAGGCCACGGACGTCGCTGACCCGACGGGCACGGGCACGGGCACGGGCACGGGCACGGGCAACCACGCGATCGGAGCTCGCCCCCCCGATGAAATTCGCACGGGTCCCCTTGCCATTGTTCGATGAGCATCTAAATAGATACCCATCGAATGACCGCGCCCTCCCCCTTCGCCGCCCTCGCCGACGAGACCCGCCGCGAGATCCTCGCGCTCCTGCGAGACGGCTCGCGTCCGGCGGGGGAGATCGCGGACGCATTCGAGCTGTCGAAGCCGACCATCTCCCACCACCTCAAGGTGCTCGAGAGCGCCGGTCTCGTCCGGTCGGAACGGCGCGGCACCAGCATCGTCTACACGCTGCAGTCCAACGTCCTCGAAGATCTCGCGCGCGGCCTCTACGACCTCGCCGCGGGGCTCGGGGGCCGCCGGAAGAAGAGGGTGAGCCCATGAACAAGTCTCGCATCGACGCCGTCTCCCTCGCGCTCCTCGGGCTCGCGTCGGCGATCACCGGCGCGGTCTACGGCCGGCTGCCGCAGCAGATGCCGGTGCACTTCAACCTCTACGGCAAGCCGGACGGCTGGATGGGTAAGCCCGTCGGCGCCTGGCTCCTCCTCGGGCTCACGCTCGTCACGTGGCTGCTCGTACGCTTCGGCGCTGCGCTCCTCCCGAAGCAGGCGCGCGAGCGCATGGCCGCGTCGCCGGTCGCGCTCGTCGGGCTCCTCACGGTCGGCTTCTTCGTCGGCCTCCAACTGCTCGTCCTCCACGCGGCGCTCACCTCTGCCGCATCGATGGGCAGCTCGTTCGGCGTGCTGTTCGGCGTCTACTGGATCGTCCTCGCCCAGGTGCTCCCGCGCGTGCGCCGCAATCCCTTCATCGGGATCCGCACCGCGTGGACGCTGAGCTCGGACGAGAACTGGGCGCGCACCCACCGCTTCGGCGCCCGGGCGTTCACCCTCGGCGGGCTCGTCGCGGTGCTCGCGGCGCTCGCCTCGATGCCGGCCATCGCGATCGGCGCGATCCTCGTCTCGGCGCTCGCGCCGGTGGTCTGGTCGTTCGTGGTAGCCCACCGCCTCCCGCCGGAGGCGTGAGCCCCGCTACACGCGCTGCGCGGCGCCGAGCGCCCTGGTTGCGGCGATCGCCTTCTGCTGCGCGGCGTCGATCTCCGCGTCGGTCAGGGTGCGGGCGCCCTTCGGGTCGCGATAGGTGAGGCGGAGGGCGATCGACTTCTTGCCCTCGGCCACGCCCTTGCCGCGATAGACGTCGAAGACGTCGACCGAGGCGCAGAGGGGTCCCGCGCCCTCGGCGAGCGCGCGCAACAGATCGCCCGCGAGCGTGGGCTCGTCGACCTCGAGCGCGACGTCGCGCGTGCTCGACGGAACGGCCGGCAGCGCTTGAAAGCGCGGGATGCGCTCGCCGAGCTGCTCGATCGCCCGGAGATCGATCTCGACGACCATCGCCGCGCCGTCGAGATCGAGCCGCTCGACCACCTCGGGATGGAGCGGACCGAACACGCCGACGGTGCGCCCCTCGACCACCACGCGGGCTGCGCCGCGCGGGTGGAGGTGCGACGGTCGATCGCCATCGAACAGCGGGGCGACCTCGGGCGTGATCCTCGCGAGGCGCGAGACCAACTCGACCGCGACACCCTTGGCGTCCCACACGTCCACGTCCTCGCCCTGCCCGAGCCACGCGTCGCGCGGGCCGGCGAGCACGGCCGCGAACGACAGCACCTCGTCGCAGAGCCCGACGTCGGCCTCGGCGCCGCCCTCGAGGAAGCGCATGCCGACCTCGAACAACCGGACGTGTCGCTCGCCCCGATTGCGCGAGCGGCGAAGCCCGCCGAGAAGCCCGGGGAGCAGCGAGGTGCGCATCACGCTCCGCTCCTCGCCGAGCGGGTTCTGGAGGAACACGACCGGCTTCGGCGCGCCGACGATCTCGAGCTCGCGCGGCGACGCGAAACCATAGGACACCGCCTCCGACAGCCCGAGCTCGCGCCCGAGGTGACGCGCGCGGCGCTCGACCACGCCGACGGTGCGCGGGGGCTGCGGGCGAATCGCGGGGAGGACGGTGGGGATCGCGTCGAGGCCGCGGACGCGCGCGATCTCTTCGATCAGATCGACCTCGAGGGTGAGGTCGGGGCGATGGGTCGGCGCGAGGATCTTATCGCCCGCGAGCTCACAGCCGAGCCGCTCGAAGATCGCGCGGGCCTCGGCTTCGGGCACCTCGACGCCGAGGAGCTGCTCGAGCCGCGCGTGGCGGAACGGGATCGCGGCGCGCTGCGGCTCGGCGACGCGCACGTGGAGCGCCTCGCGTGCGGCGCTGCCACCGGTGAGCGACACCGTGAGCGCGGAGGCCGCGGCGAGCACCGTGGCGACGCCAGCCGGGTCGACGCCGCGCTCGAAGCGGTGCGAGGACTCGCTGTGGAGGCCGTGCCGCCGCGCCGTGCGGCGAACGCCGCGCGGATCGAAGTACGCGCACTCCAGGAGCACGCGCCGGGTCGACTCCGAGATCTCGCTGTTGCCCGCGCCCATCACGCCGGCGAGCGCGACCGGCTTGCCGCCGCTCGGGCCGCCGTCGCAGATGACGAGGTCGTCGGAGGTGAGCGTGCGGGTGACGCCGTCGAGCGTGACGACCTGCTCGCCCTCGCGCGCGAGGCGCACGTGGATCGCCGGGCCGTCGAGGCGGTCGAGATCGAAGGCGTGCAGCGGGTGGCCGTACTCGAGCATCACCAGGTTGGTCACGTCGACGGCGTTGGAGATGGAGCGCACGCCGAGCGCATGGAGGCGGTATCGGACGGAGAGCGGCGACGCGGACACGCCCACGTCGTGGATCGCGACGGCCCCGTAGTGGGGACACCGAGCGCGCGCCGCGTCGTCGATGGAGACACGCGCGAGCTCGCCGGTCGCCTGCCCGAAGGTGCGCTCGGCCGCGCGCGGCGAGGGATAGCGCCACGGCAGCGCGAGGAGCGCCGCGAGCTCGCGGGCGAGCCCGACGTGACCGAGCGCGTCGGGGCGATTGGGGGTGACGCCGATCTCGAGGATCTCGTCGGACGCCGACGGGACCACGTCGACGAAGCGCGCGCCGGGCGCGGCGAAGTCGTTGGGGAGCACGAGGATGCCCGCGCTCGCCTCTTCCTTGCCGCCGAACGTGAGGCCGAGCTCGGACTCCGAGCAGAGCATGCCCTCGCTCACGACGCCGCCGATGGGGCGCGCGGCGATCGTCATCCCGGTGGCCGGCAGGTGGGTGCCGAGCGGCGCGAGCAGCACGAGGCCGCCCGGCGGAGGGACGTTCTTGGCGCCGCACACGACCTCTTGCGAGCCGCCGCCGCGGTCGACCGTGACGAGCTGCAGGCCCGACTTGCTCGGGTGGGGGCGGACCGAGACGACCCGGGCGACGAGCACCGGCTCGATGCCCTCGCCGAACCGGCTGATGCCCTCGACCTCGAGGCCGGCCGCGGTGAAGCGCGCGGCGACGGCTCGACCGTCGATCGACGCATGCTCGGTGCCTTGCAGAGAGGGGATCAGCGCGCGCAACCAGGCGACGGAGACCTTCATGGCGGAGCGGGGGTTAGCACGGGCGGCGCGGAGAGTCCTACCGCCAGATCCCCACCGAGAGGCCGTAGTTCCAGAAGTTGTGGGTGACGTCGACGGCCATGGTCACGCGCCACGAGGTCCCCTCCTCGTAGAGGCCGAACACGCGCCACTTGAACAGGTTGAGGTCGAAGCCGGCGGTGACGTGCTGGCGGAACGCCTTCCAGTCGGGCGTCATCGTGAAGCGCGACGGCTCGATGTACGTGCCGATCCGCGGCCGGAACACGTGCGGCACGATCTCGGTCTCGACCCCGGCCCGCGGCGAGTAGGTGACGACGGCGCCAGCGCGGGTCACCTGCTGCGTGAAGAACGACTCGAGGCTGATGCCGTTGGCCGTCGGTCCGGTGATCAGCATGCCGAGCGAGAACAGGATGTGCTCGCGCGGCAGCTGCCCGTACCTCGCCCGGGCCATGCGCGCGTAGCGCTTTCCGAACTCGCGGATCTCTCGATCCTCGGCGGCGTGGATGGTGGCCTCGTCGGCGTCGAGCTGCTTCTTGCGCGCCTCGCGCAGCTCGGCCGGGGTCGCGGTGAGCGCGGCGGCGTGTTCGAGCGCGCGCCGCGTGCGGGCCTGCCGAATGTCCTCGAGGAAGTATTCGCGATCGTCGTGCGGGTTGGCCCAGTGGATGTTGAGCGGGCGGCCCCCGCCCTGCATCGCGACGCCGAGGTCGATCTCCCACGGCAGGTTGACCGACTGCGGGATCCACCAACGATCGACCTGCGCGGCGTCCTCGTGCCCGCTGTCTCCCGTGCTCACTGCCATGCGGTAGGTGGCGCCGATGCGGAACGAGTGCTCGGCCGGCCGGTAGAGGAATCCCGCCTCGGGGGCCATACCCTGCACCGTGACGAGGCTCTTGGTCTCGCCCGCGGCCGTGGTGCCGGACACGTCGAAGCCGATGTGCCGGAGACCGCCGCCGATGACCAGATCGCCGTCGAAGAACGTGCGTCCGGCGAGCAGCTTGGTCTTGCTGAGGAAGCCGCGGTAGCTCTCCTCGCCCCTGCCGCGCTCCGGGGTGAGATCGAACCGCGAGAGGTCGGTGGTGACGCCGATGCCCCACGGACCGAGCTGCGCGTTCGCGCCGAGCGTCACGAACACGAAGCCGGAGTAGTTGAAGCCCTCGGCGACCCCGTCGTACTCGAGGTCGTCGAGCGTGCGGAACGGCGTCGGGATGCTGATCGACGCGTCGAGATCGTAGTCGAACCACTCCCACGACCAGGGCGTGCGCACCGCGGGCGCCGCGGCGTTGACCGCGTACCCGGCGAGCCCCTCGGCGATTCCCTGGTAGGCGCCGCCCAGGCCGAGAACCCGGCTCGCGGCGAACACCGGGCCGGTCACGACGTGGAGGCGGCAGCTGCGGATCGCCTCGTCGCGCGCGCCCTGCACGCACTGCGCGTCGCTCGGACGCGCGGCGAGGACTCCGGCGCAGACGAGCAGCGGCAGGGCTAGACGCTTCACCTCACTCGGATCTACCGCCACCGAGCAGAAAGCGCGTCAATGGTTCGGCGTCGACCTTCGCCGTGGCGAGCAGCGCGTCGAGCAGCGTGCGACCGAGCTTCGAGAGCTCGAGGAGAGCCCGCACGCGCCGCACCTGGAGGTCGATCTTCGCGCGGAGCGCGTCGTCGGTGCGCGCGTCTCGTCGCTTGAGCTCGAGGCTCTCGATCGCATGTTCGAAGGCCTCGACGGCGCTGACGATCTCAGCGCGCTCGCGCTCGCCGAGCACCCGCGAGATCATGCGCCAGAGCGCGACCTCGCCAACGAAGAAGTCCTTGCGCTCGCCCTGGACCCACACCTTCTTGACCACGCCCCAGCGCGTCAGCTCGGCGAGCGTCATGCTGACCGCGCCCGAGGAGATTTGCAGGAGGTCCTTGAGGTCTGCGGCGGTGAGCGGGTGCGGCGACAGATACATGACGGCCCACACGCGGCCCATGTTCCGCTTGAAGCCCCAGAACTCCATCAACCGCCCGACCGCGTCGGTGACGGCGATCTCCGGCTCGGTGAGCGACAGGCCCTCCGCGCGCCCCACCTCCTTGGAGGTGGGCTTCTTGCGCTTGCGGGCGGCGCTCGTCATGGCGCCACTCTAGCGCTCACGCGATGCGCGCGGCGAGATCTCGGGCGACACGGGCGAGCGCCTCACGGGCCGGGCCACGCGGGACGCCCTCGAGGGCAGCGAGCGCGCGGTTCGACTCGCCGAGCGCGCGGGCGCGGACCTCGTCGCACGCGCCCGAGGCGACGATGGCGGCGGCGATCTCGGCGGCGAGCGCCTCGTCGGCCTCGCCGTTGCGGAGGCGGCGCACGCGCTCGAGGATCGAGGGATCGCGCGCGACGGCGCGGAGCAGCGGCAGCGTGGGCTTGCCCTCCTTGACGTCGCCGAGGAGCGCCTTGCCCGTTCGCTTCGGATCGCCGACGAAATCGAGCAGATCGTCGACGATCTGAAACGCGACGCCGACGTGCGCGCCGTAGGCGCCGAGCGCGGCGGCGACCCGCTCGTCGGCGAGCGCGGCGCGCGCGCCGCTGCGGCACGCCCACGCGAAGAGCGAAGCGGTCTTGCCCTGCACGACGCGCTCGTAGGTGAGCTCGCTGAGATCGAGCGACGCGCGCCCGCGGAGCTGAACGATCTCGCCCTCGACCATCTTGCGTAGCGTGGCGAGCAGATCGCCGAGGATGCGGCCGTCGGCGCCGTCGAGCGGGTGTACGACCTCGAGCGCGTGGGTGAGCAGGAGATCGCCGGCGAGGACCGACACCGCGTTGCCCCACACCACCCGCGACGTCTCGCGACCGCGTCGCTCGCGGCTGTCGTCGATCACATCGTCGTGGAGGAGCGTGGCGGAGTGGATCAGCTCGGCGGCCAGCGCGACGGAGCGCGCGCGCGCGGCGCGGTCGCCCGAGAGCCCGTTGGCGGCCGACGCAGACAGGAGCACCGCCACCGGCCGGACGCGCTTGCCGCCGGCGTTGACCAGGTGCGCCGCCGACTCGGCCGCAGGGGACGGGCCGCGATCGCAGGCGTCGGCGAGCTCGGAGGACAGCCACGCGAGGTCGACCGAGAGCGCGGCCGTGACCTGCTCGAGGTTCTCCCGGGCGCGGTCATCCACCCGGGGATCGCGGGCGACCTCGGAGAGGGACTCGAGCGGCTGCTCCGCTCGGGAGTGCTCGAGCGGCTGCTGGGCGTGTTCGAGCCCGGCGCGGGCGCCGCCGGTCATGGCTTTTCCAGTAATTTCCGGGGCATGCGCGGCCATGGTCGGACCTTTCAAAATATTTTGAACGAACCGACTGTAGGGGGCGCCGTCCGGGGGTCAAGGGCGCTAAGTCCTTTGACCGCGGCGCGAGGCGGGATACGAGCCGTGTCGCATGTCCGAGGGCGACCGCGCGCTGATCGTCACGCCGACCTACAACGAGCGCGACAACCTCGAGCCGTTTCTCGAGGGTGTCTTCCGCTGGGCGCCCCGCGCCAATGTCCTCGTCGTCGACGACAACAGTCCCGACGGCACCGGCAAGCTCGCCGACGAGATCGCCGCGCGCGATCCTCGCGTGAGCGTCATGCACCGGCCCGGCAAGATGGGCCTCGGCAGCGCCTACCGCGAGGCGTTCGCCAAGGGCCTCGCCGACCCGCGCTACGACTACTTCCTCGAGATGGACACCGACCTCTCGCACGACCCGCAGTACCTGCCGCAGTTCTTCCGCGCGCTCGACAGCGGCGCGGACGTGGTCATCGGCTCGCGCAACATTCCGGGCGGCGGCGTCGAGGGCTGGGGCGTCGGTCGCCACGTGCTGTCCAAGGGCGGCTCGCTCTACTCGCGCACGATCCTCGGCCTCGCGGTCCGCGATCTCACGAGCGGATACAAGGCCTTCCGCCGTCGCGCGCTCGAGGCGATCGACCTCGCGAGCATCCGCAGCGAGGGCTACTCGTTCCAGATCGAGATGACCTACCGCTTGCTCCGCAAGGGCTTCCGCGTCGAGGAGGTCCCGATCATCTTCGTCGACCGCCGCCAGGGCGCTTCGAAGATGAGTCGGAAGATCTTCGCCGAGGCCATCGGCGTGGTGTGGAAGCTCCGCGCCGACGCCGTCCGCGGGAAGCTCTGACCGGATGGGCGCTCGCTGACGCGCGCCTGTCTCGTCTCCACCGGCGCGCGCGTCAGCGAGCGCCTATTGGCACTTCAACACACGCCCGATGGGCGGCCGATGCACTTGCGCGCGACGGCGACGGCCTCGGGCTTGCTCTCCGGATCCAAGCGGGCCGCGCGATCGGCGCAGTCGAGCGCCTGCTGATCGCACCCCATTCGCTCGAACATGCGCGCGAGGATGAGGAGCGCGGGGGCATCGAGCCCGTCCGGATCGCGCTCGTAGGCTTCGAGAAGCCCTTCGATGGCGGCCGGCGGGATCGAGTAGGGATTGGACATCGCGGGGGCCGAAGAACGTAGCACAAACGCCGCGATATGCCCGCCGACCCAGATCAAGTCTTGTTTCGCGGGCGGCGCTGCGGTTCGACACACGAGCAGATGTCGCCCGAGCAGTTCGAACAAGGGCTGAATCCATCCCAGCGCGCCGCGGTTGTGCACGGCGACGGTCCGCTCCTGGTGCTCGCTGGCGCCGGGTCCGGCAAGACGCGGGTGATCACCATGCGCATCGCGCGCATGCTCGCGATGGGCGTGCCGGCGACGTCGATCCTCGCGGTGACCTTCACCAACAAGGCCGCCGGCGAGATGCACGAGCGCGTGATCGCGCTGACCGGCGCGCGCGCCGCGCAGGGGCTCACGATCTCCACCTTTCACTCGTTCGGCCTCGGCTTCCTCCAGCGCGAGGCGCGCTACCTCGGGTTCGGGGGCGGGTTCACCATCTTCGACCAGTCCGACGCGGTCGGCACGCTCCGCGAGCTGATGCGCGAGCTGCACATCGACGACGCGCGCCGCGGAAGCGCCGACGACAGGGCCGGCGGGCGCAGGCTCGACGCGGCGGCGATCCTCAACCGCATCTCGCTCGCGAAGAACGCGTTCCACACCCCCGAGTCAATGCCCGACGGCGGCGATCTCGAGGGCGACGCGGCGACGTATCAGGCGGCCGCCAAGCTCCTCTACGGCAAATACATCCGCGCGCTCAAGGGCTTCCACGCGCTCGACTTCGACGATCTGATCTGCGAGCCGGTGCACCTGCTCACGCGGTTCGCGGAGCTACGCGACAAGTGGCAGCGTCGCTTCCGCTACATCCTGGTCGACGAATACCAGGACACCAACAAGGCGCAGCTCGAGCTCCTCCGCAACGTCGTCGGCAGCCACCAGAACATCACCGTCGTCGGCGACGACGACCAATCGATCTACGCGTGGCGCGGCGCCGACGTGACCAACATCCTCTCCTTCGAGGAGCACTTCGCGGGCGCCAAAGTCGTGAAGTTGGAGCAGAACTATCGCTCCCACGCGCCGATCCTCGAAGCGGCCAACGCCGTCATCGGCGCGATGCCCAACAAGAAGTACAAGAAGGAGCTCTTCACCTCGAAGCACGGGGGCGAGAAGCTCCAGCTCGTCAACTGCGCGCTCCCCGAGGTCGAGGCGTCGTTCGTCGCGAGCGAGATCGAGCGACTGGTCACCGAGGGCAAGCGCCCGTCGGAGATCTCCGTGATCTACCGCTCCAACAAGCAGGCCGAGCTCATCGAGACCGCTCTTCGCGAACGCGGCATCGCCTACGTGCTCGTCGGCGGGCAAGCGTTCTTCGAGCGCAAGGAGGTCAAGGATCTCCTCTCCTATCTCAAGCTCGCGATCCACCCGATGGACGAGATCGCGCTCCGCCGGATCATCAACTACCCGACCCGGGGCATCGGCGAGCAGGCGCTCGCGAAGCTCGAGGCCTACGCGATCGCGCGTGACGTCCCGCTGTTCCGCGCCGTGCAGCGCGCGAGCGAGATCGATCTGTCCCCCGCCGCGCGCGCCGGGTGCGCGGCCCTCGCAGACGTCGTCGTCGACGCCAAGGCAGCGCTCGATCACGGCAAGCCGCCGGCGGTCGTCGCGCGCGAGCTGTGCGAGAAGGTTCGGCTCAAGGAGGATCTCTACGGCGGCTCGCCCACCGGCAACGCGGCCGAGAAGCGGTGGGGCAACGTCGAGAACCTCTTCCGCTCGCTCGAGCGCTACTACAAGCGCGCCGAGGAGTCCGCGTGGGACCTCGACGCCAAGCGCACGCCGTCGATCGCCGAGTTCCTCCATCGCCTCACGCTGCGGTTCGCAGACGAGGAAGAGGACAAGACCGAGGTCGTCACGCTCACCACGCTGCACGGCGCCAAGGGCCTCGAGTACGACGTCGTGTTCCTGATCGGGCTCGAAGAGGGCATCCTCCCTCACAAGCGCACGCTCGCTCCGAGCGTGACCGACGTCGTCGAGTTCAAGACCGACGCGTCCGGCGCAGCGGTGCTCTCCGAGGACGGGATCGACGAGGAGCGCCGCCTCTTCTACGTCGGCGTCACCCGCGCCAAGGAGCGCCTCTACCTCTGCCGCGCGCGCGCCCGCGCCGCCCGCGGCCAGCCGGTCGCGCGCATCCCGTCCCGGTTCCTCGCCGACGTGCCCGAGCACCTCTGCGAGACCCGCGAGGTCGCGGAGGTGATCCGCCAGTCGCCCCAGCAGATGAAGCAGAAGACCGCGCAGGCCCTCTCCACCTTCGGGGCTCGCCCGAAGTTCTAGGCGCGGGCCGAGAGCGTCTCGAGCGCCGTCTGGATCTCGGAGAGCGCGTGGCTGTCGCCCTTGCTCCGCGCGCGCTCGAGCCCCTGCTCGTACCACGCGCGGGCCTCGTCCTTCTGGCCGAGCGCCTCGGCGACGCCGCCGGCCATCAGGTACTGCGGAACGTACGCGGGATCGACCTCGCGGAGCTCCTTGAACGCGGCGAGCGACTCGTCGTTGCGACCGAGGCCCTTGAGCTCCATCGCGAGTGCATAACGGGTGAATGCATCGCGGTTACCGGCGGCGAGCATCTTCTGGATCGCTTCGAGGCGCTTGGACATGGGGGGCCAGTCTACCGCCGGAGCGCCGTCGCGAGCGCATCGACGACGCGATCGAGCTCGTCGCTGTCCAGGCCGGGATCGATCGGCAGCGCCAGCGACTCCGCGGCCGCGCGCTCGGCGTTGGGGAACGAGCCCTGCGCGTCGGGGAGGGCGGCGAGCGCGGGCTGCCGCGGGAGCGTCTCTGGATAGTAGACGGCCGTCTCGATGTCCCTGCCGAGGAGCTCGGTGCGCACCGCGGCGCGGCGCGCCGCGGCGACCCGGATCACGAACTGGTTGAACACGTGCTCGCCACGCACGACCCGCGGCAGAAGCACGACGTCGTCGCTCGGGATGGGCTGCCCCTCGTTGGGCGCGCCGAGGCCGCACGAACGCAGGCGATCGACGTAGCGCGCGGCGATCTGCGCGCGTCGCGCGGTCTTGCTCGCGAGCAGGGGGAGCCGCACGCGGAGGAACGCGGCCTGGAGCGCGTCGAGCCGGAAGTTGCCGCCGACGATCTCGTGGCGGTGCTTCTCGCGCGCGCCGTGGACGCGGAGCGCGCGGATCCGCTCGGCCAGCGCCGGATCGTTGGTGGTGACGAGCCCACCGTCGCCGAGCGCGGCGAGGTTCTTGGTCGGGAAGAACGAGAACGCCCCGAGCGCGCCGACCGTGCCGACCGCGTGGTCGCCGAGGCGCGCGCCGATGGCCTGCGCGGCGTCCTCGACGATCGGCACTCCCGCGTCGGCCGCGAGCTCCGCGAGCGGGTCGAGCTCGGCCGGTTGTCCGAACAGATGAACCACCACGATGGCGCGGGTGCGCGCGCCGATCCGCGCACCGATGGACCGAGCCGGCGACATGAAGTCGCGGAGGTCGATGTCGACGAAGACCGGGGTCGCCCCCGTGCGGACGATCGCTCCAGCCGTCGCGAAGAACGAGTAGGCCGGCGCGATCACCTCGTCGCCGGGGCCGACGCCGAGGGCGAGGAGGGAGGTCAGGAGCGCGTCGGTCCCGGACGAGACCCCGATCGCATGCGCCGCCCCGAGGTGCGCGGCGATCTCCTGCTCGAACGCCGCGAGCTCCTCGCCGAGAATGAGCTGACCGCTCGCGAGGACGCGGTCGAACGCGGCGCGGAGCGCGTCCCGCTCTCCCTCGTCGAATCGGGTCGGGTCGACCATCCGGATCACGGGCGCCGCTCGCCGTTCTCGTCGACCCAGCCGACGATTCGCGCGGGTGTGCCGACGACCAGTGCGTGATCGGGCACGTCGTGAGTGACGACCGCGCCCGCACCAACGAAGGCGTACCGCCCGATCGTCACACCACACACCAGCGTTGCGTTGGCCCCGATCGTGGCGCCGGCGCGGATCCTCGTGGCGGCGCGTACGCCGACCCGTCCGGCGCGTGGGTTCTTGACGTTGGTGAGCACGCAGCAGGGGCCGAGAAAGACGTCGTCCTCGATCTCGACGCCGTCGTAGATCGACACGTGGTTCTGCACGCGCACCCCGTCGCCGAGGACCGCGCCGGAAGCGACGAACACACCCTGGCCGAGCATGCAGCGCGCGCCGATGCGGGCTCCCGGCATGACGTGCACGAAGTGCCAGACCACGGTGCCGACGCCGATGGAGCAACCCTCGTCGATGCAGGCGGTCTCGTGGATCCGAGCGCCGTCGCGGTCGATCACAGCGGCCCCGGGTTCTGGCAGTGGGCGACGCCCTCGGCGAGGTGGACGACCGACTCCGAGAGCTTGCCCTTGAGCGCGGAGACCGCGCTGTGCTCGCCGACGAAGAAGTCGACCATGTCGTTCTTGACCGCGCCGCCGACGTCGTCCGCGCGCACGCATCCGTCGTGCACCTTGCCGGCGGCGGGCGACGGGAGCTGCAGGCCGTCGAGCTCGGGCACGTAGTACCAACGCCCCATCGCGAAGCTCTTGGGATCGATCGCGAGCGAGCGGAACGGCGTCGCGGGGCGGCCCGACGCGGTGATCCCCCACGGGAACTCCGCGCCGACGGCCACGAAGCAGAGCGGGTTCACCTTCTGGACCCCGACCACCCGACCGTCGCAGAGCTTGGCCGAGCCCTGCATCGCCGCGGACTGCTTGAACGCCTGCGAGACCATGGCGATCGACCCGCCCCCACACTTGGGCAGCGGCACCTGCGGGGGATCGGGGCACTTCTGCGCAGCGATGTGATAGAGCGTCATCCGCACGGCGCGCCCGGTCACCTTGGGCTTCTCGCGCGGCGCCGCGACCGTGCCCGGCGTCGCCGTCGGCGCTCCCGGGGGCCCGGATTCGGGTGCAGGGAGTGAAGCCGCCGGTTGTGTCGTCGCCGACCGGGGCCCGCACCCGCCGGTGAGGATCCCGCCCGCCACGACGGCCGCCGACACGGCGCAGCACAGGGAGCCGAGAGCCGCGACCGACTCCGGACGCAGCACAAAACGAGCATCGAGCGCGCGCAGGGCGCCAAGAACCCGTCGCGCGGACGCGACTGCTCGCCGGGGTAGCGAAAGCCCCGCGACCCGCCCGCGCGAGGTCATGGCCGGAGGCTAACACAGCCCGATTGCATTCCGAGGGTGCGAGAAACGTTGACTCCTTCGACGCTGGCCGGGAAGATCGCCCTGCCGTTCGCTGTCGTCCCGCCTCACCCCTGCTCGAGGTCCTTCGTGTCCCAGCCGCTCCGCATCGAAGTCGTTGGCGAGACGAACGTCGGGATGAAGCGTAATCACAACGAGGACAACTTCGCGATCCTCGAAGAGGAAGGCCTCTACATCGTCGCCGACGGGATGGGCGGCCACGCTTCGGGCGAGGTCGCGAGCCAGCTCGCGGTCGATACGATCCGCGACTTCTTCCGCGCGACCAGCGCCGACCCGGACAAGACGTGGCCCTACAAGATGGACCGCGGCAAGGGCTACGAGGAGAACCGGCTGATCACCGCGATCAAGCTCGCGAACCTCAAGATCTACGAAGAGGCGCAGGGCAACATCGGCAAGCGCGGCATGGGCACCACGGTGGTCGCTGCGTTCGCGGTCGAGGGCGGCGTCTACCTCTCCCACGTCGGCGATTCGCGCATCTACCGCATCCGCGACAACAAGATCGAGCAGCTCACCGAGGACCACTCGCTGCTCAACGACTACATCAAGATGAAGCGCCTCTCCGCCGAGGAGATCGCCAACTTCCCGCACAAGAACGTCATCGTTCGCGCGCTCGGCATGAAGGAAAACGTCAAGGTCGACACGCGCTTCGAGGCGCCGCGCGCCGGCGACATCGTGCTGCTCTGCAGCGACGGGCTGTGCGGCCCGGTCGACGATCCGGACATCCTCGCCATCGTGCGGTCGTCGAGCGATCTCAAGGGCGCGGTGCGCCGGCTGATCGCCCGCGCCAACGAGAACGGCGGCCCGGACAACATCACCGCCGTGCTCCTTCGCTGGGTCGCCTGAGCCGTTGGTGACGTAGGCGCTCGCTGACGCGCGCGCCTATCCCGTCGCGCGCATGAGCCACGCAGGCGCGCGCGCAGCCAGATAGGCGCGCGCGTCAGCGAGCGCCTCTCCCGTCGGCGCCTCGATCTAGCCGGTGAGACGCGCGAGCGGGCCCGTGCAGTAGGCCGGATTACCAAACGTCTTCTGCTCGCCGAGGCCCATCGCGTGGCACAGCGAGACCAGCAGATTGTTGTGCTTGGTGCCCGCCGGGTACTTCAGGTAGCGGCCGGTCTTGAAGTAGCCGCCGCAGCCGCCGGCCATGACGAACGGCACGTCGCGGCGCGTGTGGCGGTTGCCGACGCCGAGCTCGTTGCCCCACACGATGACCGTGTTGTCGAGCATCGTCCCCGACCCCTCGGGGATCTTCTTCATGGCGGCGATGAGGTAGGCCATCTGCTCGGCGTACCACTTGTTGATCTTCACGAGCTTGTCCTGCGACGCCGCGTCGGAGTCGCCGTTGTGCGAGAGATCGTGGTGGCCCTCGGTGATCCCGAGCCACGAGTGCACCTTGCCTCCCACGCTGTTCGACCACTGGATGGAGCCGACCCGCGTGAGATCGCACGCGAGCGCCATCACCAAGAGGTCCATTTGCATCCGGCCAATGTCCGGGAACTTCGTCGCGTCGGTGAGCGACGAGATCGCCGGTCGCGACGGCTTCACGCACGCTCCGCCGAGGAGCCCGCCGGCGTCGAGGCGGGTCTCGATGTCGCGGAGCGCGTCTGCGTACTGCGCGACCTTCGCGCGGTCCTCGCTCGCGAGCTTCGGCTGGAGGCCGGCGAAGTCCTTGGTCACCGCGTCGAGCACGCTCTGCCGCCGGGCGCGGAGCTTGGCGAGCCCGGTCGGATCGGCGCCGAGCGCGCCGAACACGCGATCGAAGGCCTTGCCCGGATCGTTCTCCGGGGGCACCGGCTGGTTCGCGGCGCGGTAGGACATGCGCGACCACACCGTGGCGCCGCTCACCTGCACGCCGAGCTCGAGCGACGGGAACTTGGTCGTCGCGCCTACCGTCTTGGCGATGTGTTGATCGACGCTCGGCCCCCCGCCCCAACCCGCGGTGCCCGAGTCGCCGCCGCCCTTGAACTCGGTGCCGGCGAGCAGCTCGATGCCGGTCCACAGGCTGCCCATGCCGGTCTGGTGACCGTCGCCGGGCCCGTGGTGCGCGGACTCCATGTCGACGTTGTCGAGGATGAGCAGCTTGTCGCGGTGCGGCGCCAGCGGCGCGAGGATCGACCCGAGCGTGAAGTCGGTCTCGCCCCCGCCCGGCGTCCACGCCCCGGGGATGGTGCCGTTCGGCGAGAACATCAGCACGAGCCGCTTGGGGAACTCGGTCGGCGCCGCCGAGACGTGGCGGCGATCGACGAAGTTGAGGAGCGGCAGCGCGAGCGCCGAGCCGCCGGCCGCGCGGAGGAAGTTGCGACGGTTGATCACAGCGCACCTGCCTTGCGGAAGCGAAACGCGTCGGTCTGCGTGAGCGCGACGACCAGCTCGCGGACGTCGTAGTTCGCCTTGGCGAACGCCTCCTCGAGGCGTTGGAGCGAGCACTGGTCCGCCTCGGCCTCGCCGCGCCCGTAGGCGAAGCGGAACCACTGGGTGACCATGCACGCCTTGACCTGCTGGCTCTTGGCGAGCTTCTTCGCGAGCTCGACGCCGCCGGTGAACGTCCCGTCGGCGTCGGTGGACGCGAACACCTCGCCGTGGGCGTCGACGTCGAACTTGCCGTCCTTGGTGCGGTAGCGACCGATCGCGTCGTAGTGCTCGAACCCGAAGCCGATCGGATCCATCAGCTTGTGGCAGCCGGTACAAGCCGGGTTCACCGAGTGCTCCTTGAAGCGATCGCGGGTGGACAGGCCGGGGTCGAGATCGGGCGGCTCGATCACGATGTCGTTCGGCGGCGGCGGCAGCTGCATGCAGAGGAGCCGCTCGCGCACGAACTTGCCGCGGTGCACCGGCGACGACTGGTTCGACTTGGCGTGGAGCGCGAGCACCGACGGCTGGGTGAGGATCCCCGCGCGCTGCGCCGGATCGAGCGCGACCCGGGCGAACCCGCTGCTGCTCGGCGCGCTCACGCCGTAGAGGCCGGCGAGCTTGCTGTCGACGAAGCTGTAGGGCGCGAGCAGCATCTCGTCGAACGAGCCGGTCTGGAAGAAGACGCTGTCGAGGAAGGTCTCGGTCTCCTGCTTCATCGACGTGCGCAGCGCGGCGTCGAAGTCGGGGAACAGCGCCGGATCCTTGGACGCGGTCTCGAGCTTGCCGAGTTCGAGCCACTGCGCGTGGAAGTTCGCGATCGAGTGCTTGGCGCGGGGATCCTTCAGCATCCTTCGCGCGACCTCGGCGATCCCCTCGGCGGTCGCGAGCTTGCCGCTCTCGGCGTCCGCGAGGAGCGCGTCGTCGGGCGTCGACGCGAACAAGAGGAACGAGAGCCGGCTCGCCTGCTCGTAGCCCGTCAGCTGCACCACGCCGTCCTTGAGCGTGGCCGGATCGCCGTGCTCGACGCGGTACATGAAGAACGGCGACTGGAGCATCCGCTGAATCACCAGCGCGATGCCCTGCGCGTACCCGCCGTCGGCGCGCCCCTTCTCGAAGAGCGCCACGAGCTCTCCGATCTCCTGCTCGGACAACGCGCGGCGCCACGCGCGTTTGCCCCAGGTGGTGACGAAGCGGCGCGCGCAGGTGGCCTCGCCCTCCTTCGCGGTGTCACATGCAGGTGCGAGGGTGGCGAGTTTTGTCGCCGCCGTCCCCGCCACCTTCTCGGCGGCCTCCATCAGCTGCTCGGCGAGCAGCCCGCTCATCCCGAGGGCGTCCGCGTTGTTGTCGAAGCCCAGCGACTCCTCCTCGGGGACGAAGGAGCGCGCCGGCTTGCTGTTGTCGCCGAGCAAGTCGCGGACGGCGTTGTCGATCTCGAGGCGCGTGAGCCGGCGAATCGGCGAGCGACCGGGTTCGATCGCCCCTTTGCACTGCGGGCTCTGCTGGGTGCCCGGCGGCCGCGGATCGTCCGGCGATCCGACGCGTCCCGAGTCGTCTCCGATCGTGCCCGTACACCCCGCGACGAACGCGAGGCCGACCGAGGCGCACATCGTCACCGCAAACTTCAGATTTCGCGAGGCGGTTCGCGGTATCGTTGTTGCGAGCGTTCGGACCACGTCGGTACGCTGCTGCATCCCGTTGGGTCCGAGCAACGACCGCGCCTGCGAGACCACGAAATGCGCGACGCTGGAAAATTCCTCAAACACCTCATCTTCGCAGCAGTCGCAGTCGCAACCCTCATCCTCGGTTTCTCCGCGGCGTTGCCCGGGGAAGCGCGAGCTGCCGACCGTGTGGTCGTCTTTCATGCCGAGGGCGATGGCGCCGACGCCATCGCCGACGACGTCAAGGACGGGATGCCCAAGGGGCTCGTCGCCGGCGATCCGAAGAAGTTCGAGACCGCGCTCGGCAAGGCCGGTCACAAGGGCGCGATGGGCAAGGCGCTCGACAGCACCAAGACGCGCGACAAGCTGGTGGAGAAGATCCGCAAGGCCGCGCAGTCCGCGAAGGCCGACGTCGTCGTCGTCATTCGCGTGAAGAAGAACAAGAAGGATCGGACGGTCACCCTCCTCGTCGTCGATCCCGCGTCGAGCGCGCTCGCCCGCGAGGACGAGATCACCCTTCCGCTCAAGAAGGGCAAGGACGACAGCAAGGCGGTGATCGCCTCGGTGACGCCCGCGCTCGAGAAGTTCGGCACCGCGACGCCGCCCCCGCCGCCGCCGAAGAAGGACGACGACAAGAAGGACGACAAGAAGGACGACAAGAAAGACGATAAGAAGGACGACGACGACGACGACAAGAAGAAGGACGACAAGAAGGACGACGACGACAAGAAGAAGGACGAGCCCGCGCCGTCCGACCGCAAGGTCTCCGATCCGGCCCACTCGCTCTTCGTCATCGGCGCGGGCGTCGAGCTCGGCATCCGGCAGTTCGAGTACAACCAGCCGATCACCAAGAACCTCCGCGCCTACCGAGTCGTCGGAGCGCCGATGCTGGGCCTCAACGGCGAGCTCTATCCCCTCGCCGGGAGCAAGGGACCGCTCGCGGGCATCGGCATCATCGCGAACTACGCCCAGGCGCTCGCGCTCCAGTCGGCCGCGGCCGGCGGGGCCAAGGTGTCGACGCGCTGGAACCGCTACCTGATCGGACTTCGCTATCGGATCGTGCTCAGCGACAAGGGCGCATACATCGCGCCGACCGTCGCCTACGGCGGCCAGAACTTCACGTTCAGCGGCCTCGACGACAAGACCAACCGCGAGTCACCGGCCGCGCGCTACAGCTACTTCCGACTCGGAATCGACGGGCGAATCCCCCTCGGCCCCGTCGGGATCATGGCGGGGTTCGGCTACCTGGTGACCTCGGTGCCCAAGGGCAACGAGAACATCGAGCTCGTGTCCGGTCGCTTCCCCAACGTCAGCGTCGGCGGCATCGACGCCGACATCGGGCTCGGGATTGGTGTGACCAAGGGCCTCGAGGCACGCTTGATGTTCCACTACTCGCGCTTCTTCTACTCCATGAATCCCACGCCGGGCGACACGTACGTGGCCGGCGGCGCGCTCGATCAGCTCTCCAGCCTTCATATTGGAGCTGCGTATGTCTACTAGGTTCACCCTTGCTTCGATCGGTGCTCTCGCGCTCGCGGCGCTCGGCGGCGCGATCGTCGGCTGTCCCGGCACGCTCGACGACGAGTCCCGCTTCACGACCGACGGCGGCACGCAGCCGGCGACCTGCACCGACGCTCCGACGGTGGTCTTCGTCCCGAGCTGCGCCACGGCCGGATGCCACAACAAGGCCGACTCACCCTCGTCCGGCGGGCTCGATCTCGAGAGCCCCGGCATCGTCGCGCGCACCAAGGACGTGAAGGCGAAGGGTGGGTCGGGGCTGCTGATCGACTCGGCCAACCCCGACAAGAGCGTCATCTACACCAAGATGAAGAGCCCGGCGCCGTTCGGAGCCCGCATGCCCCTCGGCGCGATGCAGCTCCCGGCCGACAAGCTCGACTGCGTACTGAACTGGATCAAGAAGGAGGCGGGGGGCCCGGGCCCCGCCGACACGGGGACCGCCCCCATGGACACCGGGGCCACGGACACCGGCGCCGCCGACGCGCCCGCGGGGGGCTGAGCCGTCACGTCGGCGGGACGACTGACCACCCGGTCGTCACGCCGTCATGACGGTCAGAGCCGCGAGTCCCTCAATCGAACGCGTCGAGGATACGCCCCTCGAGGATGCGCTTCGGGCCGTCGATGAAGAGCCTCGTGACCGTGGCTTCGTCGTGGAGCGTGCGGAGCCGATCGATCGCGCGCGCGACGCCGTCGGCGTCCTCCGGGCGGTGGGCGTCGCTGCATGCGGCGTAGTACGCCTCGTGTTCGAGCAGGATCTCGGCGGTGCGCTGCGCCTTGCTGCCGTACTTGCCGACGAGCGCAGCCACGTCGAGGAGGAGCACGCCGCCGGCGCGCCGGAGGCTCTCGCTCTGACCGCGCGGGTCCTTCATGACGGGCTCGTAGCGCTCGGGGTGCGCGACCACCGGTCGCAGCCGCTTCATGCGGAGATCGAAGAATCGATCCTTGAGGGCGATCGGAAAGCGATCGTTCGCGAACTCGACGAGGGCGGCGCGGCCGATGCCGTAGGGAAGCCCCTCGCCGCGGACGAGCAACCCGTAGACCGTGTCGTCGAAGAAGTGCTCGGCCGCGAGGCTGACCGCCGGCAGGTTGGGTTCGCCGGCCAGACGCGGCGAGAGCGCGGCAAAGGCTTCGCGCAAGCGGCCGGGCTGGTTGTCGAACATCGACGGGCGGATGTGCGGGGTCGCGACCACGTGGTCGAACCCGACCGCCCGAAGGCCGCGCAGCAGGGCCACCGAGTCGTCCTCTGCCCGCACCCCGTCGTCGACGGCGGGGATGTAGTGACAGTGGAGGTCGACGAAGCCGCGCACGGGGGCTTGGGTGTATCACGGCGCCGGCGAATTCACGGATAGACTCGGAGCAGTGCCCCTCGACCTCGGCCGTCGCCTCCTCGCTGCCGGCACCGTCGTTCCCGGCGAGGCGCGGCGCGCCCTGTTCGACGCGATCACCACGGAAAAGCCGTTTCCCCGCGCCCTCGCCGACAGCTCGGTCGCCGCACGCGCGCTGCTCGGGAGCGCGCTGGCGGACGGCGAGCACCCCGCGCTTCGGGGCGTCGTCCCCGACCGCGAGTTGTGCTCCCAACTCCCGCCGGGGCTCGCGGCGCGCCTGTTGGCGATCCCCGTCCGGCGGGATCCGCGCACCAGGGTCGTCGATTTCGCCGTCGTCGATCCGCTCGACGGCCACCTGGCCAGCGAGCTCGCGTTTCACGTCGGGGGCAAGGTCCGGCTGCTCGCCGCGCCGCTCGCCGAGCTCGAGAGAGCGCTCCTGCTCCTTCCGCCACGATTCCAGCGAACGACGACCGCAGACTTCGAGGCCGCGCCGCCCAGCCCGCCGGCCCCGGCGCGACCGCCCGAGGTGCGCGCGCTCGTCCAGCCGGTGAGTCAGCCGCACGATGACGCGGTTCCGCTCGTGCGCCGAGCGGGGGGCGGGGCCTCGCCGTCGATGGGGCCGCCTCGGCCCGCCTCCGAACCGCCCGAGGCGATCCCGCTGTCGCGCACCCGGGTGTCGATCGCGCCGCCGAACACCACGCCGATCGAGCAGCCCGAGGAGAAGGCCGACGCGGCGCCCGTGCAAATGATCGTCGACTTCCGGCGCGCGTCGCGCGCCGAGAGGAGCGAGAGCGAGCAGGGGGTGGTCAAGCGGAAGCTGGAGCCGAGGCGTCCGCCGTTCTCGTCGCTCACGAAGGTGCTCGAGGCGATCGACGCGGCGGGCGACCGCGCGGCGCTGATCGAGGCGATCCTGCGCGGACTGCTCACCACCTCGGTCGCCGCGGCGCTGTTCGCGCCACGCAAGGGGAGCTTCGTCGGCGTCGGTGCCATCGGCGACGTGGAGCCGGAGCGCATCCGCACGGCGACGGTCCCGCCGATCGGCGCGGTCGCCGACGCGATCGCCAAGAACGAGCGCCTCGGCACGCTCGATCCGCAGACGGACAGGGACCTCTACGTCGCGCTCGGCCTCGAGCGCTTCTCGTCGGTCCACGTGCTCATTCATCCCGCGTTCGTCGCCGACCGGGCCGCGCTGCTGCTCGTGTCGTTCGGCCTCGGGGACGTGCTCGAAGCCACCCGCCGCGCGCGTGTGTTGTCCACGTCTGCGGCGGCGGCAATGGAGCGGATGATCCGCAAGTAGCTCGTCGACGGCTCGCTACATGCCCTTCTTGACCTTGTCGAGATCCGCCTGCTCGAGGGCGAAGCGGATGAGCGCGCTGCGGTTCGCCTTGGTGAACCCGCGCCGCTTGAGCTCGTCGACCATGCCGTCGAGGCGCGCCAGGTCCTCGTTG
The DNA here is from genome assembly GCA_022843175.1 of Deltaproteobacteria bacterium. Classification (GTDB taxonomy): domain Bacteria; phylum Myxococcota_A; class Polyangia; order Polyangiales; family JADJMO01; genus JALHOE01. Next base: position 37,853 of record JALHOE010000006.1, read on the forward strand.
TAGAGCGAGATGCAGATCACCTTGTAGTGCGCGGGCCGCTCCTCCTCGACCGCGCGCAGCTCGGCGCGCGGCTGCACCGCTCGCGCCTTGTAGTACGTGCCCGAGAGAACCTCGGCGACCTCTTCTCCGTCGAACAGCTTCTTCGTCGCGCCGCTCATGGTCTTCCTCCTCAGGCCACCGCGACGTCGAGGTCGCTGCTGGTTTCGCCGCTGTCGATTCCGTTGAGAAGCGCGTCGACCACGACCTCGTAGTCGCGCGCTGCGTTCGAGTCCCCTGCCCACTCGAAGATGGTCTTCTGCTGGGCCGGCGCCTCTTTGATCTTCGCCGTCGCGCGCACCGGCGGCAGGCACAGCTTGCCGAAGTGCTCCCGCAGCGTGGAGAGCGCGTCCTGACAGATCTTCGCGCGCGCGTCGTACATCGTCGGGACGACCGCGCCGATGCGCACCGGGTGGTGGAGCAGCTGGTTGACGTGCTTGACGGTCCGCAACACCTGCCGGACGCCGACCAGCGACAGGTAGTCGCACGCCACGGGGATGATCAGCGACTCGGCGAACACCAGGGCGTTCTGGTTCATCAGCGACAGCGACGGGCTGCAGTCGAGCACCACCACGTCGTAGAGCTGCGAGGTCGAGGACAACCGATCGCGCAGGACGCGATCGCGCTCGCGGCGACCGGCGAGGTAGAGCTCGGCGGCGGCGAGGGTCTCGTTGGAGCCGAGCACGTCGAGGTTGGTGCGCACGGGCTGAGCGGCCTCGGCCGGCGCGAGGCCCATCACCAGGACGTGATAGAGCGACTTCTCGCACCGGAGCCCGAGCGACGCGGCGACGTTGCCCTGGGCGTCGGTGTCGACCAGCAGGACGCGCTTGCCGCGCGCGGCGAGGCCCGCCGCCACGCTCACCGCAGTGGTGGTCTTGCCGGTGCCGCCCTTGTGGTTGAAGACCGCGATACGCCGCGGGAGGCGGTCGCCCGGCCCGCGCGAGAGAGGCGGGCTCGGCGCCGGCCCCTGGAGCTTCTCGCCGAGACGCGCGCCGTTGGCCTCCGCGAGCAGCTGCTCGCGGCACTCCATCCGGCAGGCGTACTGACGGGCGCCCCGCGAGGCGACGACCTGCGAGACCAGCTCGACGACGAACCGCTTGCCGCACGCCGCGCACGGCACGCCGCGCGAGTCGGTCGCGCTCGCCTCATAGCACCCCCGCGAGCAGAAATAGGAGAACGCGCCGTCGCGTTCCTCCATCTGCCACCGCAGCTGGACATCGAACTGCTTGCTGCACACGCTGCAGGTCTCCGCGATCGCCATCCGCGCTTCTCCTTGCCATCGCGTCGCACCGAGGAGCCCCGACCAGCGGGACCACCGAGCTACGCAAGTGCTTATGGGTGTGGCGTTATCTGTGAGCGTCGGCGCGGGCCAAAAAAGATGTCGTCGTTCGCGCGTGCAGCGCCCGGCGCCGAGCCCCGAGCGCCCGGGGCCGGTTCTCCGTTCTCGGCGCTCGGCCCCGGGCGCTCGGCGGGAATGAAGCGGCCAACGCCCGTGTTAGGGGTCGCGCCGGGCTCGCTGGCGCAGTTCCACCCGGCAATTCCGTTGACTAAACAAACGTCCCGCTTAGGATGCGCGGCGCTCGCCGCCCCCCGCGGACGAGGCGGCACGCGTGTCTCGCGCGACTTTCGACCTTTGAGAAGAAAGAAAGCGGCTCGATGGCTTCCGACCTGATGATCCACACCAAGGGCCTGACCAAGCGCTACGACGAGTTCGTCGCGGTCGACCGCATCTCCTTCGACGTCCATCGCGGAGAGGTCGTCGGGTTCCTCGGACCGAACGGCGCCGGCAAGTCGACCACGATGCGCATCCTCACGTGCTTCATCTCCGCGACCGACGGCGTCGCGAAGGTGCACGGCTTCGACGTGTTCGAGGAGCCGCTCGAGGTGCGCAAGCGCATCGGGTACCTCCCGCAGCGCGCGCCGCTCTACCCCGAGATGACGGTCCACGAGTACCTCGACTTCTGCGGCGACCTCCGCCAGCTCGCCAGCGGCGAGACCCGCAAAAAGGCTGTCCGGCGCGTCGTCGAGGTGTGCGGCCTCCGCTCCTTCTACACCAAGGAGATCCGCAACCTCTCGCACGGTCAGCGCCAGCGCGTCGGCCTCGGACAGGCGCTCCTGCACGATCCCTCGCTCCTCATCCTCGACGAGCCGACGGCCGACCTCGACCCGAACGAGAAGCGCGAGTTCCTCACCTACCTCCGAGACATCGGCGAGAACCGCACCGTCATCCTCTCGACCCACAACATCTCCGAGGTCGAGTACGCCTGCACCCGCACGCTGATCATCTCGAACAAGGACGGCAAGGGCGGTCGCATCGCGGCCGACGGCCCGATCGAGGCGATCCGCGCCGGCAGCGGCACCGTGCGCTACCAGGTCGCGGCGGGCGCCTCGGCCGAGGGCACGCTGCCGACGGCGGCGCAGCTCCGCGACGCGCTGTCGGCGGTGAAGGGCGCGACTTCGGTCCGCGAGCTCGCGGCCCCGGACGCGCGCGCGGTCAAGGCCGAGGTCGTGGGCAGCAAGGACGCCGACATCCGCCGCGATCTCCGCGACGCGATTGCGGGCAAGGGCTGGGACCTCCTCGAGCTCCGTCGCGAGCTCCCCCCGCTCGAGGACGTCTTCCGCGAGCTGACGCTGGGCAGCGATCGTCGCGATCGCGCCGCCGCCGCCTGATTTCGTAAGCACTTCCGAGACTTGGAAGAGGATCCATGAACAGCACTCTCATCGTCGCCCGACGCGAGTTCCGGTCGAATTTCGACAGTCCGATCGGCTACGTCGTCATCGCGCTCAGCCTCCTCGGCGTCGGCGCGTTCTTCTTCCGCGACTACTGGACGATCAACCGCGCCACGATCTACCCGCTCTTCACGTGGCTGCCGTGGGCGTTCACGTTCTTCGTCATCCCGGCGATCACGATGCGCCTGTTCTCCGAGGAGAAGCGCACCGGCACGATCGAGCTGCTGATCACCATGCCGGTCCGCGACCGCGAGGTCGTCCTCGGCAAGTACCTGGCGACGCTCGCGCTCGTCGGCGTGCTCCTCGCGCTGACGCTCACCTATCCGCTCCTGATCGGCCGCCTCGGCAACCTCGACCCCTACCCGATCGCCGCCGGCTACCTCGGCATGCTCATGCACGCGAGCGCGGGCATCGCGATCGGCCTGTTCTTCTCGAGCGTCACCGAGAACCAGATCATCGCGTTCATGCTCACCGCGGTCGTCCTGCTCGGCCTCTTCTCGATCGACTACCTCGGCGCGGCGGTCGGCGGCACCCTCGGCGACATCTTCGCGTTCGTGTCGTTCCAGCGCCGGCTCGCGCCCTTCGGCCGCGGCCTCATCGACCTGCGCCACGTCGTGTACTTCCTCTCGGTAACCGTCTTCTTCCTCATGCTCACGACGCGTCAGCTCGAGAGCCGCAAGTGGAAGTGAGAGATTAAAATGTCCGACACCAAAGACGACGACAGCAAGAAGAACGAGAGCGGCGAGTCCGACCAATCGGTCACCAAGATCGAGAAGCGCAAGTCCGAGGCGCCCGCCGAGGAGAGCGAGCCGAAGAAGGCCGCTTCCGTCGACGACGACAGCCCGACCGGCGCCCAGACCCCGATCGCCAAGAAGTCCGAGGACGCGCCGAAGTCGGTGCGGCCCAAGGAGGGCCCGTCCACCAAGGTCGTCGTGAAAGACGAGGACGCGGATCCGCCGAAGGCGGGACGCGCTGACTCGGACGAGGACGAGGAGCCGAAGCCCAAGAAGAAGCCCGCCGCCGCCGCCGCCGCCAAGAAGAAGGCAGTGGACGACGACGACGACGACGACGACCGCCCCGCGGTCAAGCGCCCCGCGCCCGTCCCCCGCAAGGACTCCGAGGGCGAGAGCCGCCGCACCCGCGCCTCCGGCGAGAGCGTCGGTCTCCTGCTCGTCGCAGGCGCCGTCCTGGTCGTCGGCAACCTCGCGCTCCAGAGCACGTCGCGCTTCCGCATCGACGCGACCCGCGAGGAGAAGTTCACGCTGTCGAAGAAGGGCACCGCGCACCTCCTCTCGACCCTGAACAAGCCGCTCCACATCAAGGTCTACTCCCCCGAGGGCCTCGCCACGATCGACGCGTTCATCCGCGATCTACGCGATCTCCTCGGCGAGTACGTCCGCTACGGGGACGGCAAGGTCAGCTACGAGATCATCTACCCCGACCGCCTCGAGGGCGAGCAGAAGACCAAGGCCGAGGCCGACGCGCAGGAAGCCGGTCTCAAGAAGCAGCTGATGGGCGAGTCGAAGGGCGGCGCCGGCTCGAAGTCGGGCACCATCGGCGAGGGCTTCCTCGGCATGGTCCTCACCTACGGCGGTGAGAAGGCCACCCTCGACCTCAACGAGCGCAACCAGCAGGGTCTCGAGTTCTTCATCTCGAACAAGATCCGCGAGCTGCGCGACAAGGAAGACAAGATCATCCACCGCATCGGCTACCTCCAGGGCCACAAAGAGAAGGGCTTCCAGGAGCTGCAGCGGATCTTCGGCGAGTACTTCCCCTACTACAAGCTCGAGGGCATCGACCTCGCCAAGGGCGAGAAGGACGTGGAGGACGGCCTCGACGGCCTCATCATGTCCACCCCCGACGAGGAGATCCCGAGCAAGGAGCTCCGCCGCATCGACAAGTTCTTGATGAAGGGGAAGGCGCTCGCGGTCTTCGCGAACAACATCCACCTCAAGGACGCCGACCCGGCCATGAACGTCACGTTCTCCGGCATGGGCGTCGACAAGCTGCTGTCCGGCTACGGCATCGACTTCAAGCAGGAGCTGGTGATCGACAAGACCCAGTTCTGGACGCCGGTGCTGATGGGGCCGCAGGGCATGGGCATCCAGCTCGACCCCTACCCGTTCATGTTCATGGCGGATGGGTCGCGCAGCGACGTCACCTTCGACAACAAGTTCGCGCCCTTCTTCCGGCTGCCGCAGCTCGCGGTCCCCTTCCCGAGCGAGCTCACGGTCGACAAGGCGCGCGCGGGCGGCGATCCGGTCTCGATCACCCCGGTCGTCCGGACGTCGAAGCAGATCGTCACCGTCCAGGGCTCGTCGATCTCGGTCCACCCGAGCCGCGACAAGATGGGCGCCGGCGCGGGCGGCCAGAAGGACGAGAAGCGCGAGGCCTGGCTCGGCGTCTCCCTCGAGGGGCCGATCAAGAGCGCGTTTCCGGGCGGCGGCGAGGGCGTCGACGGCGTCCCGATCGCGGCGGCCGGCAAGGCGCGCCTCTTCGTGCTCTCGAGCGGCAACTACTTCACCAACGCCTTCCAGGAGGCCGGCAAGTCGCCCTTCGGCGGCATGATGCCCGGCATGGACCCGAACATGGGCTCCGACGAGGAGCTGATGCGCTACGCGGCGATCTACGACCGCAACACCCGCGTCTACTCGTTCCTCGTCGCCAAGCAGACGTGCGATTGGATCTCGCAGGAGACCGATCTCCTGGCCGTCGGCGCGAAGCTCATGTCCGATCCCGAGCTCACCTATCCCAAGAGCCCGGCGCCCACGCCCTCCCCCGACGAGAAGCCCGACAGCGAGGCCTTCCGTAAGAAGAAGCAGGGCTGGATCGACTCGATCAAGGCGGAGCAGCGCTTCACCCAGTGGGCGAACATCCTCATCGGCCCGGCGCTCATCGGCCTCATCGGCCTCTACCGCTGGTGGAACCGCAACGCGAAGCGCGCCGCGGTGAAGATCTAGTCGGAGTCTCAGTCCAGAGTCCGACGTAACCAGGCCCCCCGGAAACGACCATGGCGACCACTCCCTCCTCGAAGATGAACCAGATCTACATCGGCATCGGCGCGCTCGCCGTGGTCGGTGCGCTCTACTACATGAACACCAAGAAGGAGGCGGCCAACACCAACACCACCTTCACTCAGGGTTCGAAGGAGGGCGCGGCTCCGCAGGTGAAGGTCGTCCCCGAAGAGATCGACAAGCTCACGCTCCGGGCCAAGGACAAGCCGGAGATCGTCCTCGAGAAGAAGGACGGCAACTGGACGATGGCCGCGCCGACGGCGGGCGCGAAGGTGCAGAAGAGCGCGGTCGACGACCTGCTCAACGGCCTCAAGGGGCTCACCTTCAAGGAGCGGATCGCCACCGGCGCGAACCAGTTCGCCGCCTACGAGCTCGACGAGGGCAAGGGCATCCACGTCGTCGCCACCAAGGCCGGCGCCCCGATCGTCGACCTCTGGCTCGGTGCGACCAAGTCGCGCGGCCAGATGGCGCGCCTCGGCAACGACGCGGTCGGCAACGTGTGGAGCGTCACCGGCGTGTCCTCATGGACGTTCGACAAGGCGCCGAAGGACGTGCGCGAGAAGAAGATCTGGGATCTCTCCCGCGACAACATCACCACCATCGAGCTCAAGGACGCGAAGGGCGGCTTCGTGTTCACCAAGAACGAGTCCGCGGCCGGCGACGCCGGCGCCACCGACGCGTCGGCGGGCGACGCCGGCGTCAAAGCGGCGTGGAGCGGCACCCTCGACGGCAAGCCGATCGCCGGCCTCGACGCCGCCAAGGTCGACGACCTGTTGAGCGCGTTCACCCTCGGCGGCGTGCTCAACGCCGACGACTTCGGCGACGGCAAGTCCGACGCCGAGACCGGGCTCAAGTCGCCCGAGGCCACGGTCCTCTCGTTCAAGGGCAAGGACGGCGTCGCGCAGAAGATCACCCTCGGCAAGAGCGACGGCACCAAGCGCTACGCCCTCCGCGAGGGCGACAGCACGGTGTACCTCCTCGCCGAGAGCCCCTCGGGCTGGGCCGAGGCGGGCGTCGACAAGTTCGTTCCCGCGCCGACCGCCGGCGACGCCGGCGACGCCGGCACCGACGCGAAGAAATAGGCGCGCGCGTCAGCGAGCGCCTACGCGAAGAAACAGGCGCGCGCGTCAGCGAGCGCCTGAAGTGTGAAACCGCGCCGCAGTCTCGATCAGCTCCCGGATGTCCGTATACCGCGGCGTCCACGAGAGCACCTGCTTGGCGCGCGTCGGGTCGGCGACGAGCGACGGCGGATCGCCCTCACGGCGCGGTCCGAGCGTGTGCGGCACCTTCTTGCCGAGGACGGCCTCGACGGTCGTGATGATCTCGCGCACCGAGTTGCCGGTGCCGGTACCGAGGTTGACCGCCTCGCTCGCCCCGCCCGCCGCGAGGTGGCGGAGGGCGCGCACGTGCGCGTCGGCCAGATCGAGGACGTGGATGTAGTCGCGGACCGCGGTGCCGTCGGGCGTTGCGTAGTCGGTGCCGAACACCGTCAGCGGCGGCCGACGGCCGAGCGCGGCCTCGATCGTGAGCGGCACGAGGTGGGTCTCCGGATCGTGGCGCTCGCCCATCGTGCCGTCGGGGTGTGCGCCTGCGGCATTGAAGTAGCGGAGGGCCATCCAGCGCAGCCCGTAGGCGTCGCCGTAGGAGCGGAGGATCATCTCGACCGCCAGCTTCGTCGCGCCGTACGGGTTGACGGGGGCGAGCCGGTGGTCCTCGCGCAGCGGCAGCGTCTGCGGATCGCCGTAGGTCGCGGCCGTCGACGAGAAGACCATGTTCTTGACCCCGCTCGTCACGAGCGTGTCGATCAGCGCAAAGGTCTTGAGCGTGTTGTTGGTCCAATAGGTCCGGGGGTCGCGGACCGACTCGCCCACGGCGGTGAACGCTGCGAAATGGACCACTGCCTCGATCCGATGTTCGTCCACCACCCGCGCGACCAGCGCGCGGTCGCCCACGTCCCCCTCGACGAACGGCCCGAACCGGACGGCGTCTCGGTGACCGCGGCCGAGGTCGTCGAGGACGACCGGCTCGAACCCCTGCTCCGACAGCGCGCGGGCGGTGTGGCTGCCGATGTACCCGGCACCGCCGGTGACGAGGACGCGCATGATGGGCTCATACCATGCCTCGTGGTACGCGATGGGGCGATGAGTCCGCGTGACGAGGAGCAGCTTCTGCGCTGGGCCATCAGCGAGATCTGCCGCGGGCAGGTGCGCCGGCTCGCGGCCGCGGTCGCGCAGCCGGGCGTGCGACTGGTGGCCATCAAGGGAGTCCACATCGCCGCGCTGACGGGGCCGGGTGAGCGCCCGATGAACGACGTGGACGTGGTGGTCGCGGCAGGCTCCTTCGCCGACGTCGTCGAACGCGCGGTCCGCAGCGGCGAGTTCAGGATCCGCAGCGACGACTGGTCGACCAAGACGCTCGAGCACCGGAACGGCGGCCCGCCGGTCGACGTCCACCGGCTGCCGCTGCCCCCGCTGTTCGGCGCGATGAGCACCGCGGCGCTCCTCGAGCACGCGGTCCCGGCCGAGGGCCTGGGTGCGTCCGTGCTCTTCCCCGATCCCGCCGACGCCGCGGTCATCAGCCTCGTCAACATCTTCAAGGACGTCTTCGGCTATTTCGGCCGATACCACCTGCACCACGATCTCGACGCGCTCGCGGCCGCCGGCCTGACCCCGGCCGCGCTCGCCGAACGCCTCCGCCTCTACCGTTTGCGCCGGATCGGGATCCTCACGCTCCGCGAGCTCACCCGGCGCGACGAGCGGTATCGCCCCTGGCTCGATGCGTGCGCCCCCACACCCGCCGACGAGCTCACCGCCGATCGGCTGGAGCGCCTGATGCGCAAAGCGGCGCCGCTCGGACACAATGTCGCGTTGCTTGCGGCCCGGCTCGTGGGCGACCGCCCGCTCGACGTCGTGGCCTCCGGCGGATTCGGCGCCGCCCGCCTGTTTAGGGACGGAACGCGGGCGTTATGGGCGAGGGTTCGCTAGCTGCATAGGCATAGCCCCTCACCCGCTCCGGTGCGGCAGGTTGTCGCGCCGGGGTTGCCGCAGAACTGGCACCACGAAACCGCCGCGCGTACCGTCTAATCTCCGAGAGACCCTTGGCCGAAGAGAGCAAAGTCTGCACGACGTGCGGTCGCCGGTTCGGCGACGACGCGGTGTTCTGCCCGAAGGACGGCACCGCGCTCGTCCCGTCGACCGGCTCCGGTCAGGGCAAGGACTCGTTCCTCGGCCGCGAGATCCTCGGACACATCGAGATCCGCTCCCTGATCGGGTCCGGCGCGATGGGCCGGGTGTATCGCGCGCACCAGCGGGGCATCGACCGCGACGTCGCGGTGAAGATCCTCCACAAGGAGCTCGCGCAGAACCCCGATCTGGTCTCGCGCTTCCTCCGCGAGGCCAAGGTCGCCTCGCGCCTCAACCACAACAACCTCGTGCAGGTGCTGCTCGCCGGTCAGCTCGACGACAGCACGATGTACCTGGTCATGGAGTACCTCGACGGCATCTCGCTCCACTCGGCGCTGCTCGCCGCGGGGGGCGCGCTGCCGCTCGAGCGGGCGCTCCATATCGGTCTGCAGATGTGCGACGCGGTCGGCCAAGCGCACGAGGCCGGCGTGGTTCACCGGGACATCAAGCCCGAGAACATCATGCTGGTGCGCCGCGCCGACGACCTCGACTTCGTCAAGGTGCTCGACTTCGGGATCGCGCGCCTCGCGAGCGGCGATCCGGGCCGCTCGGGGATCGAAACGCAGGCCGGCCTGGTCTTCGGCACCGCGCGTTATTTGTCGCCCGAGGGCGCGCGCGGCGAGCCGGTCGGCCCGCCGAGCGACAACTACGCGATCGCCACCGTCATCTATCAGGCCATCGCAGGTCGCACGCCGTTCGAGAGCGACTCCTCGGTGTCGCTGCTCGTCGCCCAGATCCACGATCCGGCGCCGCCGCTCCGCAGCCATCCCCGCGCCAGCCGCGTGCCGCCGGGGGTCGAGGCGGTGATCATGAAGAACCTCGCCAAGGACCCGGCGCAGCGCGACGCCGACGCGCACACGTTCGGCCGCGCGCTGCTCGACGCGGCGATCGCCGCGGGCATGTCGTCCGACGATCTGCTCGTGCGCCCGGCCGTCGCGCGCTCGCGTCGCTCGCCGTCCGGCGGCCAGTTCCCGGTGCTCGGGACACCCGTGTTGTCCGGCACCCACGCGGTCACGCCTCCGCCCGGCCTCGGCAAGCCGCTCGCGTCCACCCAAACGCAGCTCGCGCCCATGAAGCCCGACGGGATGAAGCCGCCCGAAGGCATCTATCACCCCTCCTACAGCGGTCGCCCGGCAGACGGCGCGCCCGCCGCGCCGCCTCCCGCGCAGCGTCGCGTGGCCAAGACGGTCGACGACGAGCCCGACCAACCGAAGGTCAACGCCGCCGGGACCGTGGCGATGCCACCGCAGCCCACGCCGTCCGGCGAGGAGTCGATCCTCGGCACCGCGTCCACCCCGCGCGACGAGAGCCTGATGGCCGCGGGCGTTCCGCGGCGCGGTCGCTGGACGGCGCTGCTCCTGGTCGGCGCCCTGGTCGGCGTGTTCGGCGTCGGCATCGCCGCCTACCGCCTCGGCTGGATCGGTCAGCACAAGGTCGACGACAAGAAGACCGAGGTCGAGGAGCTCCTCCGACGCGCGCAGAGCGCGCTCGACGCGCGCAAGTGGGACAAGCCGCCGGGCGAGAACGTCCTCGAGCTCACCGACAAGCTCCTCGCGATCGCCCCGAGCGAGACCCGCACCTTCCAGATCCGCAACGCCGCCGCCGACCGCATCGTGCGCGAAGCGCTCGACAAGAAGGCCCACGACGACCTCACCGGTGCGCTGGCGCTCTACCAACTCGCAGCCAAGCTCTCGCCGCCCGACAAGGGCCTGCAGGAGGAGATCGAAGAGGTCGAGGCCACCCTCGCCAAGGATCCGAGCACCGCCCAGCTCGTGACCGACGGCGGCGCCGCGCGCTTCTCCGCGACCACGCGCATCGGGGGCGACGAGGCGATCAAGCCCAACGAGCCGGTGACGATCGTGGCCACCATCACCGGGGAGACGCCGAAGGAGGGCGATCCCAAGGCGCACTTCACCATCTCGGGGCCGAGCCTCGAGAAGCCGAAGGAGATCGAGGCGCGCGCCGAGACGCCGACGCGCTACGTCGGCTCGTTCGTCTTCCCGATGAACGGCAAGTACAAGGTGAAGTTCTTCGCGCGGCCCGAGGGGTATCCGGTCGCGGCGGACGCCGAGCGCCTCGTCGGCTCCGCGGCCCCCGCGCCCGTCGCCACGCCCAAGTCGAGCGGCGGCTGGCCCACCAAGCCGGTGGGCACCTGGCCGACGAAGCCCGTCGGCACGGCGCCCACGGGGCAGCCGACGATCATCCTCACGCCGGATCCCGTCCCGCTCCCCGCGCCGACGACGGCGCCCCCGCCTCCGCCGTTCCCCACGATGCCGTGAACAGCGTCTGATAGGTCTCGGGCGTGTAGCTCTCCGAGGCGGTGCGCACGTGCCAGGGCGGCGCGATGGCGAGGCCACCGATCCGCCCGGGCTTTGCCTCGATGAGCACGACGTCGGCCTCCTCGCCCTCACGCGGATGAACGAACCGCATGCGCTTCGCGTGCAGCCCGACTTCGGCGAGCTCGCCGAGCGTCTCCACCAGGCGCGCGACCGGCATCGACAGCACAACGCGCCCGCGCGGCGCGAGGAGCCTTCGCGCCGCGACGACGAACGCGTGGAGTGTGCCGCGGGTAAACGCGCGCGCGGCTGCGCGCGACGAGCCGGTCGCGAGGGGCCCGGATTCCGGCTCGAACCAGGGAGGATTGGCCACGACGAGCTCGCTTCGAATCCCGCTGACCGACGCGACGTCGGCCTCGATGACCTCCATCGACGCGGCGTTGGCGACCGCGTTGCGCCGCGCCAGCTCGGCGTGGTCGCGATCGATCTCGATCGCGACCGCACGCTCCACCCTGCCCGCGGCGAGCAGGCACAAGGCCACCGCGCCCGGCCCCGACGCGAGATCGATCAGGGAGCGGAACGGCCGCGCGCGCCCGAGGGCCGCGAAGCGAGCCAGCATCGGCGCCTCGAGCGCCACGCGGTAACCGTGCGCCGGCTGCTCATACGTGACCAGACCGCCGAGCAACGAGTCGCGGGTCGTAGCGATCTCGAGCGCCCTCACCGGCGCGAGCTCGGGCCCGAACTCTGGGAGGTGAGGACGGGATTCGAACCCGCGTATAACGGTTTTGCAAACCGTTGCCTAACCACTTGGCTACCTCACCGTTGCGACGAGTCGTTTAGCTGTTCGCCCTTGGCTCGTCAAACTGTCGTGCGCCCATGAACTCGGGCATCGTCGCGTGCCCCTCGCTGCTGATCCCCTCGCGCAACAGCACCGCCCGCAGGGTGCGCCACAGGATGCGGGCGTCGAGCCGGAGGCTCCAGTTGTCGACGTACCATACGTCGAGCTCGAACTTCCGATTCCAGTCGATCGCGTTGCGGCCGTTGATCTGTGCCCAGCCGGTGATGCCGGGGAGCACCTCGTGACGGCGCGCCTGCTCGGGCGAGTAGCGCGGGAGGTATCGCACGAGCAGCGGGCGCGGACCGACGAGGCTGAGATCACCCGTCAGCACGTTGAACAGCTGCGGCAGCTCGTCGAGGCTCGACGAGCGTAGCCACGCTCCGACGAGGGTGAGCCGCTGCTCATCCGGAAGGAGCCGCCCCTCTGCGTCTGTGGCGTTGGACATCGTGCGAAACTTCACCACGCGGAACGTCTTGCCGTGGCGACCGGGGCGCTCCTGGCGGAAGAACACCGGCGCCCCCATGCTCGCGCGCACCGCGACGGCGGCGGCGGCGATGATCGGCGCGGTCACCACGAGCCCGGCCGCCGCCGCTGCACGGTCGCACGCGACCTTGACGAAGAGCCGCCAGCCGGCTTGCTTCATGCGCGACCCTGCTCTCGCACCAGGCGGTCGAGCACGTCGAGGTATCGTTGGGCGAGCGCCTCGCGCGTCGCATTGGCGAGCACCCACGCGCGGCCCCGCTCGCCCAGCTCGCTCCTGAGCGCGGGCTCGTCGGCGAGGCGGCGGATCGCGTCGGCGATCGCTCGGGCGTTCTCCGGCTCCGCGAACACGCCTGCGCGCGCCTGGTCGCATACCAACTCCCGCGCGACCCCGTCGATCGCGAGTAGCGTGGGCCGCGCGCACGCCATGTAATCGAATACCTTGTTCGGGTAGACCGTGCGGAACGTTGGGTTGTTCTGCAGCACCGCGGCCCCGACGTCGGCGGCTCGCACGATCGCCGGCATGCGGTCCTTGGCCACTGCGCCATGAAAGCGAATGTTGTCGAGGCCGCGCGCTGCGGCGGCCGCCTGCAAGCCCGCGCGCTCGGGGCCGTCGCCGACGCACGCGATAAGGATGTCACTCCGGTCGCGGAGCAACGCGGCGGCTTCCACCAGCTGACCGAGAGCGTTGGCTCGACCGTGCGCGCCGGCATACATCACGACGAACCGATCGCCCCACCCGAGCTCGCGGCGGGCGTCGTTGTCCCTCGGACCGGGCGTAAACAGCTCGACGTCGGCGCCGTTGGGCACGAACACGATCTTGGCGCGATCGGCGAGGCCGCGCGCAACGATGTCCTCCTCGAAGGCAGGCGTCAGCACGTTGATCCGGTCGGCGGTGCGATAGGCCCACGCCTCGATGGCGTAGAGCCCTCTCGTCAGGAGGGATTCCTTGCGAAGGACGCCCGTGGTCACGGCGCTCTCGGGCCACAGATCGCGAACCTCGAAGACCCAGGGCTTCTTGCGCCCGGCGAGGTGCGCGGCGATCCAACCGGGAATCGCCGCGAGGAGCGGCGGAGACGTGGCGATGACGACGTCTGCGTCGTCGAGCGCGCGGGTGGCCCACGCGGCCGACATCGTGTAGCCGGCGAAGGCCATCATTCGCCCGAGGTAGCCCTTGGCATAGACCGGTGGCACCCAGCAGCGACATACCCGCACGGAGCCGTCCTGCTCCCAAGTCGTGAGCCTGCCGCGGTAGCGCTCCGGGACGGTGCCTGTGCCGTAGTCGACGGTGCCTGCGATGACCGTGACCTCGTGTCCCGCGTCGGACCACAACCGCGCGAGCTCGTTGAACCGTGAGCCGCCGGACATTCCGGGCATGAGGTAGTACTGGTGAACCACCGCGATCTTCATCGGACGTCTCCGATCATGCCGTCCTCGATCGCGAACGAGAATTGACTCGGCCCCGCGACGACGAACCTGCCGCGCTCGGTTCTGCCGAGCACATGCCCGGGGGCGCCGAGCACCGAGATGAGCGTCTGCGGGAGGTGCTCGGTGAAATGGGCAGCGATCGACGCGACCGGCGTTCGCTCGCCGTAGTAGCGCGAGAGCCAGCCGCGCGGCGGAGTCTCGCTGCCGACCACGACGTCGAGCGGCACGGGACGAGCCGTGCCATCGAAGACCCCCACGGAGAAGGGCCCCTCGGCGGTCAGGAGCTCGACCGCGGCTCCCTCGCGTCGGTGCTCCGCGACGCCAGCGAGCCACTGCAGACCGATCCGGCGCGCGCCGGTGCCCTTGACCCGATCGACGACCACCCAACATTCGTCGCCGAAGCGGAGGACCGACCGCCGGTGCACACAGGGGCCGCCGGGAAGCCGCTCGTACCCGAAGTGCTCCCCCGCGAACAAACCGTACCGCCCGTGCGACTCGAACTGGAGCGTACGCGCGCGCGTCCAGTAGAGCGGCTTGAACCGCCGCCAGTGGAGCATCTGATCGGCGTCGTCGATGACGACGGTGTTGTGGCTCGCGGTGCGGAAGAAGTGTTGATGCCAGACCGGCGGGCCGTTGTAGAGGAAGCTCCCGCCGTCGGCGAGGACGTTCACCCCGCGGAAGAAGACGTCGACGTGGAGCATATCGATCTGAGAGAAGCGCTCGGAGAGCGAGCCGCAGCGCATCGTCGCGAAGGAGCGTTCGTCGTCTCCGCGCAGCACGTGGTAGCCGGAGCTCGCGAAGCTCGCGCTGCATCGCGGACGAGCGCGGAGCGGCAGGTCGAGCGCGCTCGCTCCCTGCCACCACACGAGCTCTTCGTCCCACGGACCGCGGTCGTAGAGGCGCTCGCCGCGCGTGAGCGCGCTGACGGTCTGCAAAATCGGTCGAAAGTCGGAGAAGTCGCAGGTAGAGAGCTGAGTCTGATGCGCGCCGTCGTTGGCGCCGAAGTTGGGGAGTCGGCCGTCGGTCGGACACTGGTGCGCGTAGAGGAAGTCCAACGACCGCTCCATCGCTGCGAGCCACACCGAGGGGACGGCGCGCCCGGCTTGCTGGAGGAGGCGCGCGCTCCACACGTAGTTGATGAGCGCGACGCGATGGTAGTTGTGCGAGTGCTGGATGTACGCACCGTCCGGATAGATCTGACGGTCGGCCTCCTGCGTCAGCTCTTCTACCCCGAGGGCGAGCCAGCCGGCCGACTGCTTGGTGGGCACCACGAGCCCAGCGAGCAGCAGGCCGAGCGCCTCCGACAGAAGGTGGTTGTTGTAGACGGCGAAGCGCGCGTAATCGATGATCGACTCGATGTGAACGGCGGAGCGGTGGAGCTGCACCGCGAGGGGCTCCGCGAAGCCGTCGAGCGATTCTCCGTTGCGTTCGAACACCGCGGCCGCGAACGCCCACGCCATCATGCGGAACGCGACCTCTTGGCCCGAGTTCCAGTGAACGCCGAAACCGTAGGGGTTGTTGGAGACGAAGCTGCGCACCTGCTGCACGAACGCGTTGCCAAGGGTCGGGCGGAGCTCGGGGAAGAACGTCGCGGCACGCGCGAACCAGTAGGCCTGTGGGAACCGCGCGACCTCCCAGGTCAGCTTCACGTCGCCGACGCGTGGCTCGTCCGCGAGGGCGACCGAGTGCGGACGCTCCGCGGCCCACCGCTGCCCGTTGGTTGGGTTGACGTGCCAGTCGATCGGATCGCCGTAGTCCGCGACCCACCGCCCGAACGCGCGGATCTTCCCGTCCGCCGCTTGCTCGGCGAGCTCGCGGAGCTGTGCGAGTCTTTCGCGACCGAGGACCTCGGCGAGGGCTTCACGCACGTCGGCCGGCCGCGCGAACGGCAGGCGGTCGGCGAGCCGCTCGAGGGAGACCGGCTCGAGGAGCTCGGTGGTCGGCACCGCGGCGCGCGGGCGCACGAAGGCGTCGCTCCGGCGCCGCAGCTCGTGGCGTACCCGAAAGAGCACGCGCCGTAACCCGAGCTCGCGGAGCTCCTGGGTGCCATTACGGAGCGAATCGAGGATGTTCATCGCACCTCGACGCGCCGCTCGATCGGCGCGCTACGCGCCACGGACGCGCTCGGCGCGTCGAGGAACACGCGCGCCCACTGTTCCAGGCTCAGGAGCTTCCACACGACGTCCGCCCACTGCGGCGAACGGGGGTTGTCGAGCATCGCCTCGACGTTCGCCGCGTTGAACCATCCCCGGCTGCGCGCCGACGAGGAGAGCAGCGTGTCGCGCACATAGTCTCGGTGCATGCCCTGCATCCAAGCGGTGGTCGGTGTGTCGAAGCCCACCTTGCGGCGATTGAGCACCGTGGGCGGGATCACGTCGGCGACGGCGCTCCGGAGGATCCACTTGCTGGAGCCGCCGCGAATCTTGAGATCCGAGGGGACGCGAAACGCGTGACGGACCACGCGCGGATCGGCAAGGGGAACGCGCGACTCGAGGCTGTGCGCCATGCTCATGCGGTCGTCCTGCATGAACAGCCCGGTGAGGTACGTTCGAACATCCCAGTAGAGCACCTTGGTCACCGGGTCGTGCGATGCGCACTCGTCGATCACGTCGTCGAAGAGCGCGCGACACCGTTCGCGCGACACCAACGAGGGATCGAGCACCGATCGCCAGGTACGCGCGCTGATCGTCGCGAACGTCTCGAAGTAGCGGGCGCGCCAGTCGAAACCGTGGCGCAGAGCGCCCATCAAGCGCCGGACATTGCGCACGTCGATCAGCTGCTTCTGCAGGTTGGACGTCCGCGGAGCCACCAGCCCCGGGAGCCGCGGCGCGCGCCGCGCGCTCAACCATCCCTGAAACGTGCGGAACGGCTGGACGAGCGCGTAGCGCGCATAGCCGGCGAAGATCTCATCGCCGGCCTGCCCGCCGACACAAACCTTCACGGAGCGCGAGGCGAGCCGCGCGACCTCGTACATCGGGAACATCGCCGACCCGATGACTGGCTGGTCTTGGTACCAGAGGTGATTGGCGAGGTCCTCTGGGAAGGACCGCCCATCGAGGGTGATGAGGTCGAGCTTGACCCCGAGCGCGCGCGCCGCGGCCTCCTGGAAGGGCCGTTCGTCGATGACACCCTGATCGGTGAAGTGGACGCCGAAGCACCGTGGACGGAGTCCCGCCCGCTTGGCGAATGCGGTGACCGCGCTCGAGTCGATGCCTCCGCTGAAGAACGCGCCGACGGGCACGTCGGACATCAGTTGGTCGCGGACGACGCTCGAGAGAAGCTCCTCGAGCCGTTCGGTCTCGGCGACCGGGTCGTGCGGCGCGTCGTCGAACCGCGTGAGGCGAAAATACGTCTGGCGCGAAGCACCGCGAGGGCCGAAGGAGACGTGTTCCCCGGCGCGTACCTGCTGAACGCCCTTGAAGAAGGTGCGCTCGAAGAGCGTGTTATGGAAGTGGAGGTACTGGTTGAGCCCCTCGGGGTCGAGCTCGCGCGGCACGTCCGGGTAGGCGAAGAGCGCCTTGATCTCGCTCGCGAACACGACCCGGTGGCCGTTGTCGTGGAAGTACAGCTGCTTGACGCCGAGGTGGTCGCGCGCGAGCAACAGCTTGCGCTCGCGGCGGTCCCACAGCGCGAAGCCGAAGATCGCGGCGGTGTCCTCGAGCGCGGCCGGCCCCTTCTCGGCGAGCAGGTGGAGCAACGTCTCGGTGTCGCTCGTCCCGCGAAACACGACGCCGTGAGCCTCGAGTTGCTCGCGGAAGCGCGCGTGGTCGTAGAACTCGCCGTTGTAGATGATCGTGAAGCGCCCGTCGGGCGTCGTCATCGGCTGCTTGCCCGAGGGCGTCAGGTCGACGATGGCGAGTCGCCGGTGCGCGAGCGCGACGGTCGCATCTGTGAACAGCCCCTCGCCGTCGGGGCCGCGGTGCGCGATCGCGCGCGCCATCGCAGCCACGCTCGCAGCGTCGGCTGCGCGCTCCGAATCGTCGTAGTGATACACGCCAGCGATGCCGCACATCGGCTTGAGAGCTTCCTACCAGACCTCAGGCGTTCACTTCCGCAGCGGCATACTCGTGCGCGGCGTCGGTCTCCGCCGTTCGCGGCATCGCCGGTGGCCCGAGCGTCAGGCGTGACTCGGGGACGATCGCCGCGAGCTCGGCCCGAATGGTCCCCGGGTCGGTGACGCGGACGCTGAGCCGGTCGAGCCGGTCGACGACAGCGGCGATGTGCTCGGTGGACGAGGGGACGATGTTGGCGATCGAGATCTTCGGGTGGGCCGTTGCGGTGGCCGCCTCGGCGTCGAGCATGAGCTCCTCGTAGAGCTTCTCGCCCGGGCGCATGCCAGTGAACTCGATTTCGACGTCGACGTCCGGGCGGAGACCCGACAGAGTGATCATATCCCGCGCGAGATCCACGATCTTGACCGGCTCGCCCATGTCGAGGATGAAGATCTCGCCGCCGGCCCCAAGGGCGGCGGCCTGGAGCACGAGCTGGCAGGCCTCGGGGATCGTCATGAAGAACCGTCGCATGTCGGGGTGGGTGACCCGCACCGGGCCGCCGCGCTCGATTTGCTCGCGAAAGATCGGGACCACGCTACCGGCGCTGCCGAGGACGTTCCCGAACCGCACCGCCACGAAGCGCGTCGCGCTCCAGCGGGACGAGAGTGATTGGATGTACATCTCGGCGATGCGCTTGGTCGTCCCCATGACCGAGGTCGGGTTGACGGCCTTGTCGGTGGAGATGAGGACGAAGGCCTCGGCGCCGAATCGGCCCGCCGCGTCGGCCACGGTGCGCGAGCCGAGCACGTTGTTGCGGACGGCTTCGGTCGGGTTCTCTTCCATCAGCGGCACGTGCTTGTGCGCCGCTGCGTGGTAGACGACGTCGGGCCGGCCCTCGGCGAAGACCTGATCGATGCGCTGCACGTCGCGGATGTCGGCGAGCCGAACGCTGAAGCGCAGGTCGGGAAAGGACTCGCGGAGCTCGCGTTCAAGGAAGAAGAGGCCGTTCTCGTTGTGGTCGAGGAGGATGACGTGCGCGGGGCGGAATCGCGCCACCTGCCGAACGATCTCGCTTCCGATGCTGCCGGCCGCGCCCGTGACGAGCACCCGCTTGCCGGCAACGAACCGCTCGATCGAGGTCTCGTCGAGGTTGACCGGATCGCGCCGGAGGAGGTCTTCAATGTTGATGTCGCGGAGCAGCGAAACACGCGCGCGCCCGGCGGCGATGTCGTGCATGCTCGGGATGGTCTGCAGCGCGATCCCGAGCTCACGGCACATCGACACGATCTCTCGCGTGCGCGCCCCCGTGGCCGTGGGGATCGCGAGGACCGCGCGCTTGGCGCCGGTCTCCTCGGCGAGGGCCCGGAGGCGCTCGGGCTCGATCGCGCCCGCGATGCGGAGGCCGTGGAGGAGCGCGCCGCTCTTGTCGGTGGCGTCGTCGAGGATACCGGCGATGCGGAGGGAGGGCGAAGGGTTCCGCAAGAGGTCGCGTACGAACAGCTCGCCTGCGTTGCCGGCGCCAAGGAGAATCACCGGCGGCGCGTCGGCGGCCGCATGCGACATCATCGAATGCCGATCGGTGAGCATGCGGATCGCGAACCGCAGCCCGCCCGTGAGCGCGAGGGCGAGCAGCCACTCGAGAACGTAGACCGAGCGCGGCAGGGCGACCCGGTGGACCATGAAGCCACAGGCTCCGATGATCACGCTGCCGATCGTCGTGGCGCGCACGATCGAGCGGAACTCCGGCATGCCGGCGTAGCGAAGGATCCCGTGGAAGAGGCCGGTCCACCAGAATGTAACGATGCGGATCGCGAGAAGCACCGGCAGCAGCCGCAGCGCGCGAAGCTTCCACTCGACATCGATGGCGCCATCGAACCGCAGGTAGAGCGCGAGGGACAGCCCAGCCGTCCACAGCAGCGCATGGGCGACTGTCGTGATGAGGCGGCGGGTGAACCTACTGAGCTGCATCACGTGGACCGGCAGACGCTACTTCTCGGGGTCGGGTACCGCAACGTCGATGAAACCATTCCGGTGCGCGAAGTCATGGTTTCGTTCAACCGTGCCGACTTCCAGTGAACGCCCGGTTGGTGCTACGCACCCACACACCGTGGATCACCAAGTGCTCGTCGTCGGGTGTGGCTCGATCGGGCGGAGGCACCTCCGGAACCTGCGCTCCCTCGGCGTCGATCGCCTCCTCGGGGTCGACCCGCTCGCGGATCGCCGTGACCTGGTGGGCGCCGAGTTCGGCGCGACCACGTTCGCCACTCTCGAGGACGCGTGGGCGGCTTCGCCGAGCATCGTCTTCGTCACCTCGCCATCCGCTCTACACGTCGAAGTCGCGGTCGAGGCGGCACGACGAGGCTGCCATCTGTTCATCGAGAAACCGGTCTCCCACGTCAACGACGCGGCGTTGAGCGAGCTCGCCGACGAAGTCCGCGAGCGCCGGCTGGTCTCGTTGGTCGGGTGCAACCTGCGCTTCCACCCGGGCTTGCGTAAGCTCAAGGGAGTCCTGGGCGCGGGCCTTCTCGGTCGGGTTGTTTCCGCTCGAGCACAGTTTGGGCAGTACCTCCCCGACTGGCATCCGTGGGAAGACTATCGCCGCGGCTACAGCGCGCGTCGCGACCTTGGCGGCGGCATCGTCCTCGATGCGATCCACGAGTTCGACTACCTGCGTTGGCTCTTCGGCGAGGTCGACATGGTGGCGGGGTTCGCTGGCCACCTCAGCCATATCGAGATCGACACCGAGGACACCGCCAGCGCGGTGCTGCGCTTCCGGAACGGCACGCTCGGCGAGCTGCACGTCGACTACGTCCAGCGCACGTATTCCCGCTCTTGCGAGGTCGTCGGCGATCGGGGGACCGCGATCTGGGACTTTCGCGCCCGCGAGGTCAGGGTTTACCTCGCCGAGACGGGGGCATGGACGACCGAGAAGCTCCCCGAGACCTGGGACGCCAACGAGATGTACGTGGACGAGTTGCGTCACTTCTTCGCCTGCGTCGCGGGGCAGGAGCAGCCCGAGCAGGACATCGACGACGCGCGTCGCGTGCTCGCGCTTGCGCTCGCGGTGCTCGAATCCTCGCGAACCAACGCGATGGTGCGGCTCTCGCCGTGACGGCGCCGCTCCTCGTCGTACGCGCGGACGCCTCCGCGGAGGTCGGAAGCGGACACCTCATCCGTTGCCTGGCCCTAGCACAGGCGTTCCGCGACTGCGGCGGCGAGACCGTGCTCGTCACGCGGGGGACCCCGCCGCCCGAGCTCGCCGACCACGCGGTGCGCCTCCCCGCTGGCGTGTCCGAAGAGAGCGAGGTCGCACAGACCGTCGCGCTCGCGGCGGAGCGGCAGGCAGCCTGGGTGGCCGTCGACGGCTACACGCTGCCGCGTGGCCTCGAGGAGGCCCTCCACCAGCGCGGCCTCCGCGTGCTGTCGCTCGACGACAGCGGGACGCGGCGCGCCGCGTACGCGGATTTGGTCCTCGACCAGACGGCCACGACCTCGGCCTACGGCGACGCGGAGGTGTTGCTCGGTCCGGAGTTCGTGCTCCTCCGCCGCGAGCTCAGGCTCGCGAGCGTGGCGAGGGAACGCGGCGCCGAGCGCGTGCTCGTCACGTTCGGCGGCAGCGACCCGCTTCGTCTCACCCGACCGGTCGTCGAGCGGCTGCAGGAGCGCGGCGGTTTCCACATCCGCGCCGTCGTCGGGCCGCACGCCGAGGCGCTGCCGCCGCTCGAGGGGGTCGAGGTCATCGTCTCGGCGCCGTCGATGGTGCCCCACTTGGTGTGGGCCGACCTCGCCATCGGCGCCGCCGGCTCGACGACATGGGAGCTTGCGTTCACGGGCACCCCGAGCGTGCTCGTACGCGCCGCGGAGAACCAAAGGGCCGTGGTCGACACCGCCACGTCAGCCGGCGTCGCGACCGCAGCGGCGCCCGACCCGGCCGCGATCGTCGACGCGCTCGCCGCCCTCGCGGCCGATCGCGCCCGCGCGTCGCTGATGGCTGAGAACGGCCGGCGCCTCATCGACGGGCGTGGCGCGCTCAGGGTGGTCCAGATCCTGCGCGAGCGAGCCGGGCTCGACACCATCGACGAGCTCGTATTCCACGCAGCGCGTGCGGAAGACAGCGACCTCCTGCTGCGGCTGCGAAACGACGAGCAGACTCGCCGCAACTCCCTCGACTCGGGCGAGGTGCCGCTCGCCGCTCACGAGCGCTGGCTCTCGGCCTCGCTGCGGAGCCCGACCCGTCGGCTCTACGTCGTCCACGAGCGGGGCGCGCCGATCGGTACAGTGAGGTTCGACCAGCGACCGGGCGAGACCGAGCTCTCATGGACCGTTGCGCCCGAGGCGCGGGGGCGCGGGCTCGGCCGTCGGCTCCTGCTCGCGGCGCGGTGCATGGCGCGTGGCAGATTGATCGCAACAATCAAGCGTTCAAACGAGGCGTCCCAGCGCATGGCCCTGTCCGCCGGGTTCCACGACCTCGATCCAAGCCGTGAGCCCGCTACGTTCGTCCTCGACCGCCCCTGACACCGGAGATTCGCGTATGCCCCGCACCATCACCATCAATGGCCGCACGATCGGACCCTCCCATCCGACGTACATCGTGGCGGAAATGTCGGCGAACCATAACCAGGACTTCGACCGCGCGATCCGGCTCCTCGAGATCGCGAAGGAGGTCGGCGCCGACGCGGTCAAGCTGCAGACGTATACCGCGGATTCGCTCACCATCGACTCGGATCGCGAGTACTTCCGGGTCGGCAAGGGCACTCTCTGGGAGGGCAAGACGCTCTACGGTCTCTATCAGGAGGCATTCACGCCCTGGGAGTGGCAGCCGAGGCTGATGGAGGTCGCGCGGCAGCTGAAGATCGACCTCTTCTCGACGCCGTTCGACGAGCCGGCGATCGAGCTGCTGGAGAAGATGGAGGTGCCGGCGCACAAGGTCGCGTCATTCGAGATGGTGGACCTCGGGTTAATCCGGCGCGTAGCCCGCACGGGCAAGCCCATGATCATGTCCACTGGCATGTGCACGCTCGCCGAGATCGAGGACGCGGTGAACGCCGCGCGCGAGGGCGGCGCCACGGACATCGTGCTGCTCAAGTGCACGAGCGCCTATCCGGCCCCGCCCGAGGACGCGAACCTCTCGACCATTCCTCATCTCGCCGAGGCTTTCGATGTCGCGACTGGCCTCTCCGACCACACGCCCGGTCACACCGTCCCGGTCGCTGCGGTCACCCTCGGCGCGTGCGTCGTCGAGAAGCACTTCACCATCTCCCGCGCCGATGGCGGACCGGACAGCGCGTTCTCCCTCGAGCCTGACGAGTTCAAGGCCCTGGTCGCGGCGGTACGCATTGCCGAGCGCGCGGTGGGGCGGGTGCACTACGGCGTTGCGCCGGCCGAGGCCGCGAGCCGTAACTTCCGCCGCTCGCTCTTCGTCGTGAGAGACGTAAAGGCCGGCGAGCTCTTCACCGCCGACAACGTGCGTTCGATCCGGCCCGGCCACGGCCTGCCGCCGAAGTTCATGACGGAGGTGCTCGGACGTCGCGCCGCCGAGGACATCGCTCGCGGGACGCCGCTCACGTGGTCGCTCCTGCGCTCGTAGCCGGCGTCGCACGCCCCGAGCAGCTCACGACTCGCGACCAGCGAGCTCGCGCCACGGTAGCCAGCGTTTCGCGAGCTCGTGACGCTCGAAGAGCGCGCGGACGTTCGCGAGGTCTTCGGGTGTGTCGACCGTCCACCGGAGGTGTCCGAAGCTTGGTTCGTGGCGCCGCGCGCGAGCCCTGAACTGCTCCGGATGCTCGCGCACGTAGACCGTTACGTGCTCTCGCCCGCGCGCGGTCTGGTCTGCCGCGTACGCTGCCTCGAGCGCGCGTGCGCTCACCGCCTCGACCGACAACCCGTACGGATACGTCCCGCTCGTCGTGGTCTCGATGTATTCGAGCTCGGGCGCGCCCTGCAGCTCGTCGAGTGTCTCGTCGATGAAGGCGGGGTCGACGAGCGGATTGTCGGCCGTGAGCCGTACGATGACGTCGGCGTGCGCCGCACGCGCCGCGCCAACGAAGCGTTCCAGCACGTCCTCCTCGGGGCCGCGGTGGACCGAATACCCGAGCTGCGCGGCGAGCGCGGCGACTGGATCGTTCTCGGGCGCCACGCTGGTCGCGAGGACCACGTCGGAGATCGACCTCGCCTCGCCCGCGTGGCGCAGCGCCCACTCGACGAGCGAACGACCAGCGAGCTCCGCGAGCACCTTTCCGGGCAGCCGCTGAGACCCGAAGCGCGCCTGCACGATGGCGACGAACCGCGTCACAGGTACTGCCCGGCGTCGACCTTCAATACCTGACCGGTGACATGGCGGGCCCCATCGCTGCAGAAGAAGCCGACGACATCCGCGACATCCTCGGGCGTGCCGAGGCGCTTGATCGCGCACTCCTTGAGCACGAGATCACGCACCAGCTCCGGCGTACGCGCCTGCGAGGGTGTCTCGATGTAACCGGGGGCGATGAGGTTGACATTGACGTCGTAGCGCCCGAGCTCCGCAGCCGCCGTCTTCACGAGCCCGATCATCCCGGCCTTGGCCGCGTTGTAACTGATCGTTCCCACGCGACCGCGGAGGCCGTTGATCGATCCGATGCAGACCACCCGCCCGCCGCGGCGAGCTACGAACCCCTCCGAGCAGGCGCGAAGGTAGTTGAACGCCCCCTTGAGCGAGATGCGCAGAACGTCGTCCCAGTCGCTCTCGGTGGCGCTCCAGATTGGGTTGCTCCGGGCGACGCCGGCGTTGCAGACGAGCGCGAAGACCGGCCCGAGCTGCGCCTCGACCTCGCGGACGGCAATCCCTGCTTGCTCGAAGTCGCCGACGTCGGCGCGAACGGCGTGGGCACGCTTCCCTGCGGCCGCGAGCTCCCGCTGCAACGCCATCGCAGCTGCCTCGTCCTGCAGGTAGGTGAACGCGACGTCATACCCGTCGGCGGCGAGCTTGCGGACGATCGCCGCGCCGAGCCCGCGAGAGCCCCCGGTGACGAGCGCGACGCGGCTCACTTGGCTCCCCTCCGCCGGCCGACGATCCACATGTGCGACGAGAGGCCGTTCGTGGCGAGGAAATCCTGAAACTTCTCGCCGAGCTCGTCCCACCGGTCGAGGAGCACCGAGCGGAGGAGCGGTTGCTGGTCGAGCGAGTGCTCGCCCGCCAGCACGCGCTTGCGCACGAGCTCGGCGTCGAGGCGGCCGGGGGTGAATGCCTCGAGCGTCTCGAACCCGCACTCGCCGAGCAGCTTGCCGAGCGACGCGGGGTGGAAGTAATTGAGGTGCTCGACGTCGACGGCGCCGGACTTCTCGCGCAGCTCCATAATGTCGAAGCCGCGGACGTTGGGGCAGGTCAGGACGATGAGCCCGCCCGGGCGCACCTGCGCGGCGCAGTCCTCGAGGAACCGACGGGGGGAAAAGAGGTGCTCGATCACTTCGTAGCTCGCGACGACGTCGATCGGTACGTCGAGCTTGACCTTCTCGATCGGCGCCTCGATCACCTCGAGGCCCTTGCGCCGGCAGGTCGCCGCCAGGTCGGGCGTGGGCTCGACCGAGAACACGCGCGAGAACGTGCCGATGCGCTTGATCTCCTCGCCAAAGGTGCCGAAACCCGCACCGACCTCGAGAAGCGTGCCTCCCTTGATGCCGTAGCGACCGCAGATCTCGGCCAGCCGCTCGGCGCGTGGGCGAAAGATGCGCTCACGACGCGCGTCCTCGGAAGCGGGGAAGATGAACTTGTTCCAGTACGCGTAGTTCTCGGACGTCGCGTAATACTGCTCGAGTAGCGACGGCGGCGGGCGCGGCGAGATGTAGACGGTGCCGCACCCGAGGCACTCGACGTAGCTCATCTCGTACTTCTGCCAAGCGGGCTTGCGCGGGGCATTGGCGCACGCCGGGCAGTCAACCTCGACGAACTCGCTGCGCCGCTCAAGGAGGCGCGCGACGTCGGCGGCAAAGAGCTTGGCCTGGTCGACCATGAGATGGTCGGGGCGGATGTCGTTCTCGGAGAGCGTGGGGGTGGTCGCCATGGTCTTCCTAGCGGTGGACCGGGCCGTAGCTGGACGGCTCGCCCCAGATGTTGTCCTTCACCCACTCGTTGTTCTCGATCCGCCACACGCGCGGATCGCGGAAGGTGTCGCACGTGATGTCGAACTCTTCTTCGGTCATGCCCACGTAGGTGAGCCAACGGCCCAGGTCGCGGCGCGGCTTTACGTGATCGTACTTACGCACCATCTCGATGGCCTGCTCACGGGTCATGTGCCCGGCGCGCACGTCTTTGCACGCGTGATCGGAGGCGCGGCCGTATCCGAACTTGATGAACTTCAGGTAGTCGTGGATGCCATTCTCGTGCATGTCGTCGAGATTCGACATCTTGCGGTAGGTGCGTTCGAACTCCTGTTCGGCGGCCCTCCACCCGTACTTGTCGATCATGAGCTGGGTGTGCTTGTTCGCGTCCCACTTGAGGTAGTTCGCGAGGTAGACGCCACGCACGCCGACGTCGGCGATCTCGGCGTCCGACGGGTACTGCCCCCACAGGAGATCCTTCGGGCGGAGGCCCTCTTTGAGCTCGGGGCGCTTCAGCTTGTCGAGCCCCTCGTCGGTGAAGTCGTGCCAGTCGAAGCCACGGAGCGAGTGCTCGAGCCGATGCTTGGCGGTGAACTCGACGAAGTCGTTGTACGAGTACATGCCGGCCAGGTCCATGAACCCGTGCTCGCCCCAGAGCATCAGCGGCACCTTATAGCGAACGGCGACCTGAATCGGCGTGGTGAAGATGCCGCAGTGCGCGTGCCAATTCATGTCGCCCTGCAGCCGAAAGCCGAGCCGGTTCATCTTGATCAGCGCGTCGACGCTCGGACGCACGATGATGTGATCGCAGTCGAATACCTCGCGCATGCGCTGCAGGTTGTACTCACCCTCCGGCAGGTAGTTGTTGCCGTGGTACGTGACGAGCAACGGCTTGAGGCCCAGCTCCTTGCAGATGTGCGTTTGGAAGTAGCTATCCTTGCCGCCACTAACGGGAACGATGATGTCGTAGTTGTTGTCGGCGCGGTACTCGTCGACGAGCTCCCGGAACAACTGAAAACGCGCGTCCCAGTCGACTTTCTGCGGCTGGAGAGCGACGCGGCAGCCGGAGCAGACGCCGTTGGCGTCGAACGTGAGCGGCGTGGCCGCGGCCGAGGGATACACACATCGGGTGCAGTAACGCATTCGTGACCTGCCTTTACAGCCGAACGTCAACGCCGCCCTTCGCGAGCGCGCGCTTGCCGCCGCGATCGGAGAGCTCCTTGAAGTGCCAAATGTTCGCTGCCGCGACGGCGGACGCGCCCGCACGGATGCCGTCCACGTAGTGCTCGTAGCGGCCGACGCCGCTGCACGCGATGACCGGAATCTTTACCGCCGACGCCACCGCATGGATCAGCTCGAGGTCGTAGCCCTCGCCTGTGCCGTCGCGGTCGATGCTTTGGAGGAGCAACTCGCCGGCGCCGCGGTCCTCCGCTTGCTTCGCGAGTTCGACTGAGGAGACGCCGGTGCGCGTGCGACCGCCGTCGACCATGACCTCCATCGCTCCGTCGAAGCGCTTGGTGTCGATGCTCACGACGATCGCCTGGCTGCCGAACACCTTGGCGCCCGCGGTGATCAGCTCGGGCGTGCGGTACGCGGCGGTGTTGAGCGTGATCTTGTCGGCGCCGCGCGAGAACCGCGCGCGCATGTCGTCGACCGTCCGAACGCGCCCGCCCCAGGTGAGCGGCATGAAGCACGTCTCGCTCACGCGCTCGAGGATATCGAGGGGGTCGGACATGCCACGCACGCGGTGGTCGTCTCGACCGAGGTCGTATTTGTCGTCCCGGGTCATGTCGAGGTAGATGAGCTCGTCGACGTTCCACTCGTTGAATCGGGCGACCTCGTGAATGGGGTTGCCGATGATTTGGTGAATGTCGAACGACTCGCTCCGGACGAGCATGCCGTTCTTGAGCAACAGGACCGGGATCAGGCGCTTCTTGAGCATGCTCAGCTCGCGAGGGTGACGAAGCTCTTGAGCACCGCGAGGCCCGTCTTCTGGCTCTTCTCGGGGTGGAATTGGGTGCCGAAGATGTTTTCGTGCTCGATCGCGGCCACGAATGGCGGACCGTGTTCGCAGCGGCCGGCGACGACGTTCGGATCCTGCGGAACCAGCGCGTAGCTGTGCACAAAGTAGAACGTCGGCGACTCGCCGAGCTCGCGAAACAGTCGACTGTCGGCCCTGAACTGCACGGCGTTCCAGCCGATGTGCGGAACGCGAAAAGCATTGTCCTCGGGCAGCCGCTCGACGGTGCCGGGAATCCAGCCGAGCCCCTCGTGGTCGCCGTGCTCGGTGCCGCGCGCGGCGACCAACTGCATCCCGAGACACAGCCCGAGGTAGGGCATCCCGCCGCGGCGGACGGAGGCTTCGAGCGCCTCTCGCCAACCGCGGTCGGTGAGGTTGCGCATACCGTCGCCGAAGGCGCCGACGCCGGGGAGAATCACGCGACCGACCTCCTTGAGCGACGCGGGATGATCGGAGATTAGCGGCTCGGCGCCGACCGCGCGGAGGGCATTCGCGACCGAGCGGAGGTTGCCCATCCCGTAGTCGATGACGAGGACCTTGTTGGTCATCGCGCGTAGGCCGAGAGGACCTTTTGCACGGCCGCGACGACGTCGCGCAGATCGGCGTCGGTCATGGTCGGAAACATCGGCAGGGAGAGGATCTGCTCGTACGCGGCCTCGGCGTTCGGGCACAGGCCGGGGCCGTAGCCGAACTTGCGGCGATAGTATGGGTGGAGGTGGACGGGGACGTAGTGCACGTTGATCCCGAGGCCCTCGGCACGGAGGGCGGCGAAGACCTCTTTTCGAGTGACACAAAGGGCCGCGTAGTCGATGCGGACGACGTAGAGATGGTAGGCGTGCTCGACCTCGGGGCGCTTGGCGAGCGGCGCGACGTGGGGGACTCCCCGAAACGCGGCGTCGTACATCGAGGCCAGCTCACGGCGGCGCTCGACCCACCCGCGCAGCTTCGCGAGTTGGGTGATGCCGAGCGCGCACTGCAGGTCGTTGAGTCGGTAGTTCCACCCGAGGTCGACCATCTCGTAGAACCACGAGCCCTGCTGCTCGCGCTGGCGGTGATCGGTCGTGATCCCGTGGTTGCGGAATACACGCATGCCGGCGGCTAGCGCGTCGTCGTTGGTGGTGATGACGCCGCCCTCGCCGGTGGTGATGTGTTTGACCGGGTGCAGGCTGAAGGCGCTCAGCTGGACGAACGAGCCGACCGGGCGTCCGCGATGGCTCCCGCCGAGCGCGTGACAGGCGTCGGTGATGAGCGTGATCCCTCGGCGCTCACAGAGCGCCTGCAGCGCGTCGTAGTCGCAGGGCTGACCCGCATAGTCGACTGCCACGACAGCTCGCGTACGGGCGGTGAGCTTCCGCTCGACGTCGGCCGGATCGACGAGCAGAGTGGCCGGATCGACGTCCGCAAAGATCGGGGTTGCGCCCTGATAGATCGCCGCGTTGCTCGACGCGGCGAAGGTCATCGCAGGGACGATGACCTCGTGCTCGGGCCCGACTTTGGCGGCGTGCATGCACGCGTGCAGCGCGGCGGTGCCATTGCATACGGCGACTGCATGCCGCGCGCCGGTGACCTCGGCGAAGGCGCGCTCAAACGCCTCGACTTTCGGGCCAGTAGTCAGCCAGTCGGATCGAAGGACGTCGACAACGGCCGCGATGTCGGCCTCGTCGATGCTCTGACGTCCGTAGGGGAGCAGCCTCGTGCGAACGGGCTCCCCGCCGTCGATCGCGAGCCGCGCGCCGCTCATCGCATCGTCTCGATCAGCTTGCGCAGCTCATCGACGCGGAGCCATTCGGTGTTGGTGTCGCTCGCGTACCGGAAGCCCTCGGGGAGGCGCTTGCCGTTGTCGTACTTGACCTCGCGCCACCACGGGTGCGACGGCTCGATGACGTAGAGGTCTTCGAGCTCGATGCTCGTCCGAGCCTCGTCCTCGGAGAGGAGCACCTCGTGGAGCTTCTCGCCCGCCCGAATGCCGATGTGATCGATCTCGCAGCCGGGCGCAACCGCCTCGGCGAGATCCATGATGTTCATACTCGGGATCTTCGGGATGAAGGTCTCGCCGCCCCGCATGAGCTCTGCTGCACGGAGAACGAGCGCCACGCCCTGCTCGAGGGTGATCCAGAAGCGGGTCATCCGCTTGTCGGTGATCGCGATGCGGCCGGTCTTGCGTTGGTCGAGGAACAGCGGGATGACGCTGCCACGACTGCCGACCACGTTGCCGTAGCGGACGACCGCGAGCTGGGTGCCCCCGACGCCCGAGTAGGCGTTGCCCTGGACGAAGACCTTCTCGGCGCAGAGCTTGGTGGCGCCGTAAAGGTTCGCGGGAGCGACCGCCTTGTCGGTGCTCACACCGATCACCTTCGACACCTTCGCGTCGAGAGCGGCGTCGATGATATTCTTCGCACCCATCACGTTGGTGGCGATGGCCTCGAACGGGTTGTATTCACAGGCGGGCACCTGCTTCATCGCGGCCGCGTGGACGACGATGTCAACACCGTTCATGGCGCGACGCAGGCGCTCGCCGTCGCGGACGTCGCCGATGAAGTAGCGCAGCTCGGGCTGGTTGAACCCACCGACCCGCATCTCGTGCTGCTTAAGCTCGTCGCGGCTGAAGATGATGAGCTTCCGCGGACCGTGGTCGCGGAGCAGGATCTGCGTGAAACGCTTGCCGAAGGAGCCGGTTCCCCCGGTCAGCAGCACAACCTTGTCTTTCCACCATGTCATGGGGCATAGGCCCGCCGGTCATCGCGAACGCGTGGCGGGAGGGCACTCCTCCGAGGCTTAGTTGTCGGGCCACCTGGCTCATTCAAGCGGCACACTCGGATACCCCGACGGGGGCCCAGGGGCAACCGTTCACACTCACCGCACGTACCACCACGCATCGTGATTCCACGAATTGTCGCCCCCGATCCCAGCCCCCCAGTATTGGCCGAGCGCCGAGCCCCCCGAAAAGAGCACCAGACTAAGCGACCCGTCGTCGACGCGGGCCTGCCAACGGGTGGCATCGCAGATGAACATCCGCGCCGCCTTGAGCGGGTCCGTCGGCGAGAGGCGGTACTGGAAAGTCTCGTCGAGCCCCGAACAGGGCACCGGCCCGCCGTTGAACGCCTTCAGACCGGCCTTGTATTGGAAGATGACGAGGCGCGATGCAGCGACCGCGGCCGCGGGTTCGACCATGTCGATCGTGACCATCATCTCCGTGTGCATCAGGTTGGGGAGCAGGGAGGCCGCGCGGCCGTAGGTCGTCGCGTCGTCGGCGCGGTCTGCTCGATACGTGCCGGTGTCGACCCCGAAGAGAGTGCCCCCGACGTAGTCCTGGTTTACGTGGGCGAGGAACGTCCATCCGCCGCCCGCCGTCACCATGTCGCAATAAACGTCGAGCTCGGTGCCCGCGCCCGCGCCGTCGGGATCGATTTTGTAGATGCCGCTCGTGAGCCCAGGGGCCGCGGCGTGGAGCGCGCTGCACGAGGGCGGGCGCGCGCAGACGCCGGCGGCACAGAAGCTCGTGACGCAGCTCGCCGCCCCGCTGCACCCCTTGCCGAGGGCGCACCGCGGACAGACGGTGCCCCCACAGTCGACGTCTGTTTCGTCGCCGTTTTTGACGCCATCGTCGCATTTGGACACGCCACATATGCCGCCCGAGCACGTGCCGCTCGCGCAGTCGGCTGGCTTTCCACACTTGCGCCCGTCGGCGCACGCGTCACAGCTGCCGCCGCAGTCCACGTCGGTCTCGTCGTTGTTGCGGGTACCGTCCGCACAACTGTCGACGCAGCGCCCCATCGCGCACTGTCGCGAGATGCAATCGCGCGCCTCGACGCACGCGCGCCCCCCGCCGCACGCGCCGCAGACGCCGCCGCCGCAGTCGACATCCGTCTCGGCGCCGTTCTTGACGCCGTCGCCGCATTCGGTGACCGGCACGTCCGCGGGCTGGGTGTCGGTCGAGACCTCGCCGGCGGTGTCGACCTCGACCTCACCATCTTCGACGCGGGCGTCGGTGGGCGAGCTCGCGGTGCCACCCTTGTCGAGCGAACACGCGAGGGACGCACCGAGCAGCGAGAACGAGATGCAGGCTCCGAGCGCTTTGATCTTTGAAAGGAACTGCAAAGCGAAACGTCCCCCTCAGGCCAGAGCGACCGTCGGTCGAACCAAGCGCGTCGCCGCAGCGCGAAACGCGACCATCGACGCCAGCCTACCGCACAGGAACACCGCAGCGAAGATCCGGAGATCGCGGGACGTAAAGCTCGCGATGGCCAAGCCCACGACCACGACTACCGCCGCAACCGCGTGCAACGCGATCTGCACGCGCAGTTGGTTGGTGGCTGTGAGCGCGATCACATATTGGTTCGAAATCTCGACAACGACCCCGGCGAGGATCAGGGCGAGCGCGGTCTGATCGAGATGGTGCCTCGGGAAGATGCGGTCCCAGATGCGACCGGCCAGCCACAGGCCGAGGAGGGCACCGCCCGAGCCGAGCACAAACAGGCGCAGCGCGAGCCGCTCGACCGCCGCGAGGAGCGCAGCGGGGTCGCGACTGGCGCCATATTCGTAGAGCAGGCGCGGCATGGCGTACTGATTGACGACGTTGGCGACGACCAGGCCCACGCTCACCGCAAGGAGGTGCACCGAGTAGGTGCCGTAGAGATCACGCGGCAGCATCGCGCCGAGCCAGATTCGATCGAGCAGAAGACCGGTGTTGTAGACCACGGCGGCTCCGAGCAGCTGCACCCCGTCGCCGAGGAGATCGCGCATTCGATCGACGCGCGGGCGGCGAGGTCTCACGCCCGCGAGCCCGAAGACAAGCGTCCCGATGCCGACGACCGAGAGCACCGCCGCGTCTCCGAGCAAGAGCGCCTCCGGGCGAACCCGGTGCGCGAGCGAATACGCGAGCAGCGCGGCAGCAGCTGCTTGAACGAACATCAGCGCGCCGAACAAACCGGTCCGGAGCCTACTTCGAACGTCGCGGACCGCGATGGAGAAGACCGAGGTCCCCGCGATGAACGTGGCGATCGAGAGGCCGGGGACGAGCACGCGACGGAGCGGCGGCACCGAGCAGACGACCACAAGGGCAACCGCGAGGGCCGCCTGCGCGCCCAGAAGCAGCGTGAGCGTCTCGTTGCGCAGGCTCCGTGCCCCTTCGTCGTCCCCGGCTCCGAGCATCAGCGGTAGCCGTCGCGCGAGCGCGTCGATTAGGCCGACCGTAAGCAGCGGCACGCCGTAGGTGCCGAGCGCGGCGAGCCACGAGTAGAGGCCGAACGCCTCGCGCGGGAGCGAGCGGCCGAGGTAGGTGAGGCGCGCGAAGTTGAGTGCCCCGCCAGCGAGCATCAACGCGACGTAGAGGATGCGTGTCACGCGGTCGCGGGCTCGAGGCCCTCTGCTGCGTGCTCCTCAGCATCCACCGCCTCGGGACGCGAGAGCATGACCCCGAGCGCGACCCAGAACAGCATCGTTACGTTGATGTGCGCGGACGAACCCGTGAGGATCAAAGTGGCGCCGACGAAGGGCACAACGATGCGCATCCCGCGCGAGACCTCGCGCCGACGCATCTGACGGACCAGCACCCAACCGATGCTCCCGAACAGCGCGAGCGCACCGAGCGCGCCGAACGAGATGACGTAGTTGAGGTACGCGAGGTGAATGTAGTGGTGATGCTCCTCCTCCACCTGCACCTCCCAGCCGAAGCCTTGCCCGAAGAGCACCTCGCTCGGCGTCGACAGGTAGTTCATCGCGAGGTCGACCTCGATGTTACGGCCGGACGACGCTCGATCGAGGTCCTCCGTGTCGACGGTGCGGTCGTACTTCTCCACTACGCGCCCGACGGTGGTCGTCCGATCGAACATCCGCGCGTCGGCAGCGTGCTGCACGGCCGCGAGCAAGCCCGCGAGGAGGGTGCCGGCGATCACGACCGCGCCCAGTGCCCGCGCGATCGACGCGCCGCGCTGGATGGTAAGCATGTACGCGAGCATGACGAGCGACGCCACGAGCGGGCCGCGCTTCCCGCAAAGCACCATGAGTACGACGACGACCGCGACCCACCGCCAACGCTTGGCGACGATGAGGACGGCGAGCGGCAGGAGTAGCTGGCTCGTGGGATAGCCCATGTACGCGCCGCCACCGCCGTATCGATAGAGCTCGATGAAGATGTAACCGAGCACGCTCGAGATCACGATCCCGATGGCGACGGGCAGCAGCCACCGATCGATGACCGGCCAGGCCTCGGCGGCCGCGAACCCAATGTTGAGGCCGGCGAACATGATCATCCAGTGGTAGACTTGGCCCATAAATGGGCGGCCGAAGTCGTGGCCACGGAGCGCTGTCATCACGAGCGCATACGCGAGCAGCGCGATGCTCAAGAAGTTGAAGGAGCGTGACGCAGGCGTGCGGCTCCGGCCGAGCGAGACCACGCCGATCAACATGAACAAGATGTTGACCCACTTGTCGTAGTAGCCAATCTCGGGCATGCGCGCGACGCGGACGTAGTAGATCCACATCGCCAACCCGTCGTAGGCAAACAACAGCGCCACGACCGCGAGCGCGCACCGCACCGCGACCTGACCGGCGAAGTCGAGCCCGGAGCTCGGCCGGGTGTGCGCTGCGGCGGGTGCGTTCATGGGGCCGGGAGCTTACTCACGCCGAGAACGACGTCGAACGGCCAGCAGCTGGATGGCTCCCAACAGCGCGAAGAACGCGCCGACGCCGCCGCCCCCAGCGGGGGTCTGGCACGAGCAACTCGAACTACCGCCGTCGCCGCCGGCGCCCGCGTCGCCGCCCGCGTCGTCGCCGGGGCCCGCGTCGCTCCCGGGGCCCGCATCCGTACCGTCCGGGGTGACCGTGACGCCGTCGCTCGCCACATCCGGGCCGGGCTCGCCGGCGGGCGTGAGCGCGCGGACCGCGACCGCATAGTGCGCGCCAGGCGTGAGCGTCGCGTCGATCGTCGCCGTGTCGACGTCGCCCACGTTCTTCCAGGTGCCCAGGTACTTGCCGTCGGAGCCGATGGCGGCGACCTCGTACGCGGTCGCGCCCGTGACCTTGCCCCAGGCGACGACGAGCTGCGTGCGCGAGCTGGTCACGTCGACGTCTGTGGTGCCGGCGCTGCCGGGCTCGAGATCGCGCACGTCGGTCGGGCCGCCGACGCGCTCCTGCCGCAGACCGTAGATGTAACCGTCGCCGACGCTGACGATGATCTCGTCCTTGCCGTCGCCGTCGGTGTCGCCGAAGATCGGCGAGCCGACCGCGGAGCCGAAATCGTGCGCGAAGACGAGCGACGAAGCGCACGGGTCGACGGCGTACATGAAGCCGTCGGTCGACCCGACGAGCGCAAGGGGGCGCGCCTTGCCATCGAGATTGCTGTGGACGTTCACCGACGAGAGTTGTCCGAGAAAGGCCTTCGCCTTGGCCGCAGCCTCGTCGGGATAGGACGCGCCGCCCGCGAGCACGAGGCTCGTCGACATGCCCGCCGACGCGCCGCTCATCTTCGTGAGCTTGATGCGCGCGGTGTTGAGCACCGACGTCGAGATGAACACAGGCCCGCCCGACGCACAGGTCGCGACGGCACCGGACGGCAGGGGCTTGTCGTCCACCTTGTCCTGCCAAACGAACGTCTTGAGGTCCTGCTTGAGCGTGCCCGCGGCGCCGGGGCCGCCGTGCAGGGTGATCTCGAGCGCGCCGTCGCCGTCGACGTCGGACAGGATGGGCAGCAGGTAGCCGGCGCCCAGGCCGCCACTCGCGATCTCCACGCCGTCCTTACCGGAGAGCACGCGCGTCGCGAGGCCCTGCCACACGACGTCGTCGGTGCCGTCCTTGTTCCAGTCGCCAATCGAGTAGGCCGATGGTTGCCGGCCTGCGCCCGGGTTGACCGGCGCGGCGTTCCAGATCGCCTTGCCCGTCGCGCCGTTGATCGCCCGCGTCTGCACGAAGAGATCGCCGCTGTTACCCCACTGAAGGACCAGATCCGGCACCGCGTCGCCGTCGATCTTGGCCGGCACGATGTCGTTGAAGGCGACGCCGTCGTAGGGGTGAGTCCACAGCTCTTTGCCATCCGCAGTGAGGGCGGCGACCGCGCCGGCGCCGCTGGCCGTGCGGCACACAATCCCCGGAGCAGTGCCGTTGAGCCCGGCGACGATCGCGGGCGCGGTGGTGTTCGGCCGCGACCACTTCGGTGTCGGTCCGACCGAAAGCGTGGCGCCCTCCGGGTCGAGGCGAAGCAGGTAGCCACGGCTGTCGGGGACGAGGATCGACTCCCCCTTGCCACTCCCGAGCTTGCCGACGACGGGCGTGGTCGCAAAGGAGCGGAAGCCGCCCGACGCGAGGTAGCCGCCAAAGCGCACGCCGACGCCGACGGGCTTGAGCGCCGCGTCGAGGACCGCAAGGCTGCCGTCGTTGCGCGCAAGCGCGACCTGCGCGCCGGGCGCGGTTACGCCTGGCGTGAGCCACACCCCTGAGAACGTGGTGCCGGCCGGGACGACGTAGGCACCGGCGGATGCCGGCGCCGCGCCGAGCGTGTACGCCCGGATCTCCGAGGTGTTGCGAACGAACAGCTCGGGGGACTTGTCGCCGTTCACATCGAGCTCGAGCGTTCGGGTCCCGAACGAGTTGAACCGCGCGACCGCCCAATCCTGCACAGAGGTCACGCGTCGGTCGTCGATCTTCCACTCGGTCGCCAGCGCGGGGGTGGCGCCGCGCGTGAACTTGTGGCCGCTGAGCGTCTTGCCGTCGGAGACCAGCGCCGTGGGCTTAGCGCCCGAACTGGCGATGCCCTCGGGCCACACGCCGACGATCTGCCCGAGCTCGTCGCCGGTGAGGACATCGAGGATGTAAGTGGTGTACTTGCCAGCCGTCGGCGCGCCGAGCATGAGCTCTTTTTTGCCGTCGCCGTCGAGGTCCGCGACAACCTCGTTGCCCCAATAGACGAAGCCGTCTGTGTCGCCGAGGTCCTTCGACCACACAACTTTTGCGGTCGCGGGGCTCGCGACCGTGTCGAACTTCACGAGGAATGCGCGGTGACCCGACGGCTTGATGAAGCTCGCATTGGCGATGCACATCAGCTCGTCGCCCGGCGCTCCGTCGACATTGACGGGGAGGCAGTTGCTCGCGCCGACGAGCGCGCCGAGGTCGGGGGTCGTCGCGATCGTCGCGCCGGTGGCGCCATTGACCAGGGTGAGGCCCTGGTTGGTGCCATTCGCGACCTCGAGCTTGCCGTCGCCGTTGGCGTCGAGCACCGCGAGCGAGCGCTCGCCGCCGCATACGGCTTGAGGCAGCGTCCAGAATTGCTCGGGCGCCGAGAAGCCCTTGGCAAACCGATACGCAAAGCCCGTCTTGCCGCTCGCAATCGCGCAGCACGCGCACTCCTGCACGACGATGTCGGCCTTCTTGTCGCCGTCCAGATCGGCAACTCGCACCGCGCCGAGCGTGCCCATCTCACCTTCGGGCTCGGCCCACTCGAGCGCGCCGGTCTTGCCGCTGAAGACGAGGACGCGATCGCGCGTGGCAGCGACGATGTCGACGACCCCGTCGCCGTCGAGATCGTCCGCCGCGACGAGCCGGTTCACGTTACTCAGCGCGGTCTGCCAGAGGACCGAGTCGTCGGCGCGCTTGGCGACGATGCGTCCGTTCGAAGAGAAGACGAGCTCCGCCTTCATGTCTCCGTCCAGATCCACGGGGATCATGCCCAACGGATCGAGGGTACCGCCCAGGAACGCGCGCCAGTACGGCACCGGCTTCACGAGATCGGAGGTGCCCGTCGCAGCGCCGGTGCGCTGCGGATCGTGGCGTGAGCTCGGCCAGTCGGCGTGCGCCGAGGTGGATAGGAGCAGCGAGAGGAGACAACCGGAAGCGAAGAGCGATCGTCGCGCGATCATCGAAAAACTATGCTGGATGCACCGCGCCAGTGCAAGACGCGGATCGCAGTGTTCGTCGGAAGAATGCGCCTTCGCATGGTGTTGAATGCCGCGCGCGATTACAGCAACGAATCGTCCTTGCTGTCACCCGTCCCTGCGGATAGCCAGGGCTCAGCTCCATGAGTCGGATCCTCCTCTCCATCCCCCATATGGGCGGTAACGAACAGCGGTACGTCCAAGAGGCGTTCGACTCGAACTGGGTCTCGACGGTCGGCCCGAATCTTGGCGCGTTCGAGGAGGCCTTCCGGCAACTCATCGGGCATCCGTGCGTGGCGCTCGCGAGCGGCACCGCCGCGATCCATCTCGGGCTGCGACTGCTCGGCGTGGGTCCGGGCGATGAGGTCGTCTGCCCCACGTTGACCTTCGTCGCCACCGTCAATCCCGTTGTGTACCTGGGCGCGCGCCCGATCTTCGTCGATAGCGACCGGCTGAGCTGGAACCTCGACCCGCTGGCGCTCGCCGAGCTGCTGGAGTTACGCGCGCGGGCAGGCATTCGCCCGAAGTGCGTCATCGCCGTCGACCTCTTCGGGCAGAGCGCCGACATCGACGCGATCCAGGAAATCTGCGCCCACTACGACATCCCCGTGCTCGAGGACGCCGCCGAGGCGCTCGGCGCCACCTATAAGGGCGTGCCCGCCGGCAGCAAGGCGCCGATCTCGGTGTACTCCTTCAACGGCAACAAGATCATCACCACCAGCGGCGGCGGCATGCTCGTCGCGCACGACCAAAAATTGATCGATCGTGCCCGACACTGGTCGACGCAGGCTCGGGAGCCCGGGCTCGCGTACCACCACCTGGAGATGGGCTACAATTACCGGCTGAGCAACGTCCTCGCGGGCATCGGCCGAGGGCAGCTCGAGGTGCTCGATGAGCGCGTGCGGCAGCGTCGCGCCGTCGCCGCGCGCTATCGCGCGGCCTTCGCCGGGGTGCCGGGGCTCGAGGCGATGCCCGACGCCCCGTTCGGGGTGCCGACGAACTGGCTCAGTGTGTTCCTGGTAGACCCGGCAGCGTTCGGCGCGACCCGCGACGAGCTCATCGCTGCGCTCGACCGCGCGGCCATTGAGTCTCGCCCGGTCTGGAAACCCATGCACCTTCAGCCGATCTACGAGAGCGCGCTGCGGCACCGCGGCGCGATCGCCGAAGACCTGTTCGCTCGGGGAATCTGCCTCCCGAGCTCGAGCTCGCTCTCGACCACCGATCAAGACCGCGTGATCGAGGTCGTCCAGGCGACGGCGCGTCGCTGAGGAGCTTCAGGTGAAGGAGGCGGGCAATGCGGCCGAGAACAGCGCCGCTACGACGCTGGCTGCTGTCGCAGCCCCGCTGACGATCGCATTGCTCCTGTTCGGTGGGGCGATCTGGTGGTCGCTCGTCGCGATCGCCCTCGCGGTCACCACGTCCGGAGTACTACTCCGACGAAGGCTCTACGCACTCCCAGCGCGCGGGCCGATGCGTTGGGCTTCCCTCGCGCTCTGGGGCATGGCGCTGTGGTCCTTGATCCAGCTCGTCCCCCTGCCCCTCGGCTTTCTGCGCGTGATCGCCCCCCGAGTCGCCGCCGACTGGGCCGACGCATTCACGGCTATCGAGCCGGCGAGGTGGGCTGCGCCCCTCAGCCTCGACCCGCCGGCGACCGCGTTCATGGCGCTGACGACAGCCGTCGCAGCTGCGACGTTTGATGTCACGTCGTCGATGGCGCGTCCGCGCGGCGGCCGCTCGATGGTCGCCAGCGCCGTGCTGATCGCGCTCACCTGCTTCCTCGTCGTCGCGCTCGCCCACCCGCTCGCGGGTCTCGATCGACCGTACGGTATCTACGCACCGCTCGAGATCCGTGTCTTCTACCTCCCGATCCTTCCCACTCTGCTGAACCCGAACCACGCCGCTGCCGCCGCGGCCATCGCGCCACCGCTCTTCATCGCCGTCGCGCTCGATCGCGAGCGGGGTGCCGTTCGCGGGCTCGCGGCCGTCCTCGCGATCGTCGCCGCTGCCGTGACGCTCCTCACCCTCAGCCGTAGCGGGGCGGCCGTGGTGATCGCCGAGATGCTCGTCATGACCGGCTACGTCCTCACACGCGGCTCGCGCTCGACGCGCGCGCGCGCGGCCGCGCTGGCCGTCGGAATTGGGGGTGCGGCGGCGCTCCTCGCGGGCATCGTCGCGCTCCCCGCACTGTTGCGCCAGGCCGGCGACGCCGACGCTTCCAAGGTGCGGCTCCTGTCTATCGCGGTACGCGTTGCCCGCGACCACCTCCCGTTCGGCGTCGGGCGTGGCGCCACCGGTCCAGCGCTGGCGCCATACGAGAACCTCCTCTCCGGCAACTTGGCGGCGACGGACGTGCCGATGCGGTTCACGCACATCGAGAGCTGGCCCGGGCAGCTGTTCGCCGATACGGGCGTCATCGCGCTGCCCTATCTGATCGCGCTCGTTGTCGCCGTCGTCGCGTGCGCCCGCGCGGCACGCCGAAATTCGCTCGCGTTCGCCGCTCTGACAGCCCTTGTCGGCCTCGCGGTTCACGACCTCGTCGACTTCGCGATGGAGCTCGCGGCGGTGGCGATGCTCGCGAGCGCGCTGCTGGCGATCGTCACAGCGTCGGGCACCGAACGGCAGCGTCTCACCCCGGCGCCGGCGCGCGAGCTCGCGCCGCGACTCGCGATCCTCGGGGCCGCGATGTTCGGCGTGTTGACACTCGGACGGCACCAGGTCGAGGAAGATGGCCACCTCGCAGCCCGGCGCTCGGGGACGGGCGCATTCGTGTCGTCGCCCGAGCAAATTGCAGCGAGCGCGCTGCGCCACCCGCGCGAGCCGTTCTTTCCCATGCTGCTCGGAATCCAGCAGATGAGGGAAGATCCGGCGCGCGCAGCGCGGTATCTGCTCCGTGCCGTGCAGCTCTCACCGACGCGCGCGCAGTCGCGCTTCTGGCTCGGCCGCTGGTTCCTGGTCAACGGACGCGGGCCGCAGGCCTACGCCGAGCTCCGCGAGGCCGTTCGGCTGGCCCCTGCGCTGAGCGTCGAGGTCGCCAGGGAAATGGTCGCCGCCAACGCGCCCATCGCGGAGCTCTCGGCGACCTCCTTTACCATCGCCGGCTTCGATCGGGCCGCGGCGTTGCTTTCGGCCAAGGGCCGCGGCGACGAGCTGCCAACCCTGGACGATGCGGCGCGCGCGCTCCATCCCTGCCATGCAGGCGCGTGGTCGCGTGTGTTTCACCGGGCGCGCGTCGTGAGCGACGCGGGAGCCGAGTCGGTGGCGGCGGAGTACGCGGCGCGCTGTCCCAACGACCCACTCGCCGCGCTGACCCACGCCCGCGCGGCGTCGAAACCCGACGTAGCCGAAGAGCGGTTGAACGTGGCGCTTGCTCGCTGGCCCGAGGACGCCGAGCTCAGGATCGAGCGCGCACGCCTTCGCGGAATTCGGGTCGGTTGGGACGCCATCCGCTCGGAGCTCGACGAGGTTCGCGCCCTCCTCGGTCGGCAGGGTCTTCCCCCTTATCGCGCCCAACTGCTCGAAGCTCAGATCGCCGACGGTCGCGGCGAGTCAGCGAGGGCAATTCAGCGCTACGTCGACGCGGCCAACGCCTCTGGCGAGCTGCTGGCCGGGCTTGACAGGGCGGCCGAGCTGGCCGAATCGTCACGGCAGCTCAAGCTCGCCCTCCAGCTCTACAATCGGCTCGCCGCAGCGCGCCCCTCGGACCAACGCTACAGCGCCGCGATCGTGCGGATTCAATCGCAATTCCCGGCCACGCCGGGGCTCCCCTGAATATCGGCGCACTTAAGGGCACCGCAATGGTCTCTCGGTTCTAACGATGCTTACCCGTCCGGCGCCTGCGACGACAGTCCCCTCCCTCCCCAAAACGGAGGACCAAACCGTCACGCTGTCGTATTTGCTGGGGATTGCCCGCCGCCGCCTGCCCCTCGTGCTCGTCTGCTGGGTCTCCGTCGTCGCGGCCGTCTCCTTCTGGACACTGGCCCAACACCGGATCTATCGGGCCGAGTCCATGCTTCGGCTGGACCCCGAGCCGCCGCGCCCCCTCGGCCAAAAAGTCGAGCTCGTGGCCAACTCGAACAACGGCTACTGGGCGCGCAAGGAGTTCTTCGAGACCGAGTTCCGGGTCATCCGCTCGTATCGAATCGCCCTCCGTGTCGTTGACTCGCTCGCGCTCAACGCCGATCCGGCGTTCCTGAGGGTGCC
The DNA here is from genome assembly GCA_022843175.1 of Deltaproteobacteria bacterium. Lineage (GTDB taxonomy): Bacteria > Myxococcota_A > Polyangia > Polyangiales > JADJMO01 > JALHOE01. Next base: position 79,985 of record JALHOE010000006.1, read on the forward strand.
CGCCAAGCAGCTTCCGAGCTTTCGCCCGGTGGCCGCCGAGGAAGCAGCCCGTGTCCTCATCGACCGCATCTCGGTCGAGCCGGTCAAGGAGTCCAGCCTGGTCTTCGTCCGCTACGAGGACACCGATCCCAAGCGCGCGAGGACGATCCTCAATGCGATCGTTCGAGCCTATCTCGCGCAGAACCTCGACGCGGCGGCCTCGGTGAGCACCACGGCCTCCGAGTGGCTTAATGGTCAGCTCGACCACCTCAAGAGCGACCTAGAAAAGAGCGAGATCGCAGTCAACGACTTCCGACAGAAGAACAACGTCCTGTCGATGTCGCTCGAGGACCGCCACAACATCATCTCCTCGCAGCTCGAGCAGCTCTCCAAGGACATCGTCAACCTCGAGACAAAGCGCGCCGAGCTGGCCTCCCGCTCGAACGAACTGGCCAAGATCGACTCCAAGGATCCGCAGCAAGCTGGCGCTGCGGAGCTGCTCTCGAGCTCGGTCTTGAGTACGCTCCGCGGGCGCTACGCCGAGCAGAAGGAGAAGCTCGCCGAGCTGCTCTCCGCGGCCGGCGAGAACAACCCCCGGGTCGCGGGGGCACGCGACAAGCTCAAAGAGACCGAGTTCGCGATCCAGAAAGAGATCGACAACATCAAAGCCGCTGCCCGCGGCGACCTCCGTCGCGTCGATCAGCAACTCGGCGACCTCAAGAAGCGGAACGAGGAGGTGCAGAAGGTCGCCCACGAGCTCCAGAGCTTCGAAATCGCCTACAACCAGCTCAACCGCACCAAGACGAACAACGAGAAGCTCTACGGGCTCGTCCTCGAGCGCGCGCGAGAGATCGACCTCACCCGCGTGATGAACTTCAACAACATGCGTGTGGTCGACGAGGCCCTCGAGCCGCGCGCGCCGGTGCGACCGAACGTGCCGATGAACGTGGCGCTGGCGATCGCTGCGGGCCTGGTGCTCGGTCTCGGCGTAGCACTCGGTCGTGAGCTGACCGACCGCTCGCTCAAGACCCCTGCCGACGTCGAGCGCGTCCTCGGCCTCACCTTCCTCGGCGTGCTTCCGGCGATCGAGGCCGAGCGGCGCGACAGGAGTCGTAGCGCTTCGCCGAACGACAAGCCCGACCTCATCATCGCGACCGACCCCGAATGCGGCTTCGCCGAGGCCGCGCGCGCCATCCGCACGAATCTCACGTTCCTCTCACCCGACCGCCCATACCGCAAGCTCCTCGTCACGAGTGCGCTCCCTGAAGAGGGCAAGACAACCGTCGCCTGCTCTCTCGCGATCACGCTCGCCCAAAACGGGCACCGTACGCTCCTCGTCGACACCGACCTGCGTCGCCCGCGGATCCATCGCTCGTTCGGGTTCTCCAACGACCTCGGCGTGAGCCTCGTCGTCACCGGTCAGGCAACGCTCGACGAGGCGATTCACAAGACGACCATCCCCAACCTCGACGTGCTCACGTCGGGCCCCGTACCGCCGAGCCCCGCCGAGCTCGTTCAGTCCGAGCGATTTCGCCAGCTGATAGACCAACTCGGCGACCGCTACGACCGCATCGTCTTCGACAGCCCGCCCGTCCTTCCGGTAACCGACGCGGCCATCCTCAGCAAGATGTTCGACGGCGTCGTGCTCGTGGCCAAGGCTCACCAGACGCCGCAGACGGCTGCACGCCAGGCCGCCCGTCAACTCCTTGAGATCAACAGCCCGCTCGTCGGCATCATCCTCAACGCCGTCGATCTCGCCCGCGCCGACTACCGCGACTACCACTACACGTACTACCGCCGCTACAAGCACTACGCGCTGCCCCCCGAGAAGAAGCGCGGGAAGCCATCCAGCTCCGGGGCCAGGTCGGGCGCGGAAGAGGAGTGATGACGATCAAACGTGGACTCATCGCGACGCGCCCCTGGATGCAGGTGCACTCGCGCGAGCTCGGACGTCGTCTCTTCGAGACGACGACATTCATCAGCGACATCAAGGGCTGCGAGAAGCCCGACGTGATGGACGCGTTCTACGAGTTCTACAATTCCTCGCACCCGACCGATCTCCGCGAGTGCTCATTCTTCGAGGTGGCGGAGGTGATCCGCCGCGACCGAATGCTCCGCAACATCGACCGTCACCGCGCCGAGCGAGTGGTTTGGGCGATGACCCGCGCGCTCACCGTCATCTTCGACCGCGCGTCGCCGGACTACGTCGTCGGGATCTGTCTCGATAACTACATCTCCGATCTCACCGAGCGAATCACGCGAAAGCAGCGAATCCCCGGGATCTTTCCGCTCGCGTCGTCGCTCAACGCCCTGTGTCGCATCACTCGCCGCGGCGAGCACGTGTGGATTCGGGACCCGAGCGACGCCGAGATCGACGAGCACGTCGCGATCGTATCGCAGCCCAGGTTCGTCCCCGAGTGGATGAACAAGCACCGCAGCACCTTCGACCTGGCGAAGCTCAAGGCGAAGGAACTCGCGAAGCTCGCGTATTTCCCGACCCGTCGCTTCATCGACCGCAACCCGCTCAGCTTTCACCATCGCTCGCTGTTCGGCCGCGCGGACTGGCTCAGTCCACTCGACGCCGGCTGGCGTCCGAGTCGGTATTTCGACGTGGATTGGCGCGAGCGCGTCTCGACGTCCAAGAAGCCGCGGGTCTTCTTTCCTCTCCAGTGGGCACCCGAGACCTCGCTCGACTACCAAGTCGACGAGCTTGAGTTCATCGATTACTTCCGCACGGTCGAGCGGGTGCTCTCGATCCTCTCACGCGACTTCACCGTGCTCGTGAAGGAACACCCGGCCGTCTACGGCTACCGGCGAACCGAATTCTACGAGATGATCCGACGTTACGAGAGCGTTGTCTTCGTGCCGGTGCAGGTTCCGGTGCAGGACGTCTTCCGGGTGACCGACGTCGTCACCGCGTACGCCGGGTCCACGACGGGCTTCGAGGCGCGCTTCCGCGACCTGCCTGTCGTCTGCCTCGCCGCGCCGTATTGGGCTCTGCCCGGCGAGGTGTCGGTGGTGGGTTCGTGGGACCGGCTCGAGCTCCTCCCGCAGATGCTTCGCGACGCGCGCGGGCCGTGCGATCGCCGCGCGCTGATGAAGCACGTCCTCAGCAACACGGTCCCCGGGCGCTACGAATTCGTCTACATGGATCGCAACAACCCGCAGCACGTCGCGGACGTCGACCACGTGGCCACGTCCTTCCGACGATACCTGTGGGGTGCCACGGAGCCGTCCGAGATCCGTTCGCCTCTGCCCGCGCGGGCCTGAGCCGCGCCGCGTCGAGCACCTTGGCCTGGAGTGCTCTGGACTCGACTAGATCTAGAGCGACTCCGCGAGGCTCGCGCACTCCCCCGCCTCCGGCGCGCCACTCTTGGCGCAGCTCGCGTACGCGCTCTTGGCCGCGGCGTTCGAGCCCATCATTTGGTACGCGGCGCCGAGCACGTAGTACGCGCTACCTCCAGCTCCCTTGTTGAGCGCCTTGCGAGCCAGGGTCGCGGCCCGACCGGGATTTCCGTTGAGCGCCCCCTTCGCGTTGGCGAGCAGCTGCGCGGCGCTGAGATCCGCGTCCGGATCGACGGCCGGCGCGCTCGCCGAGGCGGACGGCGTAGCGCTCGCAGAGGGCGCAGCGCTCGCAGAGGGCGCAGCGCTCGCAGAGGGCGCAGCGCTCGCGGACTCCGAGGGGGCCGTGCTCACCGACGGCGCGGGTGCTTCGGTCGCGCTCGCGGAGGGGAGCGGCTGCTCGTCGTAGGACACCGCGGGGGCCGGGGTGGTCGCCGTGGGGATCGCCGAGGCCGTGGGCGCGACCTCGGTGGGCTTCATCTTCACCCGCACGACGGCGATCAGGCCGAGCAGCGCGGCGAAGCCGACGATGGCGAAGACGATGCGCAGCGCCCGGGGGTCGGTCTGACGCCGTACGAAGCGCTCGGCCTCGTCGTCGTGCGCGTCGTCGACGTGCTCGGCGTGCAGCTGCGCCTCGCTCTTGGCGAAGAACGCCGGATGCGAGACATCGTCGTCGAAGGCGGCCGGAGTGGCGGGCAGCGCGACCCGGGGTTCCTCGCTCATGCGCTGCTCGGCGAGCTTCTCCTGGATGCCCTCGATCTTCAGATCGCGCTGCGTCGTCTTGAGCGGCGCGGGCTTCGGCTCGACGGGCTTCGGCTCGACGGGCTTCGGCTCGACGGGCTTCGGCTCGGCGGGCTTCGGCTCGGCGGGCTTCGGCTCGGCGGGCTTCGGCTCGGCGGGCTTCGCTTCGACCGGGGGCGCCTCGGCGGGCGGGGCCTCGGACGGCTTCTTACTGACTTCGATGACGCTGACGGTGGGCTCCTCGAGCTTCTCGGCGACCGGAGGGGGCGACGAGCCCCCGGTGCCGGGCATCGTCGTCTCCGCGAGATCGCTCATGTCGCCCTCTGCCGGTGCCGGGGGCGGCTCTGGTAGAGGGTGCTCGAGGCCGGGGATCGGTTGGGTGACCGGCGCGACGCTCAGCGGCCGCTGGGGGCCCTCGTTCGCGAGCGACACCGAGCCCTCGGGGTGCTCGGTCGCGGTCGCGAGCGCGGCGAGCGCCTGGTCGACTGCGCGGACCTCGTCCGAGGGGCGGTCCTCGGGCGGCTTGGTCTTCGTACGCCCGTAGGGGGAGGTGTCGGGGGCCGGTTTGTCCTCCGAGATCGGCGGCGTGATCTCGCGCCCCACCGCCTCGATCGCCGCGCGGATCGCGTCCTCGGTGCTCGTGCGCGGCGGCACCGCGAGCGGCTCGGGGGCCGGCACGGCCTCGGGGGCCGGCACGGCCTCGGGGGCCGGCACGGCCTCGGGGGCCGGCACGACCTCGTGCGCGTGTGGCCCGGCGGGGACGAGCAAACCCTCGAAATAGAGCTTGGAAACGGTGGAGAGCGACGAGAGGTCCTCGAACGGCGACGCGTCGACGAGCTCGAGGATCGATCGATGACCGTCGACCAACCGAAGGATGCCGTTGAGCTCGTCGGGGATCTCGCCCAGGCGGTCGAGCAGCACCGAGCGGTCGACCTCGAGCACCGTCTCGAGCGGGGGGAGCTGCTCGAGGAGCCGGCCCCACTCGTCGACGCGGCGCATGCCCTCCATCAGCAGGGCCTGCGTGGAGACCTCGATCGTCGGCTCGCGGACGACGCTCGACACGGGCCCGAACTCGACCTCGAACTCGCCGTCGTTCCACACCAACGCTCGATAGATCGCCTCTTCGCCCTCGAGCTTGTCGAGCACGGCGTCGACCAGCTGGCCATCGCGGAACCAGAACGAGCAGACCTTCTCGCCGTTGGTGATGCGCGCGACGCCGCTCTTGCGCGAGACCTCGATCGTCTGGAGGAGATCGACGACCGCCATGTCCTCGATCGAGCCGGCGAACCGGGTACGGCCGCCGGCGGTGCGCGAGTCGGTGATGCGCTGCTGGGACTTGCGCTGGAGGAGCAGTGCGACGCGGGCGAGGAGCTCGCGGACGAAGATCGGCTTGGTGAGGTAGTCCTCGACCCCGAGCTCGAGGCCGCGGACCTTGTCCTCGATCGCCTTGTCGCTCGCGAGGAAGACGATCGGAATCTGCGTCCAGTCCGGGTGCTCCTTGAGCCGCCGAACGAAGGTGAAGCCGTCGCCGCCCTCGAGCCTCGTGTCTGTAAGGATGAGGTCGGGGACCGAGACCTCGACCACGCCCAGCGCCTCTTCGACGTTCTGCGCGGTCGTCACCGTATAGCCAGCCTTCTTGAGGCTGACCTCGAGGACGCGAATACCGCGCGCGTCGCTGTCGACGAGCAGGAGCTGTTGCTTGGCCAAGCGGGTGACAGGGTGTCGGTCGCGCGCGGGAGGGTCAAGAGACCTGATCCATCGCCGGATCGATCGAGATTCGCCGCGGCCGCGTGACGGGACGCGAGGCTTGAATTACAGATCCCCAATGTCAACCCAGAAGCCACCGCCCGCGCGGTCGACCAGCGCGCCGACGCGCCTGCCGCTCTCGTTCATCGAGAAGCTCCCCAAGACCGATCTCCACGTCCACCTCGACGGGTCTTTGCGCGTCGAGACCATCCTCGACCTCGCCCGCCGCGACGGCATCGAGCTCCCCGCCGACGACGCCGACGGCCTCCGCCGCGCGATGCACCTCGGCGAGAACTGCGGCTCGCTCGTGGAGTACCTCAAGGCGTTCGACGTGACGCTGCGGGTGATGCAAACCGCCGATTCGTTGACGCGGATCGCTTACGAGCTGGCCGAGGACGCCGCCCGGGAGAACGTCCGCTACATGGAGGTCCGCTACGCGCCGATGCTCCACACCCGCAAGGGGCTGAAGCTCACGAGCGTGATCGAGGCCGTGCTCGAGGGCCTGCGCGCCGCGCAGAAGGACCACGGCATCGAGGCCAACATCATCGTCTGCGGCATTCGCAACATCAGCGCCGAGTCGTCGCTCGAGATGGCCGAGCTCGCGGTCGCCTATAAGAATCGCGGCGTCGTCGGCTTCGACCTCGCCGGCGCCGAGTACGACCACCCCGCCAAGCACCACCGCGCGGCGTTCCAGCTCGTCCGCGACAACAACATCAACACGACGATCCACGCGGGCGAGGCCTACGGACCGGAGTCGATCGCGCAGGCGCTCCACGTCTGCGGCGCGCACCGAATCGGCCACGGCTGCCGCCTCCGCGAGGACGGCGACCTGCTCCACTACGTCAACGACCACCGGATCACCCTCGAGTGCTGCCCGTCCTCGAACGTGCAAACGGGCGCGATCAAGGACCTCAAGTCGCACCCGATCCGCCTCTACGCCGATCTCGGCCTGCGCGTGACCGTGAACACCGACAACCGTCTCATCACCGACACCACGGTCTCCAAGGAGCTGTGGCTCTGCCACACCGAGATGGGCTTCAGCCTCAAGGACCTCAAGCAGCTGATCATCGCCGGCTTCAAGAGCTCCTTCCTGCCCTTCCACGTCAAGCAGGAGTACCTGCGCCAGGCGTCGCAGGAGCTGCAGCACTTCCACGACGACGGCACCTTCGAGGAGCCGTCGGCCTCGGCGTCGCACAAGCAGGCACGCCCCACCGAGGCGCGCGAGCCGACGCCGAAGCCGACCGCGGTCGCCTCGTAGTTGGTTGGCTCTCGACTACGGGTTCTTGGCGCGGAGCACGAAGAGCACGCTGCTCGTCGGGCCCGCGTCGCCCGTCGCGGGCGCCGCCACCGCGACCCACAGCCGGCGCTGGTGATCGCGCACGAGCGCCACGGACGTGCCCGGCGTCTTCATCTTGAGGAACGTCTTCGGCGCCCCCGAGGGAGCGATCTTCTTGGCTGCAGCGTCGACCGAGTAGCCGATCGTCATGACGTCGACGGGGCTGAACGTCTTGCTGTCGTTCGGCTGCCAGTAGAGCGCCCGGCCGTCGGCCACGAGGTCGCTGGTGTACTGGTCGTCGCTGAAGATGGCGGTCCCCTCGGTGGCCTTGCCGCCGCGCGCGATCGTCGACCGCTCGAACCCGCGCAGCTCCTGCTTGCCGCCGAACTTCGAGAGGATGGCGAAGACGTTGTCGTCCGGATCGGCCGCGATCGGGCCCGACGAGCCGGCTTCCCAGGTGGAGAGCTTCTGCGGCGCGGCGCATGAGGCGTCACCCTCGGGCAGGAGCTTGCCCGCTCCGCACGAGTCGGCCGCGTAGACGCCGCCTGCGTTCTCGGTGCTCTTCATCGCCGACAGCGGCCCGACCGAGGTGTGCACCACACGCCCGCCTGCCGCGCTGCCGACGACGGCGGCCGCGAAGAAGCCGTTGACGTGGTAGCGCGTGAGCGCGCCCGCGCTGTCGGCCAGCAGCACCTCGCCGGGAAAGCCCGCGCCGGTGCCGGTGTAGCTGAACGCGGTCCACCCGAAGAAGGGCAGATCGTACGCCGCGCCGCCCCAGAACGCGCCCATCGGAACCGACGGCACGGCGATCTCGGTCCGCTTGCTGGTGAGCGTCCCCGTCGCCGTCGCGGGGACCTCGTAGCGAACGAGGGCCGGCGTCGCGCCGGACGAGAAGCCGAGCGGCCCCTTGTGCCGACCCCACGTCAGCGAGCCGAGCGAACCGCTCGCGACGTCGTAGCGCGCGACGACGCACTTGCTCGCGTCCTCGAGCGTGAAGAACGGATCGGTGCCCGGCGTCGCAAGGCAGTCCTTCTCGGTCCCGGCGTCCGTCGAGACCTCCGAGCCCGAGTCCTCACCCGAGTCGACCGGCGGAGCGCCGCTGTCGACGACGGCGCTGTCGACAACGGCGCTGTCGGCGCCGGCGTCCGTCTCGGTGCGGGGAACCTCCGCCTCCTCGCTGCAGCCGAGCCCTCCGAGGAGCGACACGGCGACCACGCCCAACCACTTGCTTCGTTTCAACATCGGAGACCTCACCGGCGGCGCAAACCCGGGCGCCGCCCGCTCGGACGAGCACAAAGGGCACAACTCGCGCAGTGAACGCCACGGCGATCAATGCGAGAGCCACGCACCCCGCGTGCTCGTCACAGGGCGTCGAGACGGCAGGTCTCCGGGCTCCCGGATCGTCCTCCCGTGGACCCTTCCCGGGTTGTGAAACCCAGTGGTCATCGCCCACGTTCGTCCCCGGTTACCGTGGCGGGGGCCGCGCCGGAATTGCACCGGCTTCCCTTTTCCTCGAGCGCAGAATGCGCTGAAGACCGCTCGACGGCCGCTCCGCGGGCCCGAGGGCACACAGAACGGCGACCGGCGTGTAACCCGAGGCGTTAGAGTGCGCAAGTGCGCCTCCTCCTCGCGGCCCTCGTTGCGTTCGCCGGTTGCACGTGCCGCCGTGACGCGCCGAGCGGCACCGGTTCGACCGACAGCGGGCCCGCGGCGCCCGCCCACGAGCTCACCCTGCAGCGCACCGCGCTGATCGCGTTCGGCAACACCACCCCCCTGCCCGTGAGCGAGGAGTTCAACGAGGAGGTCCCGGCGGTGCGCCCGGCGCTCGAGCGCGCGGCGGGCCTCCGCCCGAATCAGGCGCTCCGCATGCGCGTGGCGCGGGACGTTCCCTACGGGCAACTCACGCGCCTGATGCAAGCCGCGCTCGCGTTTCGCGTCGTGAGCTGGGAGCTCACGTTCGACGATCCGAACGGCACCCCGCAGCTCGTGACCCTGCGCGGCCCCGGCCCGACGCCGCGGGGAGCCTGCTGGGCGCGCGCGTGGGTCGGTCCCGACGCGCGGGTCGTGGTCGGCCTCGACGTGGGCGCGGACACGTCGACGGGCATGACCGGCGTGCTCGTCCAGCCGCGCGACGGACAGCCGCGCGGAGACAAGGTCGTCGAGGTGGTGCGGCGGATGGATGCCCGCTGCAAGACCGGCGAGGTCCGTCTCTACTCGCAGCCAACGGCGCGCACCGGGCCCGTGCTCGACGTCGCGCGCGCCCTCGCCACGACGGCGCCGCCCCCGCACGTGGGCGAGCCGGTGCTCGCGGTGCCGTCCATCGGCAACCTCGACAGCACCGACGAGATCGCGCCCTGACGCAACCGCGCCGCCCGTCGGGTCGACTCCGAGCCCATGGAGGCTCCCGAATGAACGAACGACACCGTCCGAGCGAACGCTTGGCCCCGCGCCCGAGCGACCGCATCGCCGACCGACTCCACGTGGTCGCGGCCTGGGCAACCCGCGCCAACGTCACCCTGAGCATCGACGACCAGACGCTCGGCGGCCCCGAGCTGTTCGCGCTCGCCGAGGCGCAGGCGCGCGACGAGACCGAGCTTCTCCACCGCTTCGCGTCGTTCCGCGAGTTCTACGCGAGCTACACGGCGCGGCTCGCCACCCTCGAACGCGTCCTCGCCTCGGCCATCGCCGAGATGGAGCGCCGCGTGGCCGAGCCGGCTACACGCGCCTCGCTCCGCCTCAGCCGTCTCCGTCGCCCCCCGTTGGCGAAGGTCCGCGCCGTCGTCGACGAGGCTCGTCGCGGCTGCGGCGCCTGATAGACTCCGGCGCGCGATGCAGAGCGTTGTCCTTCACGTGGTGGGTGCGCGTCCGAATTTCATGAAAATGGCGCCGCTCCTCCGAGCGTTCGAGGGCGACGCGGTCAACGAGCACGTGCTCGTGCACACCGGCCAGCACTACGACGAGCACCTCAACGACGCGATCTTTCGTGATCTTGGCCTGCGTTCACCGGACCTGAACCTCGGCGTCGGCTCCGGCTCCCACGCCGAGCAGACGTCGAAGATCATGCTCGGGTTCGAGCGTGTCGTGGCCGAGCGGCGCCCCCGCCTCGTCGTCGTCGCAGGGGACGTCAACTCCACGCTCGCGTGCGCCATCGTCGCCGCCAAGGCGAACGTGGCTGTCGCGCACATCGAGGCGGGCCTGCGCTCGTTCGATCGCACGATGCCCGAGGAGATCAATCGGCTCGTCACCGACCGGCTCACCGACCTCTACCTTACCCCCTCGCCGGACGCCGACGAGAACCTCCGCCGCGAGGGCGTGGCCCCCGAGCAGATCGCGCGGGTCGGCAACCTCATGGTCGACTCGGTGGTCTCGAACCTCGCCCGCGCACGCGGCGGGAGGACCCTGCAAGACCTCGGGCTGAACCGGCGTGGCTTCACCTTGCTCACGCTGCACCGTCCGTCCAACGTCGACGACGTCGTCGTGTTCGGCCGCCTCCTCGACGCGATCGAGCACGTCGCGCAGCAGATGACCGTGCTCTTTCCAGTTCACCCGCGGACGCGAGCCCGCCTCGCCGAGCCCGTGCTCGCAGAGCGTCTGGCGCGCATTCCCGCGCTGCGCCTCATCGACCCGCTCGGCTACCTACCGTTCCTCGAGCTGCAAGACGCCGCCGCGTTGGTCATGACCGATTCGGGGGGCATCCAGGAAGAGACCACCGTGCTCGGCGTGCCCTGTCTCACGCTCCGCGAGAACACCGAGCGCCCGATCACGATCACCGAGGGGACCAACCGCCTGGTTGGAACCGACCCCGATCGAATCGTGCGCGCCGTCAACGAAGTCCTCGAGGGCGCGGGAGCCGCGAGGCGCGTACCCGACCTATGGGACGGCAGGGCCGGCGAGCGGGCCGCCGCGGCCATCCGGTCGTTCCTCGCCAAGCGCCGCTCCGATTGAGGGTTCCATGCCCCTCGTCCCCGGTCGCTCCGCGGCAGCGGCGTGGTACGCTCCGTCAATGGTAGCGGGGGCGTCTCCGGGGTACCGGGGCGGTTAGAACGGTGGGGGATCGCGCAGCGTGTCCACATCGTTGAACGATCGCGGAGCGCCTTCGAGCCGCGCCGAGCCCGAGGCGTTCGGCCGCTATGCGCTGCTCGAGAAGATCGGCCAGGGCGGGATGGCCGAGGTCTTCCGCGCCAAGTCCTACGGCGTCGAGGGCTTCGAGAAGGTCCTCGTCATCAAGCGCATCCTCCCGAAGCTCGCGCGCGAGCCGAAGTTCGTGGAGATGTTCGTCCGCGAGGCGAAGCTCTCGGTGCGGCTGTCGCACGCCAACGTCGTGCAGGTGTTCGACCTCGGTCGCGTGGGCGACGCGTTGTTCATCGCCATGGAGTACGTCCACGGCCTCGACCTCGCCACGCTGCTCGCGTGGCATCGGCGCCGCGGTAAAGCCCTGCCCGTCTCGGTCGCGGCGTACGTCGCGGCGGAGGTCGCCAAGGGCCTCGATCACGCGCACCGCCGTCGCGACGAGCAGCTGCGTCCGCTCGGCATCGTCCACCGCGACGTGAGCCCGCAGAACGTGCTCCTCAGCTACGAGGGAGAGGTCAAGGTCACCGACTTCGGCATCGCCAAGGCGCGCGACACGGTCGACGGCGACGGCGACGACGGCGAGAAGACCGACGACGACGCCCCGCGCAGCGACGGCAAGATCCCGATCCGGGGCAAGTACGCCTACCTCGCGCCCGAGCAGGCCAACGGCGGTGGCACCGACGCGCGCTGCGACATCTGGGCGCTCGGCGTCGTGATGTACGAGATGATCGCGGGCACCAACCCGTTCGCTGCACCGACGATGTTCGAGACGCTTCGCCGCGTGCGCGCTGCCGAGGCCCCTCCCCTCGAGCTCGCGCGACCGGACGTGCCCAAGGAGTTCGCGCAGATCGTCCGCCGCGCGATGACGCTCTCGGCCGACGCACGCTACCCCGACGCGGCCCGCCTGCACGACGATCTCCTCGCCTATCTGTACACCAGCGGCGAGCGCTTCGGCGCCCACGCGCTGAGCGAGATGCTCGTCGAGTACCGCGACGGCAAGGCCGCGTCCGAGAGCTCCGTCCACATGCGGGTCGCCGATCTGGAGATCGACGTCGACGTCGAGGACGGGCTCGTTCGAACGCCAGTCGAGATCCCCGACGCCTCCGATGTCGCGACGGCGCCGCCGCGGGGCGCGGGCGTCTCGAACGCGCCGGGCGACGTCGTCGCACGCGCTTCCACCCTCGAGCACCGCGAGGTCACCGCGATCGTCCTCGAGCTCCCCGGCACCGGCGAGCTCGCGCGCGGCGGCGAGACGCCACCGGTGCGCCTCACCGACGCACCGGTCGATCGCGGTCGCGAGCGGGCCGAGTCCACCGGCGAGACCCTCCTCCGCAAGTACGGCGCACAGATCATCGAGCGCGAGGCGGGGCGCATCGTCGCGTTGTTCGGGCTCGACCTCCCGGACGGTCGGGACACCGAGATCGCCGTCCGCGCCGCGATGGTGCTGGCCCGTGCGCTCCGCGAAATCGCCCCCGCGGCCTCGTGCGGCATCCACTCCGGCAAGGTCCTCCTGCAGGGCGACGGCGAGCTGGTGCGCGACGAGCGTCTCGGCGGGCTGATCGGCGGCGCGCGCGAGCTCGCCCGCGCGCGCGAGGGCCGCGTCGTGCTCTCCACCACGGCACTTCGCCACGTTCGCTCCGCGGTCGAGGTCGAGCCGATCCCCGACGCGGCGCGCCGCCTCGCCTCGGTCAACGGCGTGCTCGTCAAGGGCCGCAAGCCGCCGAGCGAGCTCTACGCAAAGTTCGTCGGCCGCCGCGAGGAGCTGCGCGTCCTCGGAGAGATCCTCGCCTCGGCGACCCGGCGGCGCGCCAAGCTCGTCACCGTGCGCGGCGCGGCCGGCATCGGCAAAACGCGCCTGCTCCACGAGGTGCACCGTCGCCTCCAGCGCGGCGCGTACAACGTTGGCTGGTATCTCGCGAGCTGCACGCCGCACGGCCACGACGTCCCGCTCTCGGCGGTCGCGGCGATGCTCCGCGTGCTCTGCGGCATCGAAGAGGGCGATCCCGAGTCCAAGGTCTCGGCGGTGCGCCCCCGCCTCCGCGCGCTCGGCCTCAGCGACGACGACCTCAAGTGCGTGCTCGACCTCGTGCGGAGCGGCGGCGACGTCGGCACCGGCGACGCGGCGTCCACGCAGGAGCACGCGGCGGCGGCCCTCGCGCACATGATCGCGCGCTTGTGCGAGGACCGCCTCCACGTCCTCGCGTGGGACGACGTGCAGGCGATCGACGCGCCCTCGCTCGCGGTGCTCGCGTCGGTCGCGAAGGCCGTCGCGAGCAATCGCGTCGTGCTGCTCCTCGCGGGCCTCACCGTCGACGGGCGCGAGGACGGCGGCGGTGTGTTCCTCCACGCCGACGTCGACGGAGCCGCCGCCAAGGGCGTCGCCAATCATTTGATCGTGCTCCGCGACCTCGGACCGGACGAGATCCGCAAGATGCTCGCGACCCGGCTCGGGGCCCGCGAGGTCGCGCCCGAGCTCATCACGTTCGTGCAGGAGCGGGCGCTCGGCAACCCGCTGTTCGTCGAGGAGCTCGTCCGCGCGATGCAGGACGCCGGCGCCGTGATGCGGACCGGCGAGGCGGGTCAGGAGCGCGTCGCGTTCAAGCGCGCGGCCGACGCGATCGATCTCCCCAAGTCGCTGCGCGGCCTCGTCGCCTCGCGGTTCGCGCGCCTCCCGCCGCGCGAGCGCGCGGTGCTCACGGCGATCGCCCTCCTCGGCGAGCCCGCCGAGACCGACCTCGTCGCGGCGAGCATCGAAGCCGGCAGCAAGAGCTCCGAGGACACCGGCGGCGTCGCCAGCGTCGAGCGCCTCGTCGGCCCGCTCGAGGCCACCGGCCTCCTCCGTCGCAGCGGCGAGCGGAGCGTCTCGTTCGTGTCTCCGGTCGCGCGCGACGTCGTCCTCGACGCGGTGCCGCTCGAGGCCAAGCGCGAGCTGCACGCCGCGATCGCGCACGCCCTGATCGCGCTGCCCACGCCGCAGCACGATCGGATCGCCCACCACCTGCTCGAGGGCGGCGACCGCGAACGCGCGGCGACGTGGTTCGCGCAGTCCGGCGAGGCGCACCTCACGGGCGGCAGGCCCGAAGCCGCCGCGCGCGATCTCGCCCGCGCGGTGGTGCTGGCCGATCTGCGCCCTCGGTCACGAGAGGAGGTCATGCGCTGGCTGCGCGGCCTCGTGAACGCGCTCGGCACCTCGCGCGGCGGTCGCGCCCAGGGCGCCGCCGACGCGACGACGGCGATCGACCGCGCGCTCTCGCGGCTCGAGGCCGAGGGCGACGCGGCCCTGCGGCGCGAGGGGTTGGTCGAGGCGGGCCGCGCGTTCGGGGCGATCTCGCTGTTCGACCGCGCCAAGGAGGCCTTCGACCGCGCCGAGCTGTTGTCGCAGGAGAGCAACGACGAACGCGCGCTCCAGAAGGTGCTGATGGCGCGGGCCGAGCTCTCGCGGCGGAGCGGCGAGTTCGGCGATGCGGCGAAGATCCTCGAGCGCGTGGAGCCGATGATCTCGCGCGGGGGAGACAGCCGCGAGCTCTACGACGTCTTCGTCGGCCTCGCGAGCGCGCTCGCCGCGGTCGGCGGTCGCGAGAGCCAGGCGCGCGCCCTGACCTACCTCGACCGCGCCGAGAAGGTCGCCCGCGCCATCGGCGACACCTCGCTGCTCAAGGCCGAGCGCGCCAAGACGCGCGCGCTCATCGCGTACTTCGTCCGCGATTGGCGCGGCGGCGCGGAGTGCTCCGAGAAGGCCGCCGAGCTCGCGCGCGAGGCCGGTCTGCTCTACGAGACGGCGATCAACCTCCACAATCTCGGCGACTGTCGGATCCGCCTCGACGACAACCCCGGCGCCTACGCGGCGCTGCAGCAGTCGTTGGCCCTCGCCGACGAGGGCGGACACGACCGTCTCGCGGCGATCAACCGCGCGCCCATCGCCTACCTCGACGGGCTCGCCGGAGATCCCAAGGGCCGCCGCAAGCTCACCGACGTCATCGCGTGGAGCCACCAGCGCGGCTACGCGTGGGACGAGCTCAACGCCCGCTACTGGCTCGGTTTGCTCACGCTCAAGCAGGGTGAACGCGACGCGGCCGTCGAGGAGCTCAAGCGCGCCCGCTCGCTCGCCGAGCAGCTCTCGATGGCGGCGATCGTGGCCGACTGCGACGAGGCCCTCGCCCGCGCGCGCTGAGTCAGCGGCGCGCGCGCGCCGGAACGCCGTAGGCTACGACGCCCGGCGGCAGATCGCGCACCACGACCGAGCCCGCGCCTATGGTCGTATCGTCGCCGATGGCGATGCCCTGAATCACCGACGAACCGAGGCCGACATGCGCACGCACGCCGACGCGCACGGCCCCGCCGAGCGCCGCGTTCGGGGAGACGTGGCAGAACGCGCCGAGGACGCAGTCGTGCTCGATCACTGCCGATGTGTTCACGATGGCGCCATCGTCGACGACGGCGTCGGCGTTGATACACGCGCCGGCGAAGACCACGACCCCCGCGCCGATGCGGGCGCTCGGGGCGACAACCGCGCGAGGATGGATCACCGTTTCGCAGGTGTGGCCGGCGGCGGTGACGATCGCGGCAACCTGCTCGCGGACTCGGTTGCTCCCGATCCCCCACGCGATGCAGAGCGGCGGGGCAGCGTCGAGGTAGCCGCGCCCGCCCAGGACGGGTGCGCCGAAGAACATGGTGCCGTGCTTTGTCTCGTCGTCGTCGAGGAACCCGTCGACGACGAGCCCCGCGGCGCGTGCGGCGTCCGCCACCACCTTGCCGTGTCCGCTGGCGCCGTACACGACGAGCATCGGTCTACGAGCCGGCGACGGTCATCGACGAGACGCGGAAGGTGGGCGCGGCGACCGAGGTGCGCAGGTCGAGATCGTCTCCGAGGAGATCGATCCGCTGGAGCAGCTCGTTGAGGTTGAGCGAGATGGTGACCTCGCTGACCGGGTAGGCGAGCTCGCCGTTCTCGATCCAGAACCCGCCCGCGCCGCGGGAGAAGTCGCCGGTGACGGCGTTGAAGCCGAAGCCCATCATCTCGGTGACGTAGAGGCCCTGCTTGGTCTGCTTCACCACGTCGGCCGCGGGCGTCTTGCCGGGCTGGAGGATGAAGTTCGTCGTGGAGGGGCCGACGCCGCCGGTGCCCCCTCGCGACGCGCTGCCGGTCGACGGACGCCCGAGCTTGCGGCCGCTGTAGCTGTCGACGAGGTAGGTGCGGAGGATGCCCTGCTCGACGATCGTGAGCTTGCGCGACGCGAGCCCCTCACCGTCGAACGGACGGGAGCCGGGCGCGCCCGGCATCAGCGGATCGTCGATCACGTTGACGAGCTCCGAGGCGACGCGGGTGCCCTCGCGATCGAGCAGGTAGCTCGAGCGGCGGTAGATCGCGCCCCCGTTGATGCAGCCCGCGAGCAGGCCGAGGATCGAGCGGCCGGCGTCGGGATCGAAGACCACGGGGAGCTCGCCGGTCGGCACCTTGCGGGCGCCGAGCTTGCGCAGCGTGCGGCGCGCGGCCTCTTCTCCGACGGCGACCTCGTCGTCGAGCGCGGCGAGCTTGCGACGCGCCGTCCAGTGATAACCGCGGCGCTTCTTCTCGCTGCCGGGCTCGTCGGCGACCGGCGTGACGACGAGCGAGGCGTACGAGCCGCGATAGCCGCCGCGAAAGCCGCCGCTCGTGACCATCACCGCGGCGCCCTGGGTGCGCGCGAAGGTGGCGCCCTCGCTGTTGGTGATGCGGGGATCGAAGCTGCGAGCCGCGTCCTCGGCGCGCTTGGCGCGACGCAGCGCCTCGGCCGCGTCGATCGTCCCGCACGCCGGATCGTAGAGGTCGAGCTCGTCCCACGGGCCCTTGGCGATCAGCTCGGGCTCCGGCGGACCGGCGAAGGGATCGGGCTGCGACAGCTCGACCAGCTCGAGCGCGTCCTCGACGAAGCGCGCGATGCCCTCGTCCGTGGTGTCGCTCGTGGAGGTGAGCGCGACGCGAAACGCCTTGCCGTCGCCCCGCCGCATGACCCGCATGCCGAGCGAGCGGTGGCCCGCCTCTTCGACGAGCTCGGGCTCGCCGAGCCGGATGCGCGCGGACAGCTCGCTCCCCGAGCGGGCGATCACCTCGGCGACGTCGGCGCCGCCCTTGCGCGTGCGGCGCACGACCTCGTCGGCCATCGCGAGCAGCATCGCGAGCTCGCGGTCCTCGCGGCCGTCGTTCTTCGTGTGGATCGCCGGGTCGTTGAGGAGCGGGGCAGGATCGACGGGCATGCGCGAAGAACGCTAGCCCTCGCCCTCACTCTCGCCAAGCTTCCGATAGATGGTCCGGATGGAGATGCCGAGCAGCTGAGCTGCGAGCGCCTTGTCGCCCCGCACCTGGCGCAGCGTCTCCTTGATCGCGACAAGCTCCATTTGCTCGATCGTGGTGCCGACCGAGAAGGTGATCTGCCCGGCGATGGGCGTACCCTCGCCGCGAGCGATGTGCTCGGGCAGGTCCTCGAGGCCGAGCTGCTCTCCGCGGCAGAGCACGACCGCGCGCTCGATGACGTTCTCGAGCTCGCGCACGTTCCCGGGCCACGAGTGATCGACCAGGTGCTGGAGCGCGTTCTTCGACGCCGTGAGGCGGGGCCTCGCGTTCTTCTGCGAGTACACCCCGAGGAAGTGGTCGACGAGGAGCGGGATGTCCTCGCGCCGCGCACGGAGCGGCGGCGCGGTGACGGCGATGACGTTGAGGCGGTAGTAGAGATCTTCGCGGAAGCGCCCCTCGGCGACCTCGCGGCGCAGATCGCGGTTGGTCGCGGCGACGATGCGCACGTCTGCGCGCTGGGTGTCTCCGCCGACCGGCTCGTACTCGCTCTCTTGCAGCACGCGGAGCAGCTTCACCTGCACCGCGGGCGAGAGCTCGCCGATCTCGTCGAGGAACAGCGTGCCGCCGGCGGCGCGCGCGAAGCGGCCCTCGCGGCGAGCGACCGCGCCGGTGAACGCGCCGCGCTCGTGTCCGAAGAGCTCGGCCTCGAGGATCGCCTCGGGGATCGCCGCGCAGTTGACCGCGACGAACGGCCCCCCGGCACGGGCGCTCCGCTCGTGGAGGTAGCGCGCGAGGAGCTCCTTGCCGGTGCCGCTCTCGCCGAGGACGAGCACGGTGGCCATCGACGGCGCTGCCTGGGTGACGACCTCGAGGACCTTCCGCAGCGCCGGCGACGTGCCGACGATCTCGCGGTGCTCGAGGAGCGCGATCTTCTTCTTGAGGGCGCGGTTCTCGGCGACGAGCTTCTGGTGCGACGCGGCGAGGCGCACGCTCTTGACGATGGACGCGCGTTTGAGCGGCTTCTCGGTGAAGTCGAACGCGCCTTCTTTCATCGCCGCGACCGCCGTCTCGACGGTGCCGTAGGCGGTCATCAACACGACCTCGGTCTCGGGCGAGATCGTCTTGAGCGCCTTGAGCAGATCGAGGCCCGAGGTGCCGGGCATCATCAGGTCCGTCACCACCACCTGGACCCGGTGCTTGCGGCAGATCTCGAGCGCTCGCTTGGCGCCGCTCGCGGAGAACACGCGCATGCCCTCGCGCTTGAAGATGGTCTCGAGCGAGGCGAGGTTCGACGCGTCGTCGTCGACGACGCAGAGCGTGATCGCGTCGCCGGCGGCCTCTCGCTCGATCTCGCCCGACTCCGGCGCTTCTTGGTTCGGCGTATCTTGTTCGGACATGCGATTGGCGGCGCCCCGGGCCACGGCGTCGTGGAACGCGTCTGAGTATTCGTAGCTCACGGGCGAAGCAAACGCGTACGCCGGAGGCTGCCATTCCCGCCCCCCACCCGCGCGTGCGCCCGTGGGGGCTCGCCCGATTCAGATCGTCCCGCCGCTCGGGTGCACGATCGCCGGTTTCCCCGCGGTCTTGTGCTTTCCCGACGGCGACGGCCCCGGCGTGTACGGCTTGACGACCGGCTTCGGGATCGGCGCCGGCTTGACCATCGCCACGTCGCCGTCGAGCTCGTGCGGGTCGGGCTCGATGTTGTTGAGGCCCGGCGACGCGGACGGCGACGGGGCCGGCGCGGCCGGGGCCGTCTTCTTCATCACCGGATCGGGCCGGACTCCGTCCTCCATGGGCATCGAGCAGCCGAACGCCGCGAGGGCGACGGCGAGCGCGGCCGCGGTCGGGAGGCGCGAGGTGGCCGAGG
>JALHOE010000007.1:0-98097 GCA_022843175.1 Deltaproteobacteria bacterium
GCGAGGCGCTGGTGGCGCGCCGGGCCAGCGAGGCCGCGCGCAGCGGCAAGCCTGCAGACGAGGGCGCGCTCGGCGCGAGGGCTTCGCTCGCGAAGCTCCAGGCGTCGACCGACAAGACCGCGCGCGTGGCGGCGTTGTTGCTCGCGGCCGATCACCTCGAGTCGTCGCGCGGGCTCGATTCGAAGACCCGGGCGCTCGCGGCGTCGCCGGCGCTCGAGGTCATCTTCGGTGTGCCGCGGCAGGACACCTGGGCAGCCTACGCGCGGGCCGCCGCGAAGGCGGGGGGACACCCGGTCGACGACGGCGCGAAGGAGCTCGCGCTCATGAAGGCGATCGCCGCGTCGTTCGCAGACCGCTTCGAGGCGCTCGAGAAGGTCTTGCCCGCCGGCGAGCCGAGGGAGGCCGCGGGGGGTTATGCGAAGCGGCTCCGGGCGCAGATCAGCGAGTAGCCGTCAGGGGGTGAACTCCATCGGGTAGGTGATCAGCGTCGACGCCTTGGGGTCGTCGTTGCCCTTCGCGTCCTTCGCGAGGGGGAACTTGATCCTCTTCACCGCGTCGAGGACGCAGTCCTTGAACTCTTTGTCCTCGACGGTGGTGTCCGGCGTGACGACCTCGGTGGTGGTGACCGCACCGCCGGTGACGTTGATCTTGAGGACCAACTTGCCCGCCGCCTTCTCGCCCTTCATCGCCTTGCGCGCGTCGAGGATGCAGCGGCCGAACTCCAGCTTGTTCACGAAGAACGTGTTCTTGACCTTGTCGTGATCGAGCTTCGCGCCGCTCGACTTGCTCGGACCGGAGCCGACGTCGATGCCGAGGGTGAACTCGACCGGGTAGCGGACGGTCGCCTTGATCTTCGGGTCGTGCTTGCCGTCGGCGTTCTTCGCCATCGGCGGCTTCATCTTCTTGATGACCGCGACGATGCACTTGTGCGCGTCCTCGAGCTTCATCGTGGAGACGGCGTGATCGGTCTCGGCCTTCGTGACCTTGCCGCCCTGCGCCTCGATCACGAGGATGACGTCGCCCTCCGCGATCGCGTCCTTCTTGAGCGCCTTGCGGTAGCAGTCGTTCATGTCCTTGAGGTGCGGGCGGAGGGCGGCCTCGAACTCCTCGCGGTTGAGCTTGCCGCCGGAGTCGCCCGGAGCCTTGGCGGACGCCGAGGCGGGCGCGGACGTCGATGTCGAGGGTTTGGGGCCTGCCACCGCAACTCCCCCGAGAAATGGAGCGACCGCGAGGAGCGGAAGGGCGATGCGAGCAAGCGGACGAAACGACATAGAAACCTCCGGCGGCTGCGCCCGGTGAGTGCGCCAGTGGGACGGACGGAACTGCTCTGCCATTCATAATGCCACGATCGTGCAGACCGGACTGGACGGAACCCGGGGATCCGTCGTGATATTGAGGAAGTGAACCCGCTGCGCGCCTCCCGTCCACGCTCGCTGCCCGCCTCCGGGGCGGTGGTGTGCGGGTATACGACGATCGGCGCCAGCACGGACGAAGCCGTGATCGCGCGCGCCCCCGACGGGCGCGAGGTCATGCTTGTGTTCGGCGAGGCCGCGGCGCTCGCGCGCGAGGCCGCGGCGCTCCGCGCCGTGGCGCGCGGGCTGGTCGCGCCCGAGGTCGTCGCGGTCGAGCACGACGACACGTTCGGCAGCTTCCTCGCGTTGATCGATCCGCGCGCGACCGCCGAGCCGCCCACGATGCACCCGGTCCGCGTGCACGGCACGCTACGCGCGGTGCTCGACGTCGCGCGCGCCGTCGAGGCCGCGGGCTACTCGTGGACGCCGGAGCCGAACGACGTCGACGTCGAGGGCGAGGGTCTCACGATCCGGCGGCTTCGCGGCGCGATGCGCCTCAAGCGGGGCGAGCGCCTCGACGCGCGCACCGTGGTCGAGCGCGTCGGCGTCGCGATGCTCGAACGCAACGCGGTCATCCCCTTCGAGTTCTTGCGCGTGGTCCTCCCGCGCCGCGCGGAGCTCGAACGCACGATCGAGGCGGTCGAGGCCGATCTCGCGGAGGCCGCGAGGCAACTCTCGCTCCCCGACGAGGACCTCTCGCTCGCCGCCTGCACCGACGTCGGCCTGATGCGCGAGCAGAACGAGGACACCTATCAGCTCTTCCGCTCGGGCGAGGTCTCCATCGCCGTCGTCTGCGACGGCGTGTCGGCGTCGCGCGACGCGCACGTCGCGGCCGACATCGCCTCGCGCACCGCGTGCACGTTCCTCGCCGAGCACCTCGCGAACAACGCCGCCGAAACGATGGAAGCGGCGCTCCGGGCCGCGCACGCCGGGATCTGCGCCGTGTATCAGGAGCGCGGGGGCGAGCCGCTCGGCACAACGCTCGTCGCCGCGCGGGTCGATGGGCGTCGCATCACCGTCGGTTGGGTCGGCGACAGCCGTGCGTACTTCGTCGGCCGCGACGAGGCGGTGCTGCTCACCCACGACCACTCCTGGTTCAACGAGGCGATCGCCGCCGGCACCACTCCCGAGGAGGCCGTGCGCTCGCCCTTCGCGCACGCGCTCACGCGCTGCCTCGGCCCGCTCGAGGGCGGCGACGCATGGCACGCCGAGCCAGAGGTGATCGACGTCGAGGTCAGCGTGCCCGGGTACGTCATCCTCTGCACCGACGGGCTGTGGAACTACGCCGCCTCGCCCGAGGAAATCGCCGAGATCGTCGCACCGGTCTACGGTCGCGCGGGCGAGATGACGCGCGCGCTCTCGGCCGTCGCGCTCGCGCGCGGCGGTCAGGACAACGTCACGGTCGCGGTCGTCGAAGTTCGAATCAAGCCGGGCTGAGCGCGCCGCTATCATGTCGCCCATGCGCGAGGTGACCCGCGACCTTCCCGAGCTGTGCGGCGCGCGCGTCACCGACGTCACGCCGGAGGGCGAGGTCGACGCCGGATACGTCATCGACTCGGTGCTCGGCATCGGCGGGATGGGGGTCGCGTTCCTCGCCCACGTCGAGGGCGCGAGCGACCGCCCCGGGCGCCCCGCCGAGGGCACGCGCTGTGTGCTCAAGGTGCTGCTCCCCGAGGTGGTGCTGCGGGAAGCGCGGGTCGCGCAGCTCTCGTTCAAGAAGGAGGTCATCGCGCTCGCCCGCCTCGCCGAGAAGCGGCCGCCGAGCCCCTTCGTGGTCCGCTGGCTCGACGCCGGAGCGATGCAGGTCGGTCACGCCGGCGCGCGCGCGCAGGGACTCTCGCACCTCGAGCTCCCGTGGTGCGCGATGGAGCTCGTCGACGGTCGTCCACTCGGGACCACGCTCGAGGAGCGGCTCGAGAGCGCGTCCGGGCCCCTCGAGCCGGCGCGCGCGGCGTCGCTGATCGAGGGGATGATCCGCGGCGTCCGCGCGATCCACGCGGTCGGCCTCATTCACCGCGATCTCAAGCCATCCAACGTGCTCGTGTGCGGCGAGCCGCCCAACGAGATTCCGAAGATCACCGACTTCGGCGTCGCGCGCGCCGCGGGCATCGGCGACACGTTCGACGTCACCGTCGGCACCACCGGCTATTGCGCGCTCGAGCAGCTCGAGGGTCCGCGCCCGGGCAAGAAGGACTCGGTCGGTCCGTGGAGCGACGTGTTCGCGCTCGCGACGATCATCTATGAGGTCCTCGCGCGCACCGAGATGTACGAGGCCGCCAACGCGATGGGCTTCGTCGGTCGCGTGCTCTCTCGGAACTACACGCCGCTCGCCCAGCGCGCCGATCTCGGGCCGCTGTGGAACACGCCCGAGGGGCGCTCGCTGATCGTTCGCATCGACGCGATCCTCTCGCGCGCCACCTCGCCGCGCTCGCCCGGGGGAGGCTCGATCGGCAACGATCCGTCGCTGCCCATCCGTCACACCGACACCGGCGAGCTGCTCGACGAGCTCGAGCCCATCCTCGCCGGGATGCGCGCGCTCGATCGCGGCTCACGCCCGGCCAGCGTCGCGCGCGTCGCCGAGCGGCTGGTTCGCCGCTGGGAATGGACGGTCACCGACGCTGCCCCCGCGCGGCTGCTGGCGGCCTCGCTGCGCAGCGACGGAGCCGCGCTCGGCGCGACCGCGGACGGCCTGGTGTTCTTCGATCACACCGGGTGGAACACGGTGCCCGCGCGCCCCTCGGACCAGCCCACCGTGGGCGTCCTCCAGGGCGGGACCGGCACCTTCGTGGTGGTGCGCGCCGACGGCGAGGTCGAGGTGCTTCCCGGCGGCGGCGGTGCGTTCTCGTTCCGCCTGCCGTTCGCGGTCCGTCGCGCGAACGCGCTCGCCGGCCACCCCCTCGGCACCTCGTTCCTCGCGCTGCACGCAGGGCACGGCGAGTCGCTCGTGATGCGCGTCCACGGTCGCGCCGCTTCGCCGTTCGCGCGCCTCGGCAACGCACGCATCCACGCGCTCGCGCTCGGACGCTACGGGGACGAGGAGACGCTGGTGGCCGGGGGCTCGGAGGACGATCACGGCGAGCGGGCGTTCGTCAGCGCGCTCGACAAACACGGACGCGCCGCCGCGATGCCGCACCTCCCGGGCAAGAGCATCGACGCGCTCGCGTTCGACGCCGACGGTCGGGTGCTCCTCGCGGGCGACGGCGGCGCAGGCGCGATCGACGCTCGCGGCGCCCTCGGGATCGACGAGCGGCCGCCCGCACGGATCGAGGCGATCGCTGCGCTGCCCGACGGTCAGGTGTGGGGGTTCGCCGCCGGTCTCGCCATGCGTCGCGAACCGAGCGGGGCCTGGCAGCTGGTCCACGCCGATCGATCGCTTCGCGAGCGACGGGTGCTCGGGGTGTCCGCCTCGGGCGCACGCGTGTGGGCGGTGCACGACGACGGGCGCATCCTCATGGGCCGGCTGTCGCTCTCCGAGGGCGCCGAACGTGGCTGAGTGCTTGGCCCGGCGCTAGGCTTTCTGCGATCGGAGCCGGATGCGCGGAGGTGTCGCGTGGACGCTCGTGGTGGCGGCGCTCGGTTGCGAGCGACCCGCGGCGCCGACGTTCGAGCCGCCGGGCTTCGTCGCCTACGCCAAGACGCCGGACCCGCCGACCACCATCGAGCCGGCTCCGTTCTCCACGTGCGTGCCGGAGCTGCTCTCGGGCGAGCACGAGATCGAGCACCAGGGGCGGACCCGCTCGTTCAGCCTCGACCTCCCCGAGGGTGGCGGGCTCCGCCCTCTCCTGCTCGCGTTTCATGGGTGGGGCGGGAGCCCCGAGCAGCTCGAGGGCACGACGAAGATCGTCGCCGCGGCGACCACACGCGGCTTTGTCGTGGCTCGCCCGCTCGGCGTGCACAAGAGCTTCGACGCCGGCGCGTGCTGCGGCGAGGCCGCCGATCGCAAGGTTGACGACGTGGGATTCGCGCGCGAGCTCGTTCGCCACCTCACGCGCGCGGCGTGCGTCGACCGCTCGCGGGTATACGCGACCGGCTTCTCCAACGGCGGCTTCCTCTCGCATCGCCTCGGCTGTGAGGCGTCCGACGTGTTCGCGGCCGTGGCCTCGGTCGCCGGCACCATCGGGATCGAGCGGTGCACGCCGACCCACGCGGTCTCGGTGCTCCACATCCACGGCAAGGCCGACGGGATCGTCCCCTTCGCCGGCGACTCCTCCAAGGGGTGGCGCTCGGTCGCGAGCACGATCGACGCATGGACGAGCATCCTGCGCTGCGAGGACGACGGCGCGGAGGAGATGTACCTCAACGGCGCAGCGCGCTGCGTGCGCAACGCACGCTGCACCGACGGCGCAGAGGTCACTCTGTGCCGCGACGATCGCGCGATGCACACCTGGCCGGGCGGTCCGAAGTCAGTCGGCTTCGGCGGTAGTCAGGACCTCGACGCGACGGTCGTCATCCTCGACTTCTTCAGCCGTCATTCGCGATGAGCGGTTGCTCGCCGGACTCGGGCTCGGGCCCGATCCACGCCGACGCGTACAGCGCCAGCTCCGCGTCGATCGCGGCGCGGAGCCCGGGCGTCGCGCGGCTCTCGGCGCGGGAGAGGCAGCGCGCCAGCGTCAGCAGGGCGTCGGCGTCGTCGAGGTGGTTGTCGACCACCAACTCGGCCGCCGTGTCCGGGAGCTTCCAGATGCCGTCCTCGATGACCGCGAAGATTTCGCAGCCGCTGCGGGTGCAGGTGCCGATGACGCCGATCGGTGGGTGATTGCGGAGATCGAACACGCGGCCGTGGATGGGACAGCGCCCGTCCTTCAGGCGCGCCCGACGTTCGGCGCCGGACTGACGGGGCAGCCGGGGACCGCCCGCGTGGGCCGGCGGTCGCGTGGTGATCTTCTTGAGTGCGGGAAGCTCGCTCACGAGGTTTCACGTGAGCACGGAGCGTTCCAACCGCCGCTCGGCACGGTCGCTCAACGGGTATATGGTCGAGCTGATGCGGCAACGGAGGGCGATCGCGTGGATCACTTGCCTTTGCTTGGGCTCGTGCGGGCCGATGCAGCCGGAACCGGAGAGTGGCGCCAGCGGTCGCACCGGAGAAACAAGGGTGACGGTTACGCGTACGGATGTGCCGGAGCCGAGCGCATCGGGAGTACCCGCGCCCCAGCCGCTCGGCGCCACGTCGATGGTCGCCGCCAAGCCGCTCGATCCGTCGCCCGCGCCGCAGGTCTCCGACGCGCTGCCGCTGGTCGGCGGTCAGGGCGGCGAGGCGCCGCTGCCGCTCCCGACCGCGCTCGCGACCACACGACAAGCGCTCTTCGCGTTCGGCCGGACCCGATCGGGGTGGCTCGTGCGCACGCTGCTGACCAAGCCCAAGGCCACATGGTCGGCGCCCTCGATGGCGGCCCCCGCCTTCGACGACGACGCCGCGCCGGTCGCGATCCACGACGGTGAGACGACGTGGTTCGGGGTCACCTCGAAGACCGCCGGGACCAGGATCGCGCGCGTCGAGACGACGGGCGCCGCGCCGCGGGTCATCGCGATCGCCAACGTACCGGCGAAGCTCGGCACGATCTCTTCGTTCGTCGTCCTCAAGGCGCACGTGGTGGCGATCGGGCGCGACGGGGACTCGATCACGTTCGCGCGCATCGATCGCGCAAGCGGCTTCCTCGACGCGACTGCGAAGGTGATCGCGCAGGGCGCGGCCTCGATGAGCACCACCTCGTCGCGCTCCCCGCGCGCTACGAACGAGGACGACAAGGTGTTGCTCGCGTGGGACGCCGATTCGGTGCCGGGCGCGCTCGACACGCCCGGCACGACGCCGGCCGAGAAGGCGGCGCCGAAGTCGGGCATCTACGTGCGACGCTTCACGGCGAGCGGCGAGCCCGCGTCGCCCGCGCGAAGGCTGACGCGCCCCTCGTTCGAGGCGCACGCGCTCGACGTCGTGGTGGAGCTCGGTGCATGCGCGGTGCTCGCGTCGACGCCCGAGGGCTTCGAGATGTTCCGGTTCGTGCGCAAGGGCGACGATCTGAACCCCTACGGCGGCGGCCTCCACCTCGCGCCGCCGGGTGGCGATGCCGCGCTCGGGGCGGACGTGATCGGGACCATCGGCGTCACCTCGCAGCGGCTCCTGCGCATCGGGCCCGGCGTGAAGGTCGTGCCCTCGCCGCTCGGCTTCTCGCCCCCGCCGGGCGGCGCGTTCGACGACGCGCGCATCGTGATGGACGGTTACGGCGCGCACGTCCTGTTCGCCACGCGCACGCCTCTCGGCCCGCAGCCGACGATCGCGCGCATCGACGGCGAGCACATGGGCGGCACCTACCCCACGCCGTGGATCGGCCCGCCGCCGCAGCGGCTCGTGGTCGCGGGGCTCGATGGCGACGAGGCGCTCGCGCTCGTCGTCGACGGGGGCTCGTTGCACGCGGTGCGGATGTCGGACGCCGGCGCGTCGCGCGGCGCATCGCTGGTGGCGTTCGACGCCAAGAACATCGCGCAGCTCGAGTGGCCCGGGGCCCCCGCCCCGCGCGTCGCCCGGGCGAGCGAGTGGGTCGTCGCGCTCCGCGACGGGCAGGTGTTGATCGCGACCGGCCCCCGCGCCGGCTCGCTGCTCGGTGGCCTGCCGAAGGGCGCGCAGGGCGGCTTCGTCGCGGTCGTTCCGACGGGCAACAAGTCGCCGGTGGTGCGGCTCGTGTACGTGCCGCCCGGCGGGAAGGCGACCTCGCTGCAGACGGCGACGCTCGATCCGAAGAAGGGCGTGATCTCGCCGTGGACGATCGTCGCGGAGTCGGAGCACCACTACGGCGCGCTCGGCGCCGCGCGCTACTCCGCGCTCCCCGCGTTGGGTGGGCTGGTGCTGCTCACGAGCTCGGGGCCGAAGGTCTCGGCGGTCGCGCAGCTCTACGGTCTCGTGGGCGTGGACAGCGAGGGACGCGCGGTCGACCTCCCCATCGAAGCGCCCGCGCCGATCCAAGAGGTGTCGCTCGTGCCGTCGCTCGGCGGAACGGCGCTGGTGGCGACGCTCACCGGCAAGGGCGTCGCCGCGCGCTGGTTCGAGGGCGCGGTCGGCTGGCGCGAGGGGTTCGCGTTCACGCCGTTCCGCAGCCGCGGCGATGGGCCAGCGGTGCGCGACAAAAGCGTGCTCCTCCTGCCGCGAGGAGCGCTGCCGGTCGAGCTCCCGAAAGAGGCGGCCGGGTTCGTGGGCGATCGCTGTCGCTACGGGCTCCCGTCCGGGCCGCGCGCGATGCTCCTCGTCTGCGAAGAGGGCTCGGGCGACGCGCCGCTCGCGGCGCGGGTCACGGCGCGAACGCTCCGTTTGTGACAAGATTCGCCGCATGCGCTCTTCCTTCCTCCCCCTCGCGTTGCTCCTCGGTTGCTCGAGCGAGCCCTTCGACGTCGCGCCCGAGCAGCCGGACTCCCGCGCCGACTCGGCGGTCGTGGCGGACTCCGCGACAGCCACCGACTCCGCGACGCCCGACTCCGCGACGCCCGACTCCGCGACGCCCCCGAGCGACTCCACCGCACCCGACACCGGGGCCCCGCCGGACAGCGCAGCGATCGATTCGATGCTCGTCGACACCGCGACCCCGGACACCGCGGTCGTACCCGACGCGACGGGCGTCGGCTGCCTCGAAGCGTCCGACTGCAAGCTGTTCTCGAGCTACTGCTCGACGGCCGCCTGCAAGTGCATCGCCCTCCACAAGACCCAGCCCTCTCCCAAGTGCGACGGCGCCATGGTCACCTGCTTCGTCGATCCGTGTAGCGGCAAGACGGCGGTCTGCTCCGGGGGAACGTGCGCCGTCAAAATGTAGCCGCGCTGGTCCTTGTCGCCCTCGGCTGCAGCGCGGGGAAGGAGACGTCGCCGTCCGGCGCGCTCACCGCGGACAGCGGCGCAGGCAACGAGGGCGGCATCCAGGTCGACGACGTCGGGCTCAACACCGACGCCACGAGCGAGACCGGCGGCGACGACTGCGCCGAGGAGCTCAAGCAAATCTTCGTCGTCACCCGCGAGAACGAGCTCCACCGGTTCGCGCCGGCCACGGCCACGTTCACCAAGATCGGGAACCTCTCCTGCGCCGCGGGCTCGTCGACCCCGTTCTCGATGGCCGTCGATCGCAAGGGGACTGCGTGGGTGCTGTTCAACAGCGGCAAGCTGTTCAAGGTCTCCACCACCGACGCCGCGTGCGCGCCCACCACCTACGCGGTCGGTCAGGGCGGCTTCACCACGTTCGGCATGGCCTACGTTCGCGACGGGGCCTCCGAGTCGCTGTTCGTCGCGGACTACGACGGCAAGGGCATCGCCAAGATCGACGTCGGCGCGATGAAGCTCACGTTCGTCGGCGACTACGGCGGCTTCGCCGGTCCGGGGGAGCTCACCGGTCGCGGCGATCAGCTGTTCGCGTTCTTCAACCGCACCCTCTTGCCCTCGCTGCCCGCCCGCGTCGCCTCGATCGACAAGGCGACCGGCAAGCTCGGCGTCGTCAAGAACCTCGCCGGCATCGAGGTCGGCTCCGGGTGGGCGTTCGCGCACTGGGGCGGCACGTTTTGGCTGTTCCATGCGCCGTCCGACGCGTCGCAGGTCACCGAATACAACTTCGAGAAGGCCACGTCGTCGACGGTGAAGAGTGGGCTCCCGTTCGTGATCGTCGGTGCCGGCGTCTCTACCTGCGCCCCGACCGAGCGCCCGAAGTGATCGAACGACGGGGCCGCGCGTGTGAACGCGCGGTTGCCGCCCGGAGCCGCGACCGTCAGGGAGCGGGTTGTCTCGCGCTCGACAACCCGCTCGCTTACGCGCGCGGCTCACGGTGATAGGCAACCCGCGGCCCCGTCGTGAGCGTCGCCAGCTTCGTTCGCAGCTCGTGGACCGTCGGGCGGGCCCTCGCGCTCCTCCGCAGGCACGATGCGATGAGCTCGCCGAGCTCCGGCTCGGTCTTGCACAGCTCCTCGACCTTCTCGGGCCGCCCGTCGTGGTCGAAGTGGGCGGCCATGAGCGCGAGGACATGCGTGCCCTCGAACAGCAGCTTGCCGGTGAGGAGCTCGAACGCAACGCACCCGAACGAGTACACGTCCGCGGTGAACGGGGAGACGCCTTCCTCGGAGTGTCCCCACACCTCGGGCGACGCGTACATCGGCGTGGCGCAGCCGACGCGAAGGTGCCGGCCGGCGAGGCCGAAGTCGACGAGCGCCGGCTCGCCGTTCGGGCGCAGGACGATGTTGGACGGCTTGATGTCGAGGTGCCCGACGCCGGCCTCATGCATCGCCGAGAGCCCGGCGAGCACGCCGTCGAGGATCTTGAGCGCATGTGCGCGGTCGAGCGGGCCGCTCTTGAGGAGCGCGCCGCAGTCGACGCCGTCGACCAGCTCCATCACGAGCAGCGGCTTCGGACGCGCGCGCGCATCGAACGTGACGAACTCGGCGATGTTCGGGTGCTCGGGGAGCGAGAGGAGCGCGCCGGCCTCGAGCTTGAAGACCCGCAGGTACTCCGATTCGGAGACGGTGCGGGCGGCGACCGCGTCGTAGAGCGGGACCTTCAGCGCGTAGCGCTCGCCGCCGCGGTCCTCGGCGCGCGTGACCACGAAGACGCTGCCCGCGCCGCCGACGCCGAGCGAGCGCTCGACGTACCAGCCGCCGAGGAGGCGACTGCCGGGGATCCACTCCGGGAGCGCGACCTCGGGCGGCGCGAGCTGCGCGCTCGGGCGCTCGACCGGGAGGCCCGGCAGACGCTTGAGGACGTGCGACACCGTGGTGAGCACGGCGCCCGGCACGGCGAGGGTGGCCGCGTCGATGAGGCGGTCGATCGCGAAGCCGAGCGCCGGTCGCTCCTTGTCGTCGCGCATCGCGCTCTCGATCAGCTTGTCGAGACCGGTCGGGATGTCGTTGCGGATGACGCGCTTGCCGAGCCGCTCGAGCGCGCGGATCGCGATCTCCGAGAGCTCCTTGAGCGACTGCTCGACGTCGCCGATGCCCGCGCGCGCGGGCCGCAGCGCGGTGCACTTGTCGATCGCCTCGAGCGCCACCGCGAGCTCGCACAGCGCGCCGCGGAGCTCGTCGAGGCGCGGCGACCGACCGACGTCGAGCCCCTCGGCCATCGCGCGGAGCGCGGCGACGCTCGCCGTCGGGACCGAGCGCGGGTGGGTCGACTTGTCGAGGAGGTCGTCGTTGGCGTGGACGTAGGCCGCGTAGAGGCGCAGCGCCAACGAGACGTCGGGCCGCTCCGGCGTGGCCGCGAGTCGCTCGAAGTCCTCGGGCGTGCGCAGGCGGAGCGCGGCGTGGAGCAGGACGTCGGCGACGTCGGCGAGGCCGTCGCGCTCGAGGACGGTGTCGACGCGCTCGAGCGACGAGAGCAGCTCGCGCATGCGGTCGTGGGAGATGCCGAGCACCTCGAGCAGCTCGAGCATCACCGCGTCCTCGGCGTCGGCGATCTCGCCATCGGCATAGGCGACGGCCGCGGCGAGGAGCACGGCGGCCTCACCGAGCGCGATGTCGCCGGCGATCGCCTCGGCGATGGCCGCGAGACGCGCGGGGCGCCCGTCACGCGCGAGGGCCTCGGCCGCGGAGGCGAGCATCGTCTCGACGTGGCGTGAGCGGATGCGGTCGTCGAGCTCGCGGAGCGCGCCGCGGATGACGTCGCGCTCCGACCCGCTGATCTCGCCGTCGGCCGCCATCATCACGTACATCGTCTCGGCGAGCGGGCCGTAGTGGTCGACGATCATCCCGTCGAGCGCGTCGTCGACGGCGGTCGGCACGGAGATAGACGGACGCGCGCCGCGGTCGCGCAGTCGATTGCGCAGCGCGGTGATCGCGGCGGTCGGCAGTCGGATCACGAGGCGAGCGTACTATTCGGCGGGCGGGTTCGGGAGATCTGTCCGCTTCACGCGGATATCTGCGACCGGGAAGTAGTTCTCGAACCCGCCGATCTTCACCAAAACGCGGTCTTCCTCGGGCGCGTCGGCGAGCTCGCCGGGCTTGCCCACGCCGCCCACCATCACGGTGACCTTCATTCCGGGGTTCATCGACAGACCGCGGAGGTCCTTGCGCTTGAAGGTGAGCTTCTGGCCCTTCTTCGCGAGCGGCTGGACCACGATGGCGCCCTTGTCGTCGGAGAGGACGACCGCAGGCGCGAGAGAATCGCTCCCGACTGCGATCGGCGCGAACACCTTGGCGCCGACGAGCTGCTCGGGGAGCGCGACGCGGGTGTCGTAGGTGCGGGAGTCGGCCTCGGGGATGAGCAGCTTGATCGACGCGAGGCGCGCCAAGGCGTCGCCCTCGGCGTTGCCGACGACGAGCAGCTGAACGCCGCCGAGCTTGCCCTTGGCCACCGCGGTGAAGGGGACGCCGTTGGCCATCACCGCGCCGTCGGTGGCGCTCGGGGTGTCGATACGGCGAGCCTTCGGGGCCCCGAACGTCCAGTAGCGGACGGGCGGTTCGATCAGCTGGCCGCCCTCGAGCTTCTCGAACACGAGCAGGATCGCCGAGAGCGTGGCCTGGCGCTTCGCGAGCTCGCTCGCGACCTCGGGCGGGAGCTGGTCGGGATCGGTCGCGTCGTCGAATTGCTCGCGCTTGTCGCCGACCGCTGCGGCGATCGACTTCTTGGCGACGATCGCCTTGAGCGTGTCGTCGAGCCACTTCTTCCAGCGGACAGTGAGCTCGACGCGGCGCTTGTTGAGCGCGGCGCCGTCGGCGTCCTTCTCGCTCGTGATCCGCGCGAAGGCCTTGGCGTAGTCGCCCGCGGCCTCGGCCTTCTGCACGTCGGCGTCGAGCACCACGAGCTTGCAGCGCTTGTGCTCGCGGAGGATCGCGTTCTTGGTCTCGTCGTAGGCCTCGTCGATCTCGGGATCGTCGGACGTGTAGGGCGCGACCTTCGCCAGGTCCTTGCTGGACTGACCCTCGTTGCACGCCTCGGCCGCGTCGAGCGCGTGCTCGAGGAGCTTGCGTACGCCGAGACGCAGCGCCGTCTTGCCGGCCTGGAACTTGGGGTACTTGTTGAAGAGCGCGATGAGCTCGTCGGGATCGCCCTTTTTTTTGGCGCGATCGAGCGCTTCGCGAGCGTCGGCCTCGGTGGCGGGGGTCTCGGGCGCGGGAGCCCGGGCCGGCTCGGGCGCCGGACAGGCGGTGAGCGCGAGGAGTCCAAGGGCGAGCGTGAAGCGAAGCGAGAGCATGACGCGCGACGCGACTCATAGCACGTGATACGGACTATCGAGAGAGTCACAGCGATGTCGATCGACCGTGAGAGCCGTCCCGAACGTAGCTTCAGCGCGTTCCGCCCCGTGCCGCGCACCGGCGTCATCTACGTAACGACCGAGGCGTCGAAGCTCGGCTTCCACGCCGGCGATCCCGAGTGGTGCAATCTTGGCCAGGGGCAACCCGAGACCGGCGCGCTGCCCGGCGCGCCCGCGCGTCTCGATGCGGTACCGGTCGCCCCCGACGATCAGGAGTACGCGCCCGTCGCCGGTCTGTGGGAGCTGCGCGAGGCGATCGCCGATCTCTACAACCGCACGTATCGCCGCGGCATGAAGTCGCGCTACAGCGCCGAGAACGTGTCGGTCTCCGGCGGCGGCCGCGCGGCGCTCACGCGCGCTGCCGCGTCGCTCGGGCAGATCAACCTCGGCCACTTCCTCCCCGACTACACCGCGTACGAGGAGCTGCTCGACATCTTCGGCAACTTCCACGCGATCCCGATCCTGCTCGAGCCGGACAAGGGCTATGCGTTCTCGGTCGGCGATCTCCGGCGCGAGATCCTCGGCCGCGGCCTGTCGGCGGTGCTCCTCTCGAACCCGTGCAACCCGACCGGCAAGCACGTGCGAGGCGAGGACCTGGCGGCGTGGGTGCGCACCTCGAGCGAGCTCGACTGCGCGCTCCTCCTCGACGAGTTCTATTCGCACTACGTCTACGGCGCCGAGGGCGACGACGACGGCACCGTCACCACCGAGCGCGCCGCTGCTTCGATCGAGAGCGCGGCGCGCTACGTCGAGGACGTCGATCGCGATCCGGTCCTCATCTTCGACGGCCTCACCAAGAACTGGCGCTACCCCGGGTGGCGCGTCACCTGGACCATCGGCCCCAAGTCGGTGATCGAATCGGTCGCGAGCGCGGGCTCGTTCCTCGACGGCGGCGGCAGCAAGCCGATGCAGCGCGCGGCGATCGCGCTGATGGACCACGAGCACGTCAAGTCCGAGACCGCGGCGCTGCACAAGGTCTTCGCGCGCAAGCGACGTCTCACGATCGACCGCCTCAAGCGGATGGGCATCACGATCGACGCCGAGCCCGAGGGCACGTTCTACGTGTGGGGCTCGGTCGCGGAGCTACCCAAGGGGCTCAACGACGGCCCCTCGTTCTTCCGCGCGGCGCTCGCGCAGAAGATCATCACGGTGCCCGGCGAGTTCTTCGACGTGAACCCCGGCAAGCGGCGCGGCGGAAGGCCCTCGCGCTTCCGCCACTACCTGCGCTTCTCGTTCGGCCCGAGCGAGGACGTGCTCACCCGCGCGTTCGACCGGCTCGATCAGCTCCTCAAGCCGTAGCCGCGAACCACGCCTCGCCGATCGCGTAGAGCGTGTCCTCGCTGACCTTGGAGTCGGGCTCGGGCACGCCCTGCGCCGCGCCGAACGAGTAGAGGATGCGGCCGACCGGCACGCCCTCGACGAGGACGGTGAAGGAGTCGTCGCCGAGGGCCTGGATGCGGTAGGTGGTGCCGCCGAATACGACCGTCTGCTCGTCTACGTTCGCGATGGGGGTGTCGGACATCGCGGCCTCATAGCTCGTTGTGTTATCGAATGAAACCGATGGTCGTGGAGATCTTCACGGACGGCGCCTGCAAGGGGAATCCGGGCCGCGGAGGGTGGGGCGCGATCCTCCGCTACGGCGCGGCCGAGAAGGAGCTGTTCGGCGGCGAGCCCACGACGACCAACAACCGCATGGAGCTCACCGCCGCGATCCGCGCGCTCGAGGCGCTGAAGCGACCGAGCGTGGTGAAGCTCCACACCGACTCCAAGTACCTGATCGACGGCATCCACCAGTGGATCCACGGCTGGAAACGCCGAGGGTGGAAGACGGCCAACAAGGAGCCG
The DNA here is from genome assembly GCA_022843175.1 of Deltaproteobacteria bacterium. GTDB lineage: Bacteria > Myxococcota_A > Polyangia > Polyangiales > JADJMO01 > JALHOE01. The sequence goes on from JALHOE010000007.1 coordinate 15,398, forward strand.
GTGAAGAACGACGACCTGTGGAAGCAGCTCGACGCGCTGCGCACGCAGCACACCGTCGAGTGGATCTGGGTGAAGGGCCACGCCGGTCACCGCGACAACGAGCGGGCCGACGCGCTGGCCAACCGCGGCTGCGAGCGATAGCGCGGGGCCCCGCGCTCGGTTGTGGAGGCAGGGTCGAGCCGAGCGCCCAGCCCCCAAGGCCCCTGCGAAATTCCGATCTACTCGCTATACGCGTTAGTTGGGCATCTGCCCCGGCACGCCGTGGGGTGGCGGCGCGACGGACTCGCTCGGCCCGGCCCAGAGTGCGCGCGATCCGAACTAACGCGTATAGCGAGTAGATCGGAATTTGGAGCGGGGGTTCCGGGCTGGTTGGGCGACGACGACGCGGTGCGGGCCGCGGCACCCCGCGGCATCAGCCCGCGTCGGGGGTCACGCAGGCCGGGCAGGTGCCCGAGCAGCGGACGCAGCGCTGGGAGTCCGGTGGGAGTCCGCAGATCCCGACCGGGGTGAGGCCCTCGCAACAGACCGGGCCGAGCGTCTTGCCCGGCGCCGCCGCGCCCTCGGGCACGCAACCCGGCTGACGCGGCGGGCTGCAGTTCACTCCGCGCACCTCTCCGTCGCTGCCGCAGCAGATCCGCGTCGAGCCCTCGAAGCACGGAGCGGGCTGCGAGGGGTTCGACGACGTGCAACCGAGCACGAGGAGCGCGAGCAGCCTCACTTCGGACGGTCGGTGATCGGCGCGGTGGTGCCCTCGGCGCTCCACTTCCAGTTGTCGAGGACGATCGCCGACTGGAGGATGTGATCGCTGGTGTTCCAGATCATGAAGGAGATCTCGATCTCCTCGCCGGGGATGACGTTGGCGCGGGTCTGCAGCCACGACGTGGCGCCGTGCTGGCGATCGCTGCCGCCGTCGTCGTAGCCGGTGCCCGCGAGCTCGCCGCGCCCGAGCGGGCACGGGTAGGTGATCGATTTGCCGCCGGGGAACGACGAGGTGCCGGGGGTGCAGACCTGGAAGAAGTCGCTGTTGACGTTGATCGGGTTGCCCGCCGTGTCGAACGAGATGTTGCCGCCGGCCGCGGGATCGAGCGGCGCCTTCGACTTGAGGATGGCGACGAACGTGTCGTTGAACGGGCTGCAGGAGAACTCGATGTACTCGGACGTGAAGAAGTTGAAGTCGTAGGTGAACGTCTTGGCGTTGGTGGGGACGCGGACCTTCAGCTTGAGGACGACCGAGTCGTTCGCCATCTTGCCGGTGGGCGCGGGGCAGCCGGCGGTGTTGCGCGGCCAGCCGGCGGGCGGCGTGGTCTCGTTGGGCGTGTTGTTGAGGAGGAACTTGTCGAGCGGCTTCATGTAGCCGGGCTGGCCGGGCGTGCGCGCGGCGCCGGTGGAGAGGACGACCATGCTGTTGCCGCCGCGGGGCCGGACCGTGCTGCCCCACGCGGATTGGATGCCGAACTGGCGGCCGCCGGGGAGCTTGCTCTCGTCCGTGGTGGTGAGCTTCGCGCTCACGACGCCCCACGTCTTGGCCTTGCCGGTCGCGCCCGCGCTCGCGGACTTGCACAGGCCGAGCGCCTTCGCGAAGTCCATCGCGTTGGTCGACGCGAGCGACAGACCCATGTCGCATTGCTCCTCGTTGTCGACCTTGCCGTCACAGTCGTTGTCGACGCCGTCGCCGAGCACGTCGTACGCGCCGGGGTTGATCAGCGGGTTGCCGTCGTGACAGTCGTCGGCGAACAGGTAGCCGTCGCCGTCGTTGTCCTTCGTCGGGTCGAGCGTGCTCGGATCGACGTCGCCGAAGCCGGGATCGCCGTCGCTGAGGTTGAACGGGTCGGAGTCGGCTTTGTTGAGCGAGCCCGGATCGTCCTTGCCGCCACCGGCGGAGCAACCCAGAGCGAAGAGCGGAATAAGGGCAAGAGCACGGGCGCGCATGACGCGCATACTAGCAACTTCGGGCGGCGCCGCAGGCGCGCCCTCAGGTCTTGCGCTTGGCCTGCTCGATGAGCTCGTCGACGCGGAACCCCTCGATTACGAGGCCCTCGATGTTGGCGTCGTCGATGACGAGACCCGCGAGATTCACGTTGGTGAAGCGCGCGCCGGCGAAGGTTGCGTCGTCGACGACCACGTTGGAAAAATTCACGTTGGTCAGGCGCGCGCCGGTCATGTCGGCGTCGTCGATCGTCGCGTTCGCCAGCTTCACGTTGTGAAAGACGGCGTTCGAGAGATCCTCGTCGTCGAACTTGACCGTCATTTGGGGCGGTCCGTGATGGGGGCGGTGGTGCCCTTCGCGTCCCACCGCCAGTTGTCGATCAGCACCGACGAATCGAGCGCGTGATCGCCGGTGTCCCAGATCGCGAACTGCATCGTGATCGTCTCGCCGGGGACCACCGGGGCGCGGGTCTCGAGCCAGGAGGTGGCGCCGTGCTCGGTCGGATCGAGGTCGTCCCAGTAGCCCGTGCCCTCGAGCTCCTTGAGGCCCTTGGCGCACGCGAACGACTTGCTGCCCGGCGGGCGGGAGGTGCCCGGGGTGCAGACCTCGAAGAAGCCGCTGTTGACGTTGATCGGGTTGCCCATCACGTCGATCGACACGTTGCGGGCGAACTTGGGATCGATCGGCGCCTTGGTGTCGAGGAGCGCGACGAACGAGTCGTTGAACTCGCTGCAGACGTACGAGATGTACTCCGACGAGTAGAAGTTGAAGTCGAAGAGCACGGCCTTCGCGTTGGTGGGGACGCGGATCGTCAGCTTGAGGTTGACGCTGTCGTTGGCCGTCTTCTCGAACGGCTCGGGGCAGCCGGCGCTGTTCTTCGGCCAGCCCGGGGGCGGCGTGACCTCGTTGTCGTAGTCGTCCCACGAGGGCGAGAGCGGGGCGACCCAGCCGGGGTAGTCCGGCGTGCGCGCGGTGCCGCTCGAGAGCACGATGAAGTTCTTGCCGGCGCGCGGGTTCACGTTCGGCCCCCACTTCTTGAGGATGCCGTACTGCAGCGGATCGGCGCCGGGCGAGCCGTCGGCGCGGACGATCTCGGCCTTGATCACGCCCCAACGCTTGTCCTTGCCGGTGGCGGCGGCGGTCGCGGTGCGGCAGAGGCCGAGCGCGCGCGCGAAGTCCATCGGGTCCTTGGAGTCGTACTTGATCGTCAGCTGATCGCAGTCGGGCTCGGGGTTGTCCTTGGTGCCGTCGCAGTCGTTGTCGACGCCGTCGCCGGGCACGTCGTACGCGCCGGGGTTGACCTCTTTGTTGCGGTCGTCGCAGTCCTCTTTGAAGAGGTAGCCGTCGCCGTCGTTGTCCTTCTCGGGATCGATCGTGCCGTCGAGCGAGCCGTCGAGATCGGGCGCGCCGCCCTCGAGGTCGATGCCGCCGCCGGCGCCGGTGTCCTCGGTGAGCTTGGACGCGGGACTCGAGTCGCGGTCGCTCCCTGCTGAGCACGCTACGACGGACAGAACGACTGCATACGGAGCAAAACGGCGCATAGTGGGGGGGAGGGTTAGCTGAAAACCATCGACCCTGCCAGCGCGGAGGCCGCCCGGGACAGAGGGTTTGCGCCCCGTCGAGAGCGAGGCAAAGGGACCGCGTGCGGCGGGTCACGATTTCCTCGGCTCTCACGCTGATCGTCACCGCGACGATCGCCTCGTGCGGCCGCGCGTCACCTCCGGGTGACGTCCCGATCTCGGCGTCCGCGGCGCCGTCGATCGAGCCGTTCGTCGCCGACGTCGCGATCGATGTCACCGTCGAAGCCGCCGTCGACGCGCCGCCCGAGAGCAAGCCGCTGCTCGGCGCCACGGGTCAGTATGCATACGTCTACGCCGAGCCGAAGCCGGGCTCGCTCAAGCTCGGCTACCTCCGGGCCGGCGCGCTCGTGGAGCGCGACGAGAAGCCGTCGGCCGAGCACGGGTGCAGCAAGGGTTGGTACGGCATCAGGCCGCGCGGCTACGTCTGCGTCGGCGACCACGCGACGATCGACATGAACGATCCGGTGGTGAAGTACGCGGTGCGCCGGCCCGATCGCAGCGCGCCGCTGCCCTACGCGTACGGCGTCGCCTACAACTCGCTCGCGCCGTTCTACGGCCGCATCCCCACCACCGCCGAGGCGATGCGCCTCGAGATCGATCTCGAGACACACCTCAAGTACGCGCCGAAGAAGCACGCCGCCGCGATCGCCGACGCGGGCCCCGAGTTCGACGCGACGGTCGCGGTCGCCGGCGAGACGAGCTCGGTGTGGCTCGACAAGCCGCCGGAGTTCCTCCGAGACGGCAAGACGGTCCCCAACGTGAGCGGCCTGATCAAGGGGAGCAAGGCGCTGTGGGCCGGGCGGCCGAAGCACAAAGAGGGCTTCGCCATCGTCGCGAGCTTCATGTCCGGGCCGGGCGGCACCGACCCCACCGGCGGCCCCGAGGACCGGCGCTGGGATCTGACGACCGACTACCTGCTCCTGCCGCACGATCGCCTCCGCGACGTGCGACCGTCGGCGTTCCGCGGGATGGTCCTCGACGACACCACGACCCTGCCCGTCGCGTTCGTGCGACCGAAGCGGCGCACGACCAAGATGTGGCTCGGCGAGAACAAGAGCGAGCAGCTCCTCGCGCGCACGGCGATCGCGCTCAACGGACAGCAGAAGCGCATCGAGGGCGTCGACTGGTACGGCACGAGGGACGGGGCGTGGGTGAAGGCCGAGGACGTGATCCGCGTCGAGGCGCCGAAGTCGCTGCCCGCGTTCGCCGCCAAGGGCGAGAAGTGGATCGACGTCTCGATCGCGCGGCAGTCGCTGATCGCTTGGGAGGGCAGCAAGCCGGTGTACGCCACGCTCGTGTCCACCGGTCGCGACGGCCTCGGCGATCCCGAGAGCAGCCACGCCACCATCCGCGGCGTCTATCGCATCCACACCAAACACGTCACCGCCACGATGGACTCCACCGAGAGCGGCGAGGAGTTCAGCCTGCGCGACGTCCCCTTCGTGCAGTACTTCGAGACCGGCTACGCGATCCACGGCGCCTACTGGCACGACGGATTCGGCGAGCCCCGCAGCCACGGTTGCGTCAATCTTCCCGAGTGGGACGCGATGTGGCTGTTCAAGTGGACGGGGCCCGACGTGCCCGAGACCTGGCACGCGGCGATGGCGCGGCCGCTCTCGACCGGAACGCCGGTCTGGATTCACCCCTGATGCGATCATGACCGTGCCGCGCCCCGAGCTCCCGGGACCGAGCGATCGCGACTCCGCGGACGTCGCGAAGCTGGTCGCTCACGCGCTCGAGCTCTGGGCGGCCCAGCAGTATGCCGACGCGCTGACGCCGCTCCTCAACGCGGCGCTCCTCGCGGCTTCGCGCGCGCCGGCGGACGATCCGCGGGTGAGGGAGCTGGCGCGAGCGGCGACGGCGGTGTCGGCGTACGTGAATAGTCCGGGGTCGATTCCGATTTCGATGCCTTCGATGCAATCGATTCCAGTGGGCAACCGCGGGCTTGCGCCCGCGGCCCCTTCACCCCCCGTGGCGAAGGAGCCGCCGGTGCCGAAGCGCGTCCGTAAGGGGACGCTTCCCGAGGAGAGCCGACCGCCGCCGGACACCGTGCGCGCCGAGCCGGACGTCCCCCCACCGCCGACGATCGACATGAGCGGTACCGTGCCGCAGGGCTATCGGCCCGCGCCGTCGACGAAGAAGACGTAAGCTCTCGGGCATGCGTCGCATCGGTTTCGCCGCGCTCCTCCTCGCGTGCAGCAGCAACGATCCGCAAGTTGCGCCCGCGGACAGCGGCCCGGTCTCCACCGACTCCGACGACATCCCCAAGTGCGACCTCGCCGTGAGCAAGGGGCCGTGGACGGTGGCCGTCGACGGCACGAGCGCGAAGGTGCGCTGGGAGTCGTGTCAATCGGGCGGTGGCGCGCTCACGCTCAACGGAAAGCGCATCGACAGCAAGGTCAGTCAGGCGATCGTCACCACCACCAACGACGTGCCGCTCCGCAGGACGGCCGATCGCGCGGGCACCTACTTCATGCACGAGGTCGCGCTCACCGCGCTCGAGCCGGCCACTTGCTTCGACTACACGCTCACGCAGGACGAGACGGCGAAAGGGCGCTTTTGCACCGCGCGCAAGCCGGGAGACACGCTCTCGTTCGCGGCGATCGGCGACACCAACCCCGGCCTCGGCGACATCACCAAGATGCTCGACACGGCCTACGGGACGAAGCCCGACTTCACCATCCACGCCGGCGACATCCAGTACTACTCGTCCGGGCTCGAGAGCTACGGCTTCTGGATGGACAAGATGCGACCGATGCTCCGCACCGGCGCGTTCTATCCGTCGATCGGTAACCACGAGACCGAGAAGCCGATGGAACGCGAGGAGTACATCGAGCGCTTCTGGGGCAAGCCGGGGTTCGACGGCAACAGCGACTTCTACCGGTTCGAGTCGGGCGGCGTGTGGTTCTTCGCGCTCAACACCGAGATCGACATGGACGAGAAGTCGTCCCAGGGCACGTGGCTCGCGACGCAGCTCGAGGACGCGGCCAAGCGCCCCGGCTATCGGTTCTCGGTGGTGTTCCTGCACCGCCCGTTCGTCACGTGCGGCGACAGCGGCCAGAACGACGCGCTCCGCAAGGTGTACGAGCCTCTGTTCACCCGCACCAAGGTGAAGCTGATCGTCGCCGGCCACATGCACGGCTACGAGCGCTTCGAGTTCGGCGACATCACCTGGATCACGTCGGCGGGCGGCGGCAGCAAGCCGGGCAACGTCGACGAGAACATCGCGCGGCCCGAGTGCGTCGATCGCAAGGCCAAGGGCACGTACTGGAACATGACGGTGTTCACCGTGAAGCCGGGCGAGCTGTCCGGCGTCACCTACGACGAGAAGGGCGCCCCGCGCGACACGTTCATGCGCGCGGTGCCGTGATCGTCACGGCGTAACGCAGACCATCTTGCCCGCGCGGTCGCGGCACGCGAGCTTGGCGTTGACCGACTTGCAGTCGGTGTCCGCCTTGCAGGTGAGCGCACAGTACGGCTTCACCGACGGATCGACCGAGAGGCAGTGGCCGTTGACCGGGCACCCCTCGTTCGACGCGCACTCGCGGATGCAGCCGATCTCGTAACAGAGGTAGCCGGTCGGGCACTCCGACGCCGCGGCGCAGGTGGCCGCGAGCCGCGGCTCCGGCTTCGGGGGCTCGGGGTCGTCGGCGACGCTGCTGCAACCGAGGAGGAGGAGGAGGAGAGTGAGCCTCAGCACCCGCGTACGAGACGCCCGGGCCGCGCGCCGGTCAAGCCGTTGGCGTCGCGGACGACCTGGCCGGCGACGATCGTCGCGCGGTAACCGCGCGCGTCCTGGAGCAGGCGCTTGCCGCCGCCGGGCAGGTCGTGGACGAGCCTCGGGCGCTCGACCGCGAGCGCGCCGATGTCGAGCACGTTGAGGTCGGCGCGCTTGCCGAGGGCGATCACGCCGCGATCGCGCATGCCGAGGTAGGCCGCGTTGGCGTTGCTCAGCATGTGCACCGCGCGCTCGAGCGGCAGGCGGTCGCGCGCGCGATCGCGGACCCAGTGCGAGAGGAAGAACGTGGAGTAGCTCCCGTCGCACACGGTGCCGACGTGCGCGCCGCCGTCGCTCAGGCCGAGGAGCGCGTTCGGGTCGTCCATCATCTTGCGGACGTTGTCGAGCGACATCTCGGTGTAGTTGTAGAGCGGGAAATACAAGAGCTCGTGGCCGTCGTCGGCGAGCAGGGCGTCGTAGACCGCCTCGAGCGCGGGGACTCCGCGCGCCTGCGCCTCGGCGTAGAGCGACGCCTCCATCGAGGGCTCGTAGTCGGGGCGCTCGCCGAGCCGGAAGAGCCGCAGGGCCACCATCTCCATGCGCGCGAGCAGCTGGTCGGCGAGCGGGGGGATCGGGCTCCCGTCACCGGCGACCTTGTCGGTCTTCTCGCTGAGCAGGCGGCGCTTGAACTCGGGGTCGCGCATCTTTGCGACGCGCGCTTCGAGCGGGAGGTGCGCGATCGCCTTGTAGCTCGGGAAGCCCATGAACGGATGGAACGTCGCCTCGAAGCCGAGCAGGATGCCGATCGCACGGACGCCGACCTGCGCGCGCATGGGGATGCCGGCCGCGTTGGCCCGCGCGATGCGCTCGAGGATGCGCTGCCACTGCAGCGGCGACATGTCGCGCTGCATGGTCGAGATCGAGAGCGGGTGACCGCCCGCCGCCTTCGCCATCGCCTCGAGCACGTCGAACTCGGGATCGAACCGGTCGTCGGACTTCGCCATGTCGAAGTCGCTCACGGCCTGGAGTACGCCGTGCCCGAGCCCGTCGAACGCGCGGGCGATGCCGGCGAGCTCGGCCGCGGACGCCTCGAACGCGGGGGTGTCGGCGCCGGTGGCCGATTTGTGGTTGTCGCTCCGGCCGGTCGAGAAGCCGATCGCGCCCGCTTCGAGCGCGGCCCGCACGACCCGGCGCATGTTCTCGATGTCCGCCTCGTTGGCCGGCTCGCTCGCGATCGCGCGCGCGCCCATGACGTTGACCCGCACGGCGTCGTGGGGGATCTGCACCGCGAAATCGATCGCGTGCGGTCGCTTGTCGAGCGCGTCCATGTACTCGGGGAAGGTCTCCCAGTCCCACGTCAGGCCCTCGGCCAGCGCGGAGCCGGGGATGTCCTCGACGCCCTCCATCAGCTTGATGAGCGCGTCGCGATCCGACGGGCGCACCGGCGCGAAGCCCACGCCACAGTTGCCCATGACCACCGTGGTGACGCCGTGGTTGGACGAGGGGAGCAGATCGGCGTCCCACGACACCTGGCCGTCGTAGTGGCAGTGGATGTCGATGAAGCCGGGCGTCACGTGCGCGCCGCTTGCGTCGATCGTGCGCGCTGCGGTGTCGTCGATCTCGCCGAGCGCGACGATGACGCCGTCTCGCACGCCGACGTCCGCGCGATGCGCCGGTCCGCCGGTGCCGTCTACGATTGTTCCGCCGCGAATGAGGAGGTCGAGGGCCATCGCGCCGAGCGTACTGTAGGCTCTGGCTGTGCGCCCTCTGCTCTTCGCCCTCCTCGTCCTCGGCTGCAGCTCCAGGGATCAGAGCGTCGCGCCCCGCGACGCCGAGGGTGAAACCAGTGAAGACGAGGACACGCTCCCCAAGTGCGAGCTGGCCGTGAGCAAGGGGCCGTGGGTCGTCGCCGTCGACGGGACGAGCGCCAAGATCCGCTGGGAGTCGTGCCGGTCGGGTGGGGGCGCGATCGTGCTCGCCCCCGAAGCCGGCGGCGAGAAGAAGACGGTCCCGAGCGCCGTGCGCGAGGCGATCGTCACCACCACCAACCTGGTGCCGCTCCGCCCCGGCGCGATCGACCCGGCCGGCACCTACTTCATGCACGAGGTCGCGCTCACCGCGCTCCCGCCCGCGACCTGCTTCACCTACGAGCTCGCCCCCGACCCGACGGCGAAAGGGCGCTTCTGCACCGCGCGGGCCAGCGGCGACACCTTCAAGTTCGCGATCATCGGCGACACCAACCCCGGCTTCGGCTCGATCGAGAAGCTCCTCGACACGACCTACGGGGACCGGCCCGACTTCACGATCCACCAGGGCGACATCCAGTACTACGCGTCGGGTCTCGAGTCGTACACCTACTGGATGGACAAGATGCGCCCGATGCTCCGCACCGGCGCGTTCTACCCGTCGATCGGCAACCACGAGACCGAGCAGCCCAGGGAGCGCGAGGAGTACGTCGAGCGCTTCTTCGGCAAGCCCGGCTTCGACGGCAACAGCGACTACTACCGGTTTCACTCCGGCGGCGTGTGGTTCTTCGCGCTCGACACCGAGATCGATCTCGAGGACAAGACCGCGCAGGGCGTGTGGTTGCAGGAGAAGCTCGACGACGCGAGCAAGCAACCCGGCTACCGGTTCTCGGTGCTCTACATGCATCGCCCCTTCGTGACCTGCGGCGACAAGTCGCAGAACTCCACGCTACGCGCGCGCTACCTCCCGCTGTTCCAGCGCACCCACGTGAAGCTGATCGTGGCCGGCCACATGCACGGCTACGAGCGGTTCGAGATGGACGACATCACCTGGGTCACGTCGGCCGGCGGCGGCGGCGGCCTCGGCAACGTCAACGAGAACAAGGACCGGCCCGAGTGCGCGAACCGGAAGGCGGCCGGGGCGTTCTGGGACGCCACCGTGATCACCGTGAAGCCCGGCGAGCTCTCCGGCGTCACCTACGACGACAAGGGCGCCGCCCGCGACACGTTCACGCGCCCAGTACCGTGAGTGGTGCCGCCCGTCAGAACACGCCGCTGAGGCCGACGTAGCCGACGCCGACGTCGACGCGGGGGACCCAGGCGCTCGCGCGCGGGGGCGTGGGCGCGGTGAGCAAGCGGACGATGCCGACGCTCATGATCATGATGCCGACGCCGCCGGTCACCAGCGCGGCGGTGCGGACCGCCTTCCAGGTGCGGATGTTGTTGTTGTCCTGCTGCGCCTCGGTCTTGAGCCCGTCGCGCGGGAGGAAGCACTGATCGGGATCGTCGGTGCGGCGGGTGATGCAGTGGCTGTCGAGGCTCGCGCGGCCATCGCTGATGCCGCGGGTGGAGACGATGAGCCCGGCGCCGCCGGCGATGGTGACGATGCCGCCGCCGACCACCAACGACCAACCGAGCGTGCGCGCGGCGCCGCCGGTGTCGGAGAGCGGGACGGTGGGCGAGCCCTCTTCTTTCGCCGTGGGCGCGGCGCTCGGCGCCGCGGAGGCGCTCGCGGGAGCAGCGGGCTTGGTGACGAACGCGGGGCCGAGGTCGACCGACGCGGTCGCCCCCTCTTTGATCGTGACCACCTGCTCGACGGTCTGACCGTTGTGCGTCGCGCGCACCTTGGCCGCGCCCGCGAAGACGACGAGGGTCGGACGCGGCAGCGTGCCGCGCCGACGCGCGCCGACGAACAGCTCGGCGCCGGCAGGGCCCTTGACGTCGAGCCGCCCCACCAGCCCCTCGTGGGCCTTGAGGAAGACCTGCGCCTTCTCCTTGGCCTTGCCCGCGATGCCGAGCGCGATCGCCGCCTCGAACGCCTCGAAGGCGATGTCGTCCTCTTTGAGGCGCACGGCCGCGGAGGCGAGCTCGTATTTCGAGTCCTTGGTGGCCCTGATCGCGTCGGCCTCGGTGAAGAGGCGGAGCGCCTCTTCCCACTGCGCGGGGTCGTTGCTGTCGACGGCCTTCTCCTTCGCGGCGATCGCGCGCGCGATGGCGGCGTCGTACGCGTCCGCGAAGAGGACCGGCGTGAACGCGGTGACCGACAGGACGGAGACCAGCGCGGCGGCGAGCGCGCGCGAGCCGCGGCTCACTGACACTCCTCCGAGACGCAGTAGCCGCTCGCGCATTCGCTCGACCGCGCGCACGCCGCCCCTTTCGGGAGCTTCTGGGCGGCCGGTTTGGCGGTGGTGGCGGTGGCGGTGGCGGTGGCCGTTGGCACGGGCGCAACCTTGCCCGATTTGGCGGTGGAAGTAACTACCGCCGTGGGGTGCGGCGCGGTGACCGCGGGCTTGACGCTCGCGCTCGCGACCGGCGGGTCGGCGGTGGCCGGCGTGGGCGGCGGGGCCACGGTGGGCTTCTCGGCGGCGGACTTGTCGACGGTCGGCTTCACGGCGAGCGGCTTGTCGACGGGGCTCTCGACGCTCGGCGGCTTGGCGCGCGCGAAGAGCATGATGACTCCGCCGCCCGCGAACACCGCGAGCACCGCGAGCGCGGCGAGCAGCGGCGCACGTGAGGTCTTGCGGACCGGGGTCGCGGTCAGCGGCTCGGACATCGTGCGCGACGCAGGCGCCGCCGTGGTGGCGTGGCGCGCCTCGGGGGCGAGCGACTCGACCGACACCGTCTCGGCGGTGGCGATGACGCGGTCCGATTTGGGGAGCGTCGGCGCGCGCGGGGTGGTGACGCCGAGGACCTCGGTGAGCGCGGCGATCTGCTCGCCGGCCGACGCCCACCGCTCCTTCGGATCGCGCGCGCACGATTTGAAGAACCACGCGTCGAACGCGGGCGGCAGCGTGGAGAGGCGCGTGGTCGGCGGCTCGAGCGGATCGTTGACGATCTTCAGGAGCAGCTCGGTCGTGGAGCGCGCGGTCGAGAAGTATTCGCGGCCGGTGAGCAGCTTGAACGCGATGAGGCCGACGGCCCACTGGTCGCTCTCGACGCCGACCTCGGTGGTGGAGCGCGCTTGCTCGGGCGACATATACATCGGCGTGCCGACGGTGATGCCCGTCTGGGTGCCGAGCGCGCCGGTGCTCATCAAGCCGATCGCGGCGTCGCCCGCGAGCTTGGCGATGCCGAAGTCGCACACCTTGGGGACCGGCTCGCCCTCGTCGTCGAGCGCGATGAAGACGTTCTCGGGCTTGAGGTCGCGGTGGACGATGCCCTTCTGGTGCGCGACGTCGAGCGCCTTGGCCACCCCGCGGAGCACCCAGATCGTCTCGTCGGCGGAGAGGCGTTCTTGCGCGGCGATCAGCTCTTCGAGGTTGGCGCCCTCGAGCAGCTCCATCACCAGGAACGGCATGAGCTCGTGCGACTTCTCGTCGACGTGGTTCATCTGTGCGTCGACGACCTTGACGACGTGCTTGCTGCGGAGCGCCGCCGCGGCGCGCGCCTCGCGGAGGAAGCGCTCGACCGCGAGGCGATCGTTGGCGACCTGCGCGTGCAGCGTCTTGAGCGCGTAGAGCTGGAGCGACTCCAGGTGCTGGACGAGCCACACCGCGCCCATGCCGCCCGAGCCGAGACAGCGCTGGACGCGATAGCGCCCGGCAATCGTCGTCCCGGAGAGGTCGCGTCGGTCGAGCACGATGGGACTGACAAACTAGCGGAAATCTCAGCGGCCCGGAAGTTCGCCGCGGCTCCCCGTAACCCGTGCGTAACCCGCCCACGCGAGGATGCCGCGCCATGCCCGAAGCCGCGCCGAAGCTGGACAGTGGCGACACTGCCTGGCTGCTGATCTCGATCGCTCTGGTCTGCCTGATGACCCCCGGCCTCGCGCTCTTCTACGGCGGTATGGTCCGCAAGAAGAACGTGCTCTCGGTGTTCGTCCACTCGCTGTTCAGCTTGGCGCTGATCAGCGTGCAGTGGGTGATGATCGGCTACTCGCTCTCCTTCGGCACCTCGAAGGGCGGGCTGATCGGTGGCTTCGACTTCGTGATGCTCAAGGGCGTCGCCGGATCCCAGAAGGGGACCGTTCCCCACCTTACGTTCATGGCGTTCCAGATGATGTTCGCCGGGATCACGCCGGCGCTGATCAGCGGCGCGTTCGCGGAGCGCATGCGCTTCGGCGCGTACACGCTGTTCATCCTCCTGTGGTCGACCCTGGTCTACGACCCGGTCGCGCACTGGGTGTGGGCCGAGGGCGGCTGGCTCCTGAAGATGGGCGCGCTCGACTACGCCGGCGGCACCGTCGTGCACCTCACCGCGGGGCTCTCGGCGCTGGTCTGCGCGTACATGATCGGCAGGCGGCTCGGCTGGCCGGGACCGAACTTCATCCCGCACAACCTGACGATGACGCTCACCGGCGCAGGCCTCCTGTGGTTCGGCTGGTTCGGCTTCAACGCGGGCAGCGCGCTGGTCGCCGGCCACCCGACGGCGCTCGCGCTCGTCACCACCCACGTGGGCGCGTCGGCCGGTGCGCTCGGCTGGCTGCTCGCCGAGGCCAAGCACCGCGGCAAGCCGTCGGCGCTCGGTGCGGCCTCCGGGATCGTCGCGGGGCTCGTCGCGATCACGCCCGGCGCGGGCTTCGTCGCGCCGTGGGCCGCGATCGTGATCGGGCTGCTCGCCGGCGTGATCTGCTACGTCGCGGTGGTGGTGAAGAACCGCTTCCAGTACGACGACGCGCTCGACGTGTTCGGCGTCCACGGCGTCGGCGGCTTGCTCGGCGCGCTCCTCACCGGCGTCTTCGCGCAGAAGGCGCTCAACGACGCCGGCAACAACGGCGCGCTGTTCGGCAACCTCAAGCAGCTCGGCGTGCAGGCGATCGGCGTGGTCGCAGCGGGCGCGTACGCGGTCGTCATGACGTTCCTCATCTGGAAGGTCGTCGGCCTCGTGACCACCATCCGCGTGAGCGAGCCCGACGAGCGCGAGGGCCTCGACACCGCGCTGCACGGCGAAGAGGGCTACGTCGGCTAGGAGCTCCCGCCCCCAACCGTCGCGCTGTCTGGCACGATAGGGACATGCGAAGGCTGTCCCTCGTTCTCATCCCCCTCCTCGCGGCCTGTGGCGGCAAGGTCGACGCGCCCACGACCGACGCCGCGAGCGACACCGGAGCGAGCGACACGGCCGTCTCCGACAGCGCGCCCGCCGACACCGCGCCGCTCGCCTGCGTCGACGACAAGGGCCAGATGCCGCTCTCGCTGAAGGCCTGCGGCAGCGACGCCGACTGTTCGCAGAGCGTGCGCCAGACCGACTGCTGCGGCACGATGCTCGCGGTCGGCGTGCACAAGGACCTCGCCGCGGCGTTCGGCACCTGCGAGCGCGCGCGCCAGAAGGAGCTCCCGCTGTGCGACTGCCTCCCGAAGCCGCTCGCGGCGGAGGACGGCAGCCTCATCCCCGCGGACGGCGCCGCGAAGGTTCGCTGCGAATTCGGCAACTGCCGGACGTATATGTAGCCGCGCTCAGGGGGACTTCTTGCTGGCCTCGATGCGAATGTCGAGCACGCGCCGGCTGTGCATGCCGATCGCCATCCGCAGGGTCTTTCCGTCGAGCGGCCACGACGCGCGGAGCACGGAGCCCTCGACGTAGTACCCGGACCCGGAGTCCTTGCCCACGAGGTTGCGACGGACGCGCTCGGCCTCGGCGAACGCCATCGCCTCGGCTTCGGTGAACGGCTGCTGCTTCCACGGAACGAGCGTGACCCTCGGGCCATCGAGGAACGCGAGCACACCGAACCCCGCCGTCTCCGCGAGCAGCGCTCCCCCGGTATACCGGCCCTCCACCCTCGCGGAGCCCTTGCGGAGCTCCCACTCCCAAATCCCGACCACCGGCCCGCTCACCATTTGTTTGTGCGAAATCCGCGTAACGACCAACGAGACCCCGTGCGCCACGACGGCCTTGTCGCTCTCGAAGGTGGCGGTCACGGCGCCCGTCGGCGCCCAGGGCGCGATGGTCAAGTCGGGCGCAGACGCAGACGCAGACGCAGACGCAGACGCAGGCGCAGACGCAGACGCAGACGCAGACGCAGACGCAGACGCAGACGCAGACGCAGACGCAGACGCAGACGCAGACGCAGACGCAGGCGCAGGCGCAGACGCAGGCCCGGGCGCAGCCGCAGGCCCGGGCGCAACCGCAGCCGCACACCCCAAAACCGCCGCAAGCCCGAACCAACGCATCCCCGCCACTATACCGAACCCGGACATGGATCCTTTCCTCCCCCGGTGCGTACGAAGAGGTGAGGTCTCACCCCGCCAGGAGGAATCCCGTGAAGCGCTCCCTCGTTGCACTTGCCGCCGTCTCCGTCTTCGCCGCCCACGCGTCCGCCGGCGAGCCGAAGAAACCCGTTCCCGCCGCCGCCGTCACCGGTAACACCGCGTTCGCGCAAGATCTCTGGCAGCGTCTCCGCATCGAGAAGGGCAACCTCTTCTTCTCGCCCGCGAGCATCTCGGCGGCGCTCGCGATGACCCACGCCGGCGCGCGGGGAGACACCGCGAAGCAAATCGCCAAGGTCTTCCACTTCGACGCGGTCCCCGCGAGCGATCTGCACGCCGCGCAGGGCGGGCTGCTCGCGAGCCTCGGCTCGGCGAGCCCGGACTCGCCCCAGCTCGCGATCGCCAATCGACTGTGGTCGCAGAAGGGCATGGCGCTCGGCGCAGACTTCCAGAAGACGACGAAGGACCACTACGGAGCCGGCGTCGAGCTGCTCGACTTCAACAAGGCGCCCGACCCGTCGCGCGTCACGATCAACAACTGGGTCGCGTCGCACACCAACGACAAGATCAAAGATCTCCTCGCCCCGGGGGTGATCACCGGCGACACGCGCCTCGTCCTCACCAACGCGATCTGGTTCAAGGGGAAGTGGGCGACGGCGTTCGACAAGAGCGCGACGAGGGACGAGCCGTTCGCGACGCCGGGCGGCTCGAAGAAGGTCCCGACGATGCACGCCACGCTCAACGCGCGCTACGGCGAGACCAAGGACGCGACGATCGCCGAGCTGCCGTACCTCTCGAAGGATCCCGACCGGAGGCTCTCGATGATCGTCGTCCTGCCGAAGGACAAGGACGGGCTGGCGAAGCTCGAGGCCGATCCGAAGCTCGACGCGTGGGTCGCGTCGCTCGGCCACGCCAAGGTCGACGTCGCCCTGCCGCGCTTCAAGACCACCCAGCAGCTCTCGCTCGGCGACACGCTGAGGGCGATGGGCATGCCCGACGCGTTCGACGGCGCGAAGGCGAACTTCAAGGGCATCAACGACACCATGCCGCTGTGGATCTCGAAGGTGATCCACAAGGCCTACGTCGACGTCAACGAAGAGGGAACCGAGGCCGCCGCGTCCACGGCCGTGGTCATCACCACCGAGGGTGCCGCGGTGGAGGTCCGCAAGACGTTCACCGTCGATCGCCCGTTCGCGTTCTTCATCCGCGACGGAAGGACGGGGGCGATCCTCTTCCTCGGTCGGATCAACGACCCGACCGCGTAGACTGGCGCGATGCTCACGCACAACTCGTACTTCGAGGGCAGGGTTCAGAGCGTCGGTTTCGAGCGCAACGGTCGCAAGCACACCGCCGGCGTGATCGACGCCGGCGAGTACCACTTCGGCACCGGCGCGGCCGAGCGGATGACGGTCGTGAGCGGCGAGCTCTCGATCCGCGTCGACGGCACCGCGGACTTCCACCGCTACCCGGCGGGCACCTCGTTCGAGGTCCCGGCGAGCTCCGGCTTCGACGTGCGCGCCGCCGCGCCGGCCGCGTATCTGTGCGAGTTCCTCTGAGCCCCGCGCGGCAATTGGCCCGGGTCGGCGCACGACCGTCGTTCACAGTCCGGTGAATTGCTCGGGAAAATCACGCTGGAACGATGATTGCTGAAGGAGCCGGCGATGTCCCGGCTTCCTTATCTCTTTCGCTCCGTCGTGCTCGCCACCCTCGCGAGCGGCTGCGTCGGCGGCACCACGATCGACCGCGCCAAGTTCACCGCCGACGTCTGCGAGGGCTCGCTGGTGAAGCCGTTGTCCGGCATCAAGCCCGCGATCGCGATCGACGGCGCCGAGCTGCGCGACGCGTTCTCCACGCCTCCGCAGGTCCTCGACACCTTCGGCACCCTGTGCGGCACCGCGAAGGACAAGGTCGCGTGTCAGAAGGCCGTCGAGGCGCTCCACCGCGACGACATCGGTTGGTTCATCTCGCGCGGCGACATCGGCGGCCGCCACTACCTCGCCACAACGAGCGGCGAGGAGGTCCGCGCGGTCACCACGATCGCCGAGCTCAAGTCGCTCCTCGGTGTGATCGACACCGCCGACGAGGCCGCGCTCCTGCTCCACGAGAGCACCGCGCATCGCATCGAGTGCGGCGGCAACAACGTCCGCAGCCTGCCGGACGGGTCGTTCGAGGTGCTCACCCGCACCGGCAGCGGCTGCGGCAAGAACGACGACGTCGAGCTCCACGTCGTCCGCGTCGGCCGCGACGGCTCGATCGCCGTCAGCGAGACAGAGACGCTGAAGAGGAGCAACCCGAACTGCGTGGTCGGCCGCCGCCCCGAGGGGTTCGAGGAGCCCTGCGCCGAGGGCCGCGATCTCGGCGAGTTCTTCGCCCGCATGGCGCACCTCGAGGCGGCGGCGGTGCCGGCGTTCGAGCGGCTCGCGCGCGAGCTCCGCGCGCACAGGGCGCCGCGCAAGCTGATCGCCGCGGCCCGCCGCTCCGCGCGCGACGAGGTCCGCCACGCGCACGCGGTCGCGCGGCTCGCCCGCCGCTTCGGCGGCTGTCCAGAGCCGGTCGCGTTTCAGGAGCTCGCGATCCGCGAGCTCGAGGCGATCGCGCTCGAGAACGCGACCGAGGGCTGCGTGCGCGAGACGTTCGGCGCCCTGGTCGCCACCTATCAAGCGCACGCCGCGCGCGACCCGCAGATCTCCAAGGTGATGCGCGGCATCGCACAGGACGAGACCCGCCACGCCCAGCTCTCGTGGGAGGTCGCGAAGTGGGCCCTGAGCAAGCTCGACGGCGAGGCCCGCACCCGCATCGACGCGGCCGTCGCCCACGCCGTGGCGACGCTGCGTCACGACATGAGCACGCCGGTGTGCCCGGAGGCGATCGAGCTGGCCGGCTTCCCCACCCCCGAGCGCGCGCGCGCGCTGTTCGACGCGATCGCCCCGGAGGTGTGGGCGGCGTAGCCGGGGCTCGTGGTCCGCGAGGCGCGGATCGCGATCGCTGACGCGACAGGTTACGGTGCGGCCGTGTCGGAACAGCGCCGTACCACCACGGACTTCGACGGTCGTCAGCACCGCGGCGCCCGCGAGGCCTACGAGCGCTACCTCGCCGGCATGGACGGCTCGATGCGCCAGAAGATCGCGCTCACCGCGGCGCACCTGCTGTGCGTCGGCCGCGTCGCCGACATGGGCATGGGCTCGGGCTCGGGCAGCCACGCGCTCGCGCAGCTGCACCCGGCCCTCGAGGTGGTCGGGGTCGACCTCGATCCGAGCGTGGTCGAGCTCGCGCGCGAGAAGTACCGCTTGCCCAACCTGAGCTTCGTGTCCGGCGACATCGCCGAGGACGTGTTCCCGAAGAGCTCGCTCGACGGCATCCTCAACTCGTCGGTGCTCCACCACGTCACGTCGTTCTCTGGCTACGAGTACGAGCGCGCGGCTCACGCGCTCGCAGTGCAGGCCCGCGCGCTGCGCGTGCACGGCACGTTGATCGTCCGCGACTTCGTCGCGCCCGACGACCTCACGGTGACGCTCTCGGTCCCCGACGACGACGGCGACGAGTCCGAGGATCCTCGTCGCTGCTCGACCGCCGCGCTGCTGCGCCGTTTCTCGCGCGAGTTCCGCGCGCTGCACCCGGCGCCCGGGTTCCCCATCGACTGGCTCTCCCCGACGAGCGCGCGCCTCTCGCTGCGTCACGCGACCGAGTTCCTCCTCCGGAAGGACTACCGCACAGACTGGGAGAGCGAGGCCAAGGAGGAGTACGCGTACTTCACGCAGGCAGAATTCGAGGCGTGCCTCGCCTCGCTCGGCATGCGCGTGCTCGCGTCGACGCCGATCGTCAACCCGTGGATCGTGCAGCACCGGTTCGAGGGCAGGGTCCGGATCTCGACGCCCGACGGTCAGGCCGTCCCCTGGCCGGCCACCAACACGCTGGTGGTCGGCGAGAAGGTGGAGCACGGCGAGGGGGTTCGCTTCCGCGACGCCGGCCCACACCCTGCGCTCGGGTTCCTCGAGCTGACCGCGTTCCGCGATCGCCGAGACGGCAGCGTGCGCGATCTGGTGCGACGCCCCAACGTCACGATTGACGTCGTACCGTTCTTCGAGACCGACGGCGCGCTCTTCGTGCTCGCGCGCATGAGCTATCCGCGTGCGATTCTCGCGAGCGCCCCGCCCTCGATCGACGGCGCACGCTCGCCTCACTACGTGACCGAGCCGCTCAACGTGCTCCAGACCGACCGCAGCCTCGGCGAGACGGTCGAGCGCATGCTCCGCGATCACGCGGCGATCGAGGGCGAGCGACTACGCGGCTTCTTCTCCGGTGCGACCTACTACCCCTCGCCGGGCGGCACCCAGGAGGAGGTGCGCTCGGTGCTCGTGGAAATCGATCCGGTGCTGGTGCGCGAGAGCGTGCCCAACGTCTCCGGGTTCAGCACCTCTGGACGCGTGCGCGCGATCGAGGCCGAGCAGGTGCTCCGCGCCGCCCAGGTCGGCGGCCTTCCCGACGCACGGCTCGAGCTGAACGTCTACGAGTTGCTCCTCGGTCGAGGCCGCGGCCCGGGTCCGTGGATCGGGGAGCCGCTCGCGATCGGCGAGGGCGCGATCGCGCACGTCTCGACCCTCCGCTCGATCGCGGCGCGTCCGCGCCGACGGGTGTTCGCGCGGGTCGACGCGCCGGCCCGGTTCCTCGAGGTGCGCTGTCGTACGTTCGAGGAGCTCGACGCCGACGGCGTGGTCGTCGCCTCGGCGCCGCTCGAATACGTGCTGCCGCGCACCCGCGGTCTCGTCACGATCGCCTGCGCGCTCGTGACGAGGCGCGATGGAGTCGCCCACCTCGGCGTCATCGACGACGACCTCCCTGCTGCGCAGTGCTTCCTCGGCAACAGCCAGCTGCTCGTCGCGCCGGCGTGGAGGCTGCCGCTCGACACGCGCGACGTACTGCGCGCACGCGCGTTCGTCACCGAGCGTTTGCAGGACGATCTCGGCGTGCAGCTCGGGGCCGTCACCGAGCTGGGCGGGCGCTACCACCCGTCGCCGGGGCTCTCGCCCGAGGTCGTTCACCCCCTCGCCATCGAGGTCGTGCGCGACGCGGGGACGGCGCTCACGTGGATCCCGCTCGCGGAGCTCGCCGCGGCGCGCGGCGAATTGCTCGACGGACACCTACGAATCGTCGCCCTGCGCGCGGCCCACGCGCTCGGACTGCTCACCCCCGCGGACGCGATGGCGAGCGCGCCCGAGGCGAGCGCGGCTTCGACGCGCGCTTCTTGGGTGGCCGGTCGCCGATCCCGGACATGAGCTCGACGATCAGCTTCCTGCGAAGGTGGCGGATCAGCTCTCCCATCAGGTTGACCACGGCCTCGAGGAGGCGGTCGGGGGGCAGGGGCAGCTCTCGACCCCGCGTGCGTTCCGCAAACAGCGAGACCTCCTCGGCGACGAGCCCGCGGACCGCACGGAGGTACACCCCGAGATCGCTCGTCGGAAAGAGCGTACGCGACAGGCCGAGCGCACGCGCTCGCGCGACGGCTTCGACGATGGCAACGTCGATCGGCGCGTAAAGAGGCGACCGCGGGCCGCCCCCCGGGGAGGTGAGCTCGAGGGCGCGCAGCTCGTCGAGATCTTCTCGCGTGATCCCCGTGCGCTCGACGAGCGCGCGCTCGGTGATCGCATCGCCCTGCTCCTCGGCGTCGAGTGCCTTGGCCGCCTTCGCCTCGAGCTCGACGAGGCTCGGCACCGCGTCGTGCTCCACGGATCCGCCCGAGACGATCGATCGAATCATCGACAGCGGGAGCCGCCGCTCCTCCTGCAAACGGCGGACGAGGCGAATGCGCGGGACGAAGGAGGCGTCGTAGTACGCCATGTTGCGGGAGGTCTTCATCGTGGGGCGAGGCAACAGCCCCTCGCGGATGTAGAACCGGATCGTCCCCACGGACACGCCGCTCCTGCGCGCGAGCTCGCTGATCTTGAGGAGATCCTCGGGCGCCGTCACGATCTCGGACATTGGCGTGTTTCCCGCCGCGGTCAACGGCCCGGCAGCGAATCGACGACAAAACGCAGTCGGCCGGTCGCCGCCTTCTCGAGGATGGTCGCGAGCTGGAACGGGATCCGCTGGGCGCCGATGTACACGTCGAGCGCGACCTTCGCCGCGTCCTCGATCGACGCGACCCGTCGCGCGTGTGCCTCGAGCAGGGTCGGCAGGAAGCTACCGAACGTCCCGACCACGTCGATGTTCGGATCGATGAGGCGGGCCGAGCCGTCCATGTTCGCGAGGCTCTTGCAAACGAGCGCAACGATCGGCGGGGCCTGGATGCCGTGCTTCGTCGCGTTACGCAGCAGATCGACGAGCAGCGTCCCCACGTTGAGCCGCTCGAGGCGCATGCCGTGGTACTTCGGCAGCAGCCGCCGGACGTCCATGATCCACCCGATCTCGTCTGCGTGGGACGTCGGCTTTCCGATGTCGAGGAACGCATGGGCGACGCCATGACTGTCCTTGAGCTGAAAGTTGAGCAGCACCCGCACGAGGTTGTCCGAGACCTGACGCTCGATTCGGCCGACCATGCCGAAGTCGAGCATGACGAGCGAACCGTCCTCTTCGACCAGCAGGTTCCCCGGGTGGGGATCGGCGTGGAAGGTTCCATCGACGAAGAACATCTGGAAGTACGCGTGCGCGAGGATCCGGGCGAGCTCGCCGCGCAGGTGATGGGGAATGCGCGCGGCGCCGCCGTCCCCGAGAGGGCGCCCCTCGACGAGCTCCATCACCAGCATCGACGAGGTGGTCAGGTCCTCGAACACCGTGGGGACGCGGAGTCGCGGCGCCCAGCGCGCGAGGTTGCGGCCGAAGACGATGAGGTTCTCTGCTTCGCAGCGGAGATCGATCTCCTCGCGGAGCGTCCCCGCGAGCTCCTCCACGGTCGTGCGTAGGTCGTAGACGTCCGCGTCGATGACGCGCTCCGCCTGACGTGCCAACACCTCGAGCACCGCGACATCGAGCTCGACGCTCTGGACGACCCCGGGCCGCCGGATCTTGACTGCGACGTGGCGGCCGTCGCGAAGCACCGCGCGGTGCACCTGCGCGAGGGACGCGCAGGCGAGCGGCACGCGCTCCACGGATTCGAACACCTCGCGTCCGAGCTCGCGCGCGTGCTCGGCGAGCGCCGCATCGACCTCGGGTCGGGTCATCGGCGTCGCGTGGCTCTGCAAGCGCTGGAGCGACGACATCGTCTGCGAGGACACGAGGTCGGGCCGGGTGGACAGCAGCTGGCCGAGCTTGACGAAGACCGGCCCGAGGCGCTCCAACCCGGCGCGCAGCAGGTCGGCGTCCGACGCGGTCGGGTCCTCGCGCTTGTGCACGACGCCGAAGGTGGCGAGTCGTGCCCGCGCCGTGGTGCGAGCGAAGGGGAGGAGCGCCGCGACGATCTCGCAGACGCGGCCGGGGACCGTCGCGGCGCTCATCGCCAAGCGTCCTACTTCTTCGCGTCCTCGTGCTTCTTGTCCTCGAGCTCGCGCTCGCGAACCAGGTTCCGGACGAGGGTGCGCGTGTCGCGCTCTGCGCCCTCCCCGCGCTCGATGACGTCGTCGACGACCTCCTCGATCGCGTCGGCCATGCGGCGGATGGCGCGGAACAGGGGCGTGCGGGAGCGCGGCTTCTCGGCGTGAGCAGTGGTGTGCGACATGGGGTTTTCTCCTTTAATAGTAGCGAGTGCTACTACGCACTATGTACATGCGGACCGCGGAGAGTCCCATGACGTCGGTCAGGTCGACCGCCGCGCGGGGGCTGTACTGCCCGTCGACCGTCGACCCATAGGCGCGCGCGTCAGCGAGCGCCTCGGTGATCGCACCCCTCGCACCGGTAGGCGCGCGCTGACGACGCGCGCGCCTATCGCGAGCGGAAAGCGCTCTACAGCTAGGGGATCGTCGTCGACGACTTCCCCACGCCGACGTGGCCGTTGAAGTCCTCGGCGATGACGGTGATGTCGTATTTGCCGGGGAGCATCGGGCGCTGCACGACCTTGAGGTCGTCGAGCTTGTCCCACTTGACCTGGATGAGCGGCACCTTGATCTGCGAGGACTTGCCGCTCGGATCGATGAGCGAGAAGCGCGGCTCGAAGGCGACCTTGCCGGGAGGCAGCTTGGCCGGGGAGAACGGCGTGTAGAACGTCTGGCCCTGCACCTGGTCGATGAAGTAGCCGGAGAGCAGCTTGCTCCCGGCGTAGCCGCTCGAGCCCTTGGGCATCGAGAAGCGGAGCATCACCGTCTCCTCGGGGCCGCCGATCACGCGCAACCCGACGTCGGCGTCGAACGACGTGGCGTCGACGCGCGCGCGGTTGACGACGAGCGGGAACTCCATGCCCCCCTTGCCCTGCAGCGTGGCGTACATGGGCGTCCACTTGGCCGAGACCGTGTTCTTGCCCTTCTTCCACGCGGTGACGCCGGGGCCCTCGGGGATCTTCTTGTAGAGCGAGGGATCGGTGACGCCGAAGATCTCGACCGGCACCTTGGTGCCGAGGAAGTCCTGCGAGATCACGACGACCGCGTTGCGGACCTCGCCGTCGATGTCGGCGGAGACCGGGCGCTCGCCGCCGAACGGGTTGCCCGCGTTCTTGCCGACGGTGATGTTGGTGACCTTCGGCGCCGTGGAGACGGCGAACGCGTTGCCGTACATCTGCAGGAGATCGGCCCACGGCGAGACCTTGCCGAAGGGCGTCTTGCGGTAGTGTGGGAGGCCCTTGGACACGACCTCGGGCGGCGGGAGCCAGATCGACATCCCGCGCGCGTGGGTGCGGTCGTCGCCGTTGTGCTTGTCGAGGCGCGAGGCGTCGAGCGCGGCGATGACCGCGGTGGCCGACGCCTTCGCGTCCGCCTTCGACGAGGTGTCGCGGACGACGGCGGCGACCTGCACGAGGTCGGCGAAGCCGTCCTTCGGGCCGCTGATCGGATCGGTGCGGGGGCCGAACGTGTCGACCACCTCGCTCGCCATGCCCATGGGGATCTTGTTGGACTCGAGGTCCTTCGCCATGATCTTGGCGAAGTTGTCGACCGCGACGCGCACCGCGCCGATCTTGCCCATGTCGAAGAGCGCGCTCGTGACCGTCGGGTCGTGCGCCTGGCTGCCCTTGCCGTAGCCGACGCGCATCGCGTTGACGAACGCCTTGCCCAGGCCGGCGCCGTCCATCTTCGGGTTCTGCGCGAGGGCGCCGATCGCCAGCGTGTATTCGTAGCCGGGCCCCGGCTGCAGCTCCTCGCTCGCGACCCAGTACTTCACCGAGGGCGCGATCGCGTCGGCCACCTCGAGCGTGGACATGAGGCACGCGTCGGTGGCGAAGAGATCGAGCTTGGCGATGCCGGCGTCCTTCACGCCGCTGGCGAGCGCGCTCTGCATCTCGGTCAGCGACATCATGATCGGCTGCGGCTCGGGCGGGGCCTTCTCGTCGACGAAGCCGCCCTTCCACCCGGAGCCGTGGTCCTCCATGATCAGCGCGTAGCGCTTGGCGGGGAACTTCTTGATGCCCCACACGAGGAAGTCGTGGAGCTCCTTCGGGTGAGACATGTCGATCTCACCGAGGTTGTCGAGCAGGAGTGAGTGGATGGTGGTCGAGCCGTCGTCGCGCGTGATGAAGTAGCGACGCGCCTCGTCCCAGTCGCCGTTGGTCTTGTCGTCTCGGCTCGCGGCCGGCGAGGCGGGGTGCGGGCGCCAGCGGTCGATCTCCATGACGACGTTGACGCCCTGCACGGAGCCGATGCGCTCCATCTCGTCGAGGTCGTCGAGGATCGGGCCCTCGAGGTCGTTGTCGGCCACGGCGTAGACGAGGACCGTCCACTCCGCGAGGCCGGGTTGCGGGCCGCTCACGGGGACGCCGGGGAGCGGACCGCTCCACTTGCCGCTCGACGTCGGCGCGGTGCTCGAGGGCGAGGACGGGCCGGTCGGGGCGCCGCCGCCGAACCCGGGGATGAGGCCGGGGGGGAGCTGCTTGGCCAGGTCGGGCGGGAGCGGCGGGAACCCCTGCGCGCGCCCCTTGGTGCCGAACGCCGTGGCGATCGCGAACAGTGCAACCGCCGCTGACTTGGTAATCCGCATCCCCTGACACTCCCTCTAGCCGAGACAGACGGCCGGACGGGGCGAAGACTTCAACGTTCGAGCCCGCCCCTCAAGCCGGACCGGGAGCGGGCTCGACCGTTTGGGGTCGTTCACACGTCCAGCTTCATCAGCTCGTCTGCGTTGGGGAGGATCGCCAGCTCGACGCGGCGGTTCTGCTTCTTCTCGTCGGCCGACTGCTGCTCGCGGGTGCCGGCGATGGGATCGAGGTCGCCGAAGCCGGCGGCGCTCAGGTTCTTCGGGTCGAGGCCGCCGCCCTCGGCCGGCTTGCCCTTGGGCGCCTTGGCCGGGTCGGTCGAGAGGAACGCGTAGACCTCGCGCGCGCGCATGACCGAGAGGCCGACGTTGTCCTTGAAGGGACCGACGTAGGGCGCGTTGTCGGTGTGGCCGACGATCTGGAAGTGGCGCTTGGCGAGATCGGGGTTGTCGCGGATGACGCCGGCGATCTTGCCGATGACGTCCTTACCCTCTTTGGACAGGGTCTCCTTGCCGGGGGCGAAGAGGACGTCTCCCGGAAGGACGATCGTGATCAAGCCGTTGCGGATCTTCGTCTCGATGCCGAACTTCTTCAGCTCGTCGAGCTTGGCCTTGAGCGCCGCGAGGCGGGCCTTGAGCGCCTCGCCGGCCTTGGCGCGCGCCTCGGCGTCGGCGAGGGCCTTGGCGAGCTTGTCGGCCTTCGCGCCGGTGGCCGTGTTGGCCTCCTTGAGCGCCGCGACCTCCTTCTTGAGGGCTTCGAGCTCGGTCTCCATCTTCTTCTTCGCGGTGCGCTCGGCGTCGAGATCGCTGGTGCACTGCTTCGTCTTGGCGAGCTGCGCCTGCCACTCGTCTTCCGAGTAGCCGCAGCCGATCGCGCTGATCGCGGTGAACGAAGCGATCGAGAGAGCGAATATCCGAGTGCGTGTCATCGTGCCTCCATCGGTTCGGGAAACGGGCCCGCGCGTGCAGCACAGGTCGTACCGCCCCGTTTTCCCGCAGCGCAAGCGCCGATCGCGTGGGGCGATCTGGCGCTCGCGCGACACGATGTCGCACTTACTCGGCGATCAACGCCCCCGACTCCCGCTGGATCTCGATCTCGCGACGCAGCAGCTCGTTGGGGATCGGCTCGTGGTAGTCGTCGTCGCCGAGGAGCTCGTCGGAGAGCGGATCGACGCCGTTGACGACGGGCTCGTACTTCGTTTCGCCCGGGCCCTTGATGAAGTCGCTGCCCGCGGTGAGGTCGACGTGGAAGTGATCGCGGTGCGCGGCGTTGTAGTTCGGCGTGAGGATGATGTTGAAGATGTTGGCGCCGGCAGCGTCGCAGGCCCAGCCCTTGAGGAGCTTGTCGCCAGCCGTGGTGCGCGCCTGCGAGCACGTCGACGACGACGTGTTCTTCACGAAGTGGCTGTTGTTGGCGATGGAGTAGTAGACGCCGCCGGTGGTCTTGAACCCGGCGAGGTCGATCGCCATGCCGAGCGCGTGCTGCGAGAGCTTCGAGCTGCCGGCGATCGTGCGGTAGTTGTACGTGCCAATGTGGGTGAACTCGGCGACGCCCCAGGCCTTCATCTTGTCGGCGGCGGCGGCGAGCTTCACGAAGAAGGCGCAGTTGCCGAGGATCGGCGACGTCGACGACGACGCCACGTAGCGGAAGGCGACGCCGCGGATCGGCGACGACACGGTGACGGGGTCGGCGATCCCCTTCACGGCGCCGGAGTCCTTGAACGTCAGGCCGAGCGACCGCAGCTGGGCCTGGCAGTCCGAGCCCGAGCCGCCGGAGGCGGGCGGCGTCGAGGATGACGACACCGCGTCGAAGTAGGCGCCGTGGCTCCAGCCGGTGATGCCGGCGTACTTGACGTTGTACCAGCTGCCGTTCGGCGCCCCGCTCACCACGGTGACGCTCGAGCCGGCCGGGATGACCTTGAGGATCTTGTACCCGGTGCTCGCGCCGCTCCGCAGGTTGACGTTGTCGGTGGCCTTGAGCTGCGAGCCGACGGCCTTGTTGCCGACGACGCTCTCGCCCTCGCGGTCGACCTCGTCCTCGTTGGCGCCGACCAGCTCGTCCTCTTCACCGACGGCCTGAGTGCATGCAACAGAGGAGACCGCGAGGAGCGCGAGGAGAGCGAGGTGCCGCATTTGCCGTCGCTCTCAGCGAGGGCTGTGCCACCCAGCAGTGGGGGCATTTCACCGCTATTTTCTCGGGTGAAACGCTCACCTGCAGAAGACGCCGGTCACGCGTGGCATACACGCGACATGTAGTTTTCAGCGGTGTAATTTTGCAGCGTCCGATGCGCTTGGAACGCACGAAGCCCACCACGGCGCGCATTCGCACGTTGCTGCGCGCGCACGTCGACTGGCTGCGCGGGGTTCCGCTCTCGGTCGAGGACGGGTCGATCTCGTGGCTGGTCCTGCCGCGGACCGAGCGCGAGACCGCCCGAACGATTCGGGTCGACGGCACGACCATCAGCGAGACCACGCGTTGTCTGCGCGAGCTGCTCCGCGAACCAGACGCCCTCGCGCGCGTCGTCGGCGACGTGGCGGGCTTTCGCGATCGCGTCCTCTCGGCGCTCGCGCGCTTGAAGCCGTCGGTGCATCGCGGCTCGGACGTTGTCATCGACGATCTGCTCAACGCGCTCCCTTCCGGTGTCGCGCAACGGGCGCGGGACACGCTCGTCCGACATCGCGCGCTCGCGGAGATGGTGCTCTTCGCGTACGCGCTCGAACCCTCCGAGGTGCGCGGCGCACTCGGCGCGATCGACGAACACGCGGACCTGCTCGAGTGGCTGCTCGCGCGCGGCGATCGACTCGGCTGCTTCGCGGTCATTCGGATCGCGGCAAAAGACGGTCCCCGCGCGAAGGTGCTGTTGGAGCTCGCTCGCGAGATCGTCGAGACCGGCGCGCCGCTCTGCGATCGCGAGCAGTTCGTCGAGCGGTTTCCGGTCTCGCCGGCACCGAGCGCGTCGATGCTGACCGTGCGCCCTCGCCCCGAGGCGATACCGCCCCGGCTCGACGCGTTGCCCCGGCTGTTCACGTGGCTCGGTCCGCGCGACGCCACCACGCGCCGCGCCGCACTCGCGATCGTCACTGAAAGCGCGCCGCGCGGAATCCTCCGCCGCTGGGCCGACGCGCACGCGGCGTTCGCGGCGCTCGACGAGCGCCTTCGCAAGCGGAAGGAGTGGGCGTCGGACGCAGAGCCCGTCGGCGAGCTGCGGCGCCTCCGCGAACAGCTGCCTCCGTCGTTCGATCTCGCGAAATACCTCGACGCCGTGTGCGCGCTCGCCGAGACCCCCTTCGCGAGCGCGTTCGTGAAGACGCTCGCGGTCGTGCCGGAGAACGCGCGGACACGCTACACGCAGTACTGGGCGGAGCTCTCGCGCTGGCTCGACGAACGCGATCGCGCGTCGGTTCCCGAGTATCTGGCCGCCTTCCGCCGTTACGTGGGCGGCGCCGACGAAGCACACCTCGCACCATGGAGGGTGCTGCTCTTCGAGCCCGAGAAGCCGATACGGCGATGGAACGCGCCCGATGACGATCTGATCGCATCGATCCACGGCAAGGACGGGTTTCGGCGGTTCTTCGCCGCGCTCGCGGCCATGAAATCACCGAGCGCGAGCCCGCTCGACGACCTGATCGAGCTCGGCATGGCGCCGATCGTCGCCGCCGAGCGCGCCGACGCGATGGCCTCGCTCCCCGAACCCATTCATCCCGGGAAACGGGCACTGCAGCTCGCGCACGAGCTCGCGCCGCAGTCTGCCGCGGAGTTCGTCGCGATCGCATCGGCGCTCGCGACCGAGGGCGGACGTTCGTTGATCCAATCGTGGGCGAGGCTCGGTCGCCTCGATGAGGCGGCGATCGCCGTACTTCGCCGAACGTTCGCGAAGACCCCCCACACCATCGTTCGCGCCGGCCACTTCCTGGCGATCGCACGCGATGTTCCCCCGCTCGTGCCGACGCATCACCGAGGCGTTCCCGCGTGGGTGAAACGCTATCCGCGAGAGCTCCACCAGGCGCTCGCGCGACTGTCGGAGGAGAACGCAGCCAAGATCCTGAAGACCGACTTCCCGTCGGACGCTTCGCTCTCCGCGCAGATCGACGCGCTCGAATCGCGCGGACCGAGCTCGCGTGGCCGCGCACGAATCGCCACGCTGCGGAGCCGTCTCGGCGCCGAGCGGACGCTCAGCGAGCAACGCCTCGAGAACCTCGCGGTGAAGCTCGAGCGCGCCGCCGATCGAACCATGTGGGATGACTGGCTCGCCCGAGTGCGCGACGCCGCGTCGCACACGATCGCGCGGCTGCTCCAGGTCGACAGCTGTCCGACGTGGGCGCTCGAGGATCAGAACGTCGCGGCGATCGCGGCGGCCCTCGACCTCGAACCACAGCATCGCGATCTCGCGCTGCGCCTGTTTCGCCTGCGCGCCGGCCCGCCCCGCTGGGATCTGCGCGACGCCCCCGAGAACGTCGCCTTCCTTCGCGAGCTCCGCGCGCGCGGCATCGATCCCTCGCCGTGGGTCGACGGAATCGGCGTGGTGCACACCGAGGGCGTATCCCTCGCACTCGAGGACGATCCGCTCGAGATCTTCCAGATGGGCGAGCGCTTCGGCACGTGTCTGAGCATCGGCGCCGGGAACTACTTCTCGGTGTTCGCGAACGCCGCCGACATCGACAAACGCGTGCTCTACGCGCGCGACGCGCACGGAAGGCCGCTCGGCCGTTGTCTGCTCGCGATCTCCGAGGACGGCCACATCCTGACCTTCCACGCGTACGCACACGAGGCCCCGGACCACTTCGGCCGGTTGTTCGCCGACTTCGCCAAGACGCTCGCGGAGAAGATGGGCGCCATCTGCGCGCCGCGCGGTCGCGTGCGCGCGCGTGTCGCGAAGGATTGGTACGACGACGGCCCGCACGATCTCGCCGTGCAGTTCCCCTTCCTCGAGGACCCCTCGTCCTCGTTCCGACTCGCGCTGAGCAAGGTCAGCGAAGACGATGTCATCGAGCTCGCGCGCACGGCCCTCGCCCCACGACCGCTCGACGGACTCACCATCCCGCTGGTGCTCGCGCTCGACGAGCTGAGGCGTCGGCCGGTGCTCGCGCTGCCGCTGCTGCGGCTCCTCGTCGAGCAGCGCGCTCCGTTCTCGAGCTCGCTGCGGGTGCTCGCCGCCGACCTCGCGCATCGCGCCGGCGATCTCGAGCGCGCACGCGTCCTCGGCGGCGCCGCGGTGATCGCAGAGATCGAGGACGGGTTCCGCGGCGATCCGGACCACATCAACGAACGGTGCTAGATGCAATGCCGTTCGGATAGGAGGACCGGTCGCCAGGGAGAAGAGCCTCACGCCAAGGCCGCCCGAGATTCATATGGGGCGCAGCCCATGGGTGCGCATCGACGGGTGCGCTGCACTCTGCGGCAACGACGTCTCGGTGAGCATCGGCAGACGACTTCGCTCGCGGGCGTTCTTGGCGTGAGGCTCTTCTCCCTGGCGCCCGGTTTGTCGCTGCGCGGCGTTAACCGAACAGCATTGGCTCTAGATGTGGATGTACACGATCGTTCCCTTGCCGGTCTCCGTCGCGGCGGTCACGCCGTGCCAGCCCTGGGGGATCGGCGGGTCGCTCCAGAGGAACACCTTGCGCGCGTCGATCGGCGAGAGGTTCACGCAGCCGTGTGAGCGCGCGGTGCCGTAGACGTCGTGCCAGTAGGCCGCGTGGAGCGCGTAGCCGGCTTCGAAGTATTGAACCCACGGCACGTCGCGGAGCTCGAACTTGTTGCCGACCTCGTTGGCGTCCATCGTCGCGGTCACGTGCTTCTCGCGGATGCGGAACGTGCCGCGCGGGGTCGACTTGGTCGTCTTCGGATCGCCCATGCCGTCCTGCCCCGTCGAGATCAGGGTGACGAAGACCGGCTTGTCGCCCTCATAGAGGGTGAGCGTCTGCTTGACGATCGAGATGTCGATCCACTTCTGGTTGCCCTTGGCGAAGGCTGCGGGCCACTCGTCGGGTTTGCGCGCGATGATGATGTCCTGCTTGCGCAGCCACTTGCCGTCCTTCGTCTCGAAGTAGCGCGTGTCGCCGATGGTCTTGTCCTTGCCGCTCAGCCCCACGGCCTGGCGGAAGAACATCGAGCCGTCCTCGGTGGCCTTGCCCTCGCCGATGCCCTTGTAGACCTTGATCGGCTTGCGCTGCTTGGCGTCCTTCTTGGCCTCGGCGGGATACGCGAAGGCGACCGGGAGCGTCAGCTGGTCGTTGAGCGCGAAGCCGTGCCACGGCGAGCCGACGTTGGGCTTGAGCTTGCTGATCGGGACGAGGCGGAGGTCGGTCGTGATCGCGAACTTGCGGTCCATCGACTCGGGCCCCGTCTCGAGCGCCTCGATCAACGCGAGGCCGGTGTGCCGCTTGACCCGGCCCGCGATCACCGCGCCCTTGGGCGCGACGAACGTGGAGAGGTGCGGCACCGAGCGCTCGGGACCGGTGAGCCACCACGGCGCCTTGTCGTGCGCGCTGTCGGCGCCGAACAGCTCGAGCACCGAGAGCGCGTTGGAGGGCGCGGCCTCTTCGCCGCCCTCCTCGGCCTCGTCGTCGTCGTCCTTCTTGTGCTTCTGCGGACCGGAGTCGTGGCTGATCTGCACCTTGGGCAGCGGCAGCTCTCGCTCGGCCTCGGGGACCTCGTTGGCGCCCGGCCATACCGCGTTGATCTCGCCCTCGTGCTTCTCGTAGTAGGCGAGGTGCGGGAGCAGCTTGAACTCGTATTGCAGCTGCTCGGCCTTGGTCGGCACCTTGAGGTACTGCGGCGCCACGGCGCGGATAAAGCCGTAGCGGTAGGGCATCGGCTTGGTGATGTCGGGGCGGCGATGGCTCGTCGCCTTCATGATCGGGTGCTCGAGGTCGAGCGTCGCGCCCTCGCCGATGCACACGAAGCCCGCGGGCTTGACGCCGTACCAGCCGCCGGGGCAACCGCTCGTGCCCGTGGGTTTGTCGGCGCGGGCGACGACGCCGCCAGCGCGGAGGTAGCCGAGCTTGGCCGAGCCCCACTTGGGCTCGGCGTAGATCCAGGTGTGCATCTGGATGCTCGCGAGGACCGGCCCCTGCGGCATCGCGGACGCGAGGGAGGGCGCGGCGCCCGTGAACGAGCTCACCGCCGAGTCCATGGCTGAGCCGGACGCGGACGCGGCCGTAGCGGCGGCCGGCGCGCGCTTGCACGCGACCGGGAGCGCGCTCACGAGGAGCGGCGCCACGGCGAGCACGAGGGCGATCAGAGGGCGACGCATTCGGGTGCGGATCTGCATCGAATATCCTCGGGACGCAAAGCGTCTCTCCGCAGGAGGGCGGCTCCGCTCGCACGCTTTTCGTCGCGATTTGCAGCCGTCCGGTATGATGCAACGCTCCATGGACGCTTACCCTTCCGTCGGCTCGTTCGTAGCGGGCCGGTACCGCATCGATGCCCTGCTGGGCGAGGGCGGCATGGGCGCGGTCTTCCGCGCGACCGACGCGCAGGGCAACGCGTTCGCGCTCAAGTTCCCCGCGCCCGAGATCCGCTCGCGGCCCGGCATGATGAGCCGCTTCGCCAACGAGGCGGTCGCGGCCTCGCGCATCGCGAGCGAGCACGCGGTGAAAATCTTCGGCGTCGAGGCCACCGAGGCCGGCGTGCCGTTCATCGTGATGGAGCTGCTCGAGGGCGGCGACCTCGATCAGATCATCGAGAACCAAGCGCCCATCGACATCCCGCGCGCCGTCCACTTCGCGCTGCAGATCCTCCGCGCGCTCCAGGTGGCGCACGCAGCCGGCGTGGTCCACCGCGACATGAAGCCGGCCAACTGCTTCGTCATCAACCACGCCGGCGAGGCCGACTTCCTCAAGCTGATCGACTTCGGCATCACCAAGCTCCTGGGCGACGACACCAACCAGACCCGCACCTCGGTGACGATGGGCACGCCGGCCTATATGTCGCCCGAGCAGGCCAAGAGCGCGAAGGCCGCCGAACCGCGCAGCGATCTCTACTCGGTCGGCGTCATCCTCTACGAGCTGCTCACCAAGAAGCGCCCCTACGACGGCGACTCGCACAACGAGCTGGTGGTGAAGATCTGCACCGAGCCGCCGCTGCCGATCCGGCAGGCGCGGCCCGACCTCTCGAACGACATCGCGAAGGTCGTCGAGCGCGCGCTCGTGAAGATCCCCGCAGGGCGCTTCGAGAACGCGCAGGAGTTCGCCCGCGCGCTCGCGCCGTTCGCCGACGCACGCTCGACCGCCGTGCTCCAGCGCATCGAGGCGGGTGTGCAGCCGAACGCCCTCGCGGCCGCGCTCGCGCCCACCAATCCGGTCACGCCGCCGACCGGCCCCGCGCCCGTCGCCATCAAGACCGCGATCATGGAGCCCGACGCGTTCGTCCCCGAGGTGCCCGCGGCGGCGGCTCCGGCGCGCGAGGGCGGCGGCAAGACGATGCTCGCCGACGCGCCGCTCCAGTTCTCTCCCGAGCCCGCGCCGGCGCCCGCGGCGCCAGTGCCGTACGTGTCGGGGCTCCCCGCGTCGGGCGCGCCCGCGGTCGTGCCGGCGTCGATCGAGTACGACGAGCCGCGCGGCGGCGGCAACACCGCGCTGTTCGCCATCCTCGGCGTCCTCGCCGTCGCGTTGGTCGTCGGCGGCCTCTACTACGGCGGCGTGTTCAGCAGCGGCGGCTCGTCCTCCCAACCCACCGCTTCGCCCTCCGTGGCCGACGACGAAGAAGAGGTCGAGGAAGACGACGGCCACGGCGGCAAGGTCAAGACGAAGAAGAAGAAGAAGCCGCCGGAGGATCCAGCCGCGCCCCCGGCCCCGACGCCGGACGATCCCACGCCGGCCAAGCCGACGCCGGCCGCGCCGGCGAAGACCACCCCCAAGCCGACCGACGGAGGGACGGTCGTCGTCGTCGACGCCGGCAAGCCGACCCCGTCGACCACCACCACGACCACCGCGCCGACGATCATTCTTCCGCCGGGTTGGCCGTATCCGAGCACCACCACCGCGCCGCCCGCCACCACCACCGCGCCGCCCGCCACCACCACCGCGCCACCCGCCACCACCACCGCGCCACCCGCGACCACCGTCGCGCCGCCCGCGAGCACGGTGCCCCCGGTCTTCTTCCCGAAGAAGCCGAAGATCGGCGGCTCGTGAGCACCGAAAAAGCCGAGACGTCGGGCACGACCTCTCCGTTCGACGTGCTCGTCGCGGAGTTCCTCGCCGCCGCGGCCAGCGACGAGAGCATGCCGCCCCCCGCGCTCGCCGAGATCGCGTTCGCCGGCCGATCGAACGTCGGCAAGTCGAGCATGATGAACGCGGTGATGCAGCGGAAGGGCCTGGTGCGCACCTCGTCGACGCCCGGCTGTACCCGCAGCGTGAACATCTTCCACGCGGCCACGCGCGGCGGCCTCGATCTCCATCTCGTCGACCTCCCCGGCTACGGCTTCGCCAAGCGCAGCAAGAAGGAGCGGCTCGATTGGGGGCCTCTGCTCGAGGGCTACCTCCGCCGCCGGCCCACGCTGCGCGCGGTGATGGTGCTCATCGACGTCCGCCGCGGGCTCGAGAGCGAGGACGAGCAGCTGCTCGAGTTCTGCGAGCAGCCGCGCCCCGGCAACGCGCCGCTCGCCACGTACGTCGTCGCAACCAAGTGCGATCTCCTGCCCAAGGCGAAGCGCAAGCCCACGCTCGCGGCGATCGCCGCCGCGTGCGGCCGCCGCGTGATCGGGTTCTCGGCCGAGAGCCACGATGGACGGCTCGAGGTGTGGAAGGCGATCGATCGCGTGGTGCGAGGGTCCGAGGAGTGAAGGTCGCCACGCGGCTGATCCTGCTCGCAGGAGCGGCGGCCGTGATCGCGCTCTTGCTTCGCGACGCGCTCGCCACCCGGATCGCCCGCACGCTCGTCGAGCCCGCGCGCGCGCTCGCGGCGCTCACGCCGTCCGCGCGCGCCGTGGCGCCGGCGCCGTCACCGACGATCCTGCCATTACTGCCAACACCGTCCGCGCCCGTCGTTCCGCCCCCGCCCGCGAAGCCGCTGGCGAAGCCGGCCGCGCCCAAGCCGAGCGCCTCGGTGAAGGCGCACGTCGTGACCCGGAAGGAGGTCGAGGACGCGATCGCGAACCGTCTCTCGGGCGCGAACGCGGTGCTGGTCAAGGGCGCCGACGGCAAGCCGCTCGGCCTGCGCCTCTCCGGGGTCTCGCGCCTCGCGCCGTTCGGGGTGCAGGAAGGAGACATCCTCGTCTCGGCGAACGGCCTGCCGCTCCGCACCGCCGACGAGGCCATCGCGGCGCTCGGCGCGCTCAAGGACGAGAAGCACGTGGTGTTCAGCCTGCGGCGCGGCGACATCGCGTACTCGGTGCCGCTCGATCTCGCCGAGTCACGATAGCGTGTCGTACGAGTCGCGCGTGCGCGCGAAGGCTTCGATGCGCGCCGTCAGCCACGCGCGGTGCCGCAGCCAGACGTTCGTCTGGTCGCGGATCGCCGGCTCGAGCGACGGGGGAACCTCTCGCAGCGCCGACTGATAGCGCCGCACCGCGACCTCCGCGTTGTTGCGGATCACGCGGAGCACGGCGGTCGAGCCCCGCCGGCCCTCGAACCCGCGTCCCTCGGAGACGAGCCCCGTCTCGGTCGCGCTCCGCGGCGATGGCAGCTTTGACAGCATCTGGTCGAGCGCCGCGCGATGCTCCTCGTGCTCAGCGATCATCGAGAGGAGCTGGCCCCGCGTCAGCGGCTCGTCCGGCAGCCGGTCCACGGCCTTCCGACACGCAGCGGCGGCGTCGATCTCGATGCGCCGGAGCTCATCGAGAAGGGCCGGAAGGTCCCGGTTTCGGTCGCGTGCGAATCGCATGGAGCTCCCGTGGATGAGTCGAGTGACGTCAGCAATGGCAGCAAGGCTGTCACTGCACGAGCACAGAAACGTCTACGCAACCCGCGATCCAACGACGGCTGCGCACCGTCTACGCAGCCGGAACCAGACAGTCGTCCACAGGTCAACACGAAAAGAAACGATTGGGTGACAAGGCGAATAAGCTAGCGATGTCATGTGTTTGCAGGAGTTGAAAACAGGTCCGTCACAGCGGCCGGCAAATCCATCGACAAGTTATCCACAGGCCTCGCGCGCCGGCTCGCACCTCCAGGTGCTACCCGCCGTTCGCAGGGTCCCCATCGACGGGCCTCGGCCGTCACGGTACCGACGAGGAGCCATGGTGCTTCGCCCCCTGCTCGCTGTTTCGCTCGCGTTCACTCTGGGTTGTGGAGCGGCCAAGCCGCCGCAGTCCGCGATGCCCGACGCAAAGTCCGCGCTCCTGCGCCTCGACGCCACCTATCAGGACGTCACGGGAATCTCCGGCAGCGCGAAGATCGACTACCTCGGCGACAAGGGGCGCGTCCGTGGCGACGTCTCGGTCCTCGCCAGCGGCCCCTCGCGCCTGCGCTTCGCGATCACCGCGGACGTGGTGGGCGCCGCGGGCGAGGTCGCCACCGACGGCTTCAAGTTCCAAGCCGACGACAAGGGCCACGGCCGCTACATCGTCGGGCCCGCGAAGCCGTGCAACATCGCGCGGATCACCCAGGTCCCGCTCCCGCTCGAGGAGCTGGTCCCGATGCTGTGGGGCATGCGCCCGCACCTCGAGGGGCCGATCCAGTGCGACTCCATCGAGTGGGCCGACGGGCACTACCGGCTGATGATGAGCCGGAAGACGCCCGGCGCGCTGTCGCACGAGCTGCACGTCACGCCTTACCCCGCCGACTGGGACAAGCCGTGGGCGCAGCAGCGGCTACGGCTGCTCGGGGTCTATGCGTGGTCGAGCGACTCGTCGCTCGTCTACCGCGTGACGATGAAGGACCACCAGGCGACGTCCACCGCGAAGCCGATCAGCGATCCCGACGGCCTCAACCCCGACGTCGCGCCGAGCGGCCCGGTGGTGAGCGACGTGGAGCTGCCGCGCACCATCCGCGTCGAGGTGCCGAACAAGAAGAGCGACGTCATCTTCAAGTACACCGAGGCGTTCGTGAACCCCCCGCTCATCGACAACGCGTTCAGCCTGGTCCTCAAGGAGGGCGTGCCGGTCGAGGAGTCGATCTGCGAGTAGGCCGCTGGACCGAGACTAGCGGACGAACGGGTTGCTGCGCTTCTCGGCGCCCACGGTCGTGTCGGGGCCGTGGCCGCAGATGACGCGCGTGGGGTCGGGGAGCGTGAACAGACGGTTCTTGATCGACGCGATCAGCGCGTCGTGATCGCCGCCCCACAGATCGGTGCGGCCGACTCCGCGCTGGAACAACGTGTCGCCCGCGAGGAGCAGCGTGGCGTCGCCGGCGGTGATCTCGAAGCAGCACGAGCCCGGCGTATGTCCCGGCGTGTGGATGACGTGGACGTCGAGCGCGCCGATCTTGATCACCTCGTCGTCCACGAGGAAGGTGTCGAGCTCGGCCTGCTCGGGCGGCGCGCCGAGGCCGAGCATCGCAGCCTGGATCGGGAGGATCGAGTAGAGGAATTGGTCGCCCTCGTGGATGCGCGCGGCCGCGTCGCTCTTGCGCTGGAGCGCGGCGGTGGCGCCGACGTGATCGATATGGGTGTGGGTGTGGACGATCGCGCGCGTGATCGCGCCGTGCCGCGCGAGGCGGCGCTCGATCTCGGCGAGGTCGCCGCCGGGATCGACGACCAGCGCGTGCTTGGTCGCCTCGTCGACCACGAGGGTGCAGTTGCAGCCGAGCGGGCCCGCGGCGAACGACTCCAGGATCATTCGGGGGAAATAGCACGGGATTGCGATAGGCTCCGCGGATGCGGTGGGCGCTCCTGTCGTTGACCCTCCTCGGCTGCCAGGGCGAGGCCGTGGGCGAAGCCGTCGACGGCGGGAGCGACACCTCGACCGAGACCGCGACCGACACCTCGGCCGACACCTCGACCGAGACCGCGCCGACGCTCGACACCTCGGCCGAGACCGCGGCGCCCGACACTCCCCCTTCGGATGCGTGGCCGGCTGGCTCGACCGTGACGAGCCCGGGCTGCGGCACGCGGCCGGGGCCGAAGATGGTGCGGCTCGACGCGGCGAGCCCGTTCTGCATCGACACCACCGAGGTGACCAACGCCCAGTACGACGCGTTCCTCGCCTCCGCCAAACCCACCCCGCCGAGCTATTGCTTCACGCCGGTCTACGGCTCCTCCGAGACGGCGCTCGTCGGGCCCAACAAGCCGCGCACCAACGTGCCGTGGTGTGTGGCGTTCCAGTACTGCGCGTGGGCGGGCAAGCGCCTCTGCGGAAAGGTCGGCGGCGGTCACGCGTCGGTCACGACGTACACCTCCGCCACCGAGTCGCAGTGGTCGTACGCGTGCCGTCAGGGCAGCAAGAACACGAACTATCCGTACGGCCCCGTGGTGGACTCGAGCAAGTGCGTCGTGTCGGGCCCCATCGCCGACGTCGCGAGCAAGGCGGGGTGCACCGGGGAGAGCGCGCCGTTCAACCAGATCTTCGATCTCTCCGGCAACGCCGGCGAGTGGAGCGACGCCTGCGATCGCTACGAGGGAACGCTCGTCGAGGACGGCCGCGCGTGCGCGGTGCGCGGCGGCTGGACCAACAACGACCGTCATGACTGCGATCAGCCGTTGGTCTCGACCGTGATGTATCGCGCCGAGGACCTCAGCTTTCGCTGCTGCGTCGATCTGTAGCGGGGCGTCGGCTCGGGCCGACGGTTGAAAAACCTCGCGTTCGTTCCTAGGGTCATCCCATGCGAGGCGCACTCGGACAGTCCACGCGCTGGCTCGCGGGAGCGAACAACGTTCGCCCCCGTTGGAGCCACCGTACTGCTCGATCCACGTGCACGGCCTGGCTTGGTGTCTCGTCGCGGCGCCGCTCCCTGTAGCGCCCGCGACGTATCGCACACGCCCCCTCGCGCGCGCCCGATCGGGCTGCGCGCAACGACGCCACGCGCACGAGCGCGTCGGCGTTCACCCCGAATATCAATCGTCGCGCGTCCGCGCGCGCGGCCCCGTCGCGCGTCGTCGCGCGCTGCCCAGTGGAGTCGTCATGGACCAACCGAACGGCTGGATGCCGCCCGTTTTTGTGCTGGAGCAAGAGCTCGAACAACTCACCTCGCTGCTCGATAGTCGCTTCGGCGAGCGTTACCCCGAGGAGACCGACGCGCTGCGTGCCGAGCTCGAACGCGCGGTCGTGATGCGCGCCGACTGGATCTCGAGCGACGTGGTACGGATGCACGCGCGGGTCGAGTACCTCGACGTGGCGTCGGGCCGGAGCAACCGCGTGACGATCGTGTTTCCGTGGGAAGCCGATCTCACCAACGGCCGCGTCAGCATCCTCGCGCCGCTCGGCACCGCGCTGTTCGGGTTGCGCGTCGGCGACGCGATCCGATGGAGCACGCCGTCGGGCCGTCTCCACGTCTGGCGCGTGCTCGACGTACAGGACGTGCAGGAAGAGGAGCACGCGTCATGATGGAGCTCGTCCCACGCTCGGCGATGCTCGTCACGCGCAGCAACGCGCGGCACCTTCGCCTGCTCGCCCGGATGGCCATCGCCGAGGAGCTCGGCCGCGAGCTCGTGGCGCTCTACGAGAAGCTGGACACCGCGATCCTGGTCGACGACGAGAAGATCCCGCGCGGCGTCGTGACGCTCGGCTCCTCGGTCGTCTTCTACGACCCGCGGAGCGAGACCGAGCATCGCGCCGTGCTCTCGTTTCCCTGGAACGCCGCGCCGTCGGCGGGCCGAGTCAGCGTCGCGTCGCCGCTCGGCGTCGCCCTGCTCGGCAGTCGCATCGGGATGTCGCTCCGCTTCCGGGCGACGGTCGGCTCGGCGCTGACATCGCGGATCGACGTCCTCGACGTCCCCTATCAACCAGAGTCCTGCGCAGTGGAGACGAGATGAAGACGAAGTCGATGGTGCTCGGATACGTGGCGACGGTGACCGGGGCGCTCGTCGCCCTGCTCGCCCTGGCATGCCTCGGACAGACGCCGCCGAACTACGTCGAGACGGCGGTGCTGCTGATCGTCGCCGGCGCGCTGTTCGGCGTCGGTTGGTACGGGCTGCGCGCGCGGAGCGACGAGATCACCCAGTCATGAACCCTTGCTGTTGTAGCCGGTGTTCTCGAGCAGGATGACGTTGGTCTTGCTCCGAGTCTCGCCGACGCTCGTGACGTAGACCGCGGGTGCGTCGACGACCGGGCAGACCTTCTCGCACGCGCCGCAGCCGACGCAGAGGTTCGGGTCGACGACGGGCTTCTGCACCTTCACCTGCTCGCCCTTGCGATTGATGACCACGTCGTCGAGCGTGTAGATCGCCTTGGGCGACGTGGGGCAGAACTCCTCGCAGACGATGCACGGCGTGGCCATCGACCACGGGAGGCACCGCCCCTTGTCGTAGAAGGCGGTGCCGACGCTGATCGGGCGGACCTCCCACTCCTTGCCGTCCATGCCGGGCTTCCACTTGCCCATCTTCTGGGTCTCGTTGATCTTCTGGATCGCGCCGGTGGGGCAGACGTCTCCGCAGAGCACGCACGACGGCTCGCAGTAGCCGATGCGCATGATGAAGATCGGCGTCCACATGCCCTCGATGCCGGCCTCCATGAAGGCCGGGTGGAGCGCGTTGTTCGGACAGACCTTCATGCACTCCGCGCAGCGGATGCACTTCTCGAGGAACGCGTGCTCGGGCACCGAGCCCGGCGGACGAATCGCCCGCGGGTGGTAGTTCACCTCGGCAGCGGACGCGTCGCTCTGGCGATGGAGCACGTAGAACGCGGCGCCCGCGCCCACCGCGGCGAGCGCGGTGCGCCGCTCGGGGACGAGGTCGGTCTGCTCGCTCTTGCGGTTCGGGAAGAAGCGGAACTTGATGACGTCCTCTGGGCACGCGGCCTCGCAGTTGAGGCACATGTGGCACTCGTCCTGGCGATGCTTGATGCCGCCCTGCGGCGAGTCGGCGCCCTGGCAGTGAACGAGGCAGAGGTTGCAGTCGGTGCACTTGGCGTGGTCCTTCTCCATGCCGACGATGGAGAACTTCGCCATCACCCCGAGCAGCGCGCCGAGCGGGCAGAGCGCGCGGCACCAGAAGCGCGGGATGATTCGGTTCATGAACACGATCGCGACGAACGTCGCGCCGATGAACCACGCCTGGTGGAAGTAGAACTGCTTGGTCTGGAAGATGTTGTTGGCGAGGACGTCCTGGGTGCGGTCGGCGCCGAGCTGCACGAAGCGGATGTTGGACTCGCTGCCGGCGCCGAGGACGTGCGCGCTCACCCACTGCATCGCGGGCAGCACCGACAGCCCGACCGCGCGGACCATGACGCAGATGGGATCGAACATGCCGCCGACGACGACACCGACCGCTGCCGCCGCGAGGAACGCGTAGAGCAGGTAGAACTTGAGCGACTGCCAGCCGTGCGTCTTGTTGGCCTCGACGCGGTTGCCGCCCTTGCCGACCCGCGAGGGGAACAGCCACGCGGTGAAGTGGTGGAGCGTGCCGAATGGGCAGATCCAGCCGCAGAACACGCGACCGAAGATCACCGTGAGGCCGACCAGACCGAGCGACCAGAACAGGCCGCGATACAGCGTGTGGCTCGAGAGGAAGGTGATGAGCGCGACGAACGGGTCGGCGAGGAGGAAGCCCTCGACCGGCTGTCCGATGCGGATGTTCTGCTCCGCGCTGGAGAACGAGCCGCGGAACGCGGTGTTCACGAGCCAGTACATGAAGAGGAAGAAGAAGCCGAACTGGGCGACGCGCCGGACCCACACGAGCGTGCGAATCGACGTGCGCGCCTCGATGCCCGAGCCCGAGCGCTTCCTCTTCTTGGTGACGCGCTTCCACAGCGCGCTCAGCCGCGACTCGCGCGGCTTCTCCACCGGCGTCGTCACCGCCGCGGCCGCAACCGGCGGCGGCGTGACGGCGGCGTTGCTCACCACGCGGAGGTGAAGGACCTTCTTCTCCGGACTATCGACCTTCTGCGGCGCATCGATGGCAGGCACCTCCCCGACCACCCCGAGCCACGGGATGGGGGCTTCGTGCCCGTTGTCGTCGCGCTTCGCTGCCATCGTTACGGCCGTGATCCCCGTCTCCTAGACGGCGAGCTCCCTCACGCGGAGCTTCTCGTAGAACATGGTGCCGATGCCGCGGTCCTGGGCCATTTGCAGGTAGCCGAGGTTCTCGCGCTTCTGGCCGATGAGCTGGCAGCCCCAGGCGTCGGCCGCGACCTGATCGATCGAGGCGATGACGATGTGCTGCTCCTTGGCGTCGTCCATGTTGCCGCCCTGCGGACCGTTGCGCATCAGCACCCGCACCGCGTCGACGATGGT
This sequence comes from Deltaproteobacteria bacterium, assembly GCA_022843175.1. Taxonomy (GTDB): domain Bacteria; phylum Myxococcota_A; class Polyangia; order Polyangiales; family JADJMO01; genus JALHOE01. Next base: position 58,039 of record JALHOE010000007.1, read on the forward strand.
GAGCGTGGGGCGCATGAAGGTGGCGAGGTCGGCGATGGACGTGTCGATGTTCTGGTGGAGTCGGTTGCGGCGACCGCCGAGCACGCCGTACCAGTTCTTCATGGCCGCGGTGTACTTCGAGAGGTTGTGGTGCTTGGCGATCGGCACGTTGATCACCTTGTCGGCGTTGACGAGCGGCGTGTACACGGGCCACTCGTCGAGCACGTCTCCCCGGAGACGCATGCCGCGGAACCGATGCTCCACCGGCAGCACGACCTCGGCGCCCATGTCGTAGGCAGCCTTCCAGATGCCGGAGCGCTGGAAGCAGCGCGACGGGTCGTTGCACGAGGCGTCGGTGACGACGACCTTCTTGGCGCCGGCCTCGTAGGCCGCCTTGACCACCGCGGCGACGACGGCCGGGTTGGTGTTGGCCGCGTGGAGCGGCGTGCGGTCCCAGCCGATGTTGGGCTTGACCGCGACGATGTCGCCGCGGGAGACGAAGCGCTGCATACCGCCCATCGCCGCGATGGCGGCCATGACCAGCTCGGCCGGCGTGGCGTTGGGCTGCCCCTCGCGCGCGCCGCGCACGATCGCCATGTCGAGCGGGAGGTCGCCCTTCGGTCGGAAGTCGCGGACCTGTCGCGCGCCCTTGGCCTCGTGCAGACCGAACCCGCCCTTGTCCCAACGCCACTTCGCGAGGGCGGCGGTGCCGGCGATGAGCCCGGTCGCCAGGCCGGCACGCGTGAGCACCTCGCGGCGAGAGGGGAGCTCGCGCGGGGTTTCGGGAGGCGGCGGCGACTTCTTGGGCGGCATGGGGGGGACCGTGAATCCTACTGTGGAGTCGCGGACCGACGGTAGTCTTCGGCCCGGGCGGCCCGACGTCCAGCAGAGCAGCACCACGCGCCGCCGCGAGATTCGTCTCGGCGCGTCACTTCGGCGCGCTAGCGCTCGGCGCCGGAGTGGGCGCCGGCGCCTTGGCGAGGAGGGCCTTGAGCTTCGCGATCTTCTCTTCCTTCGTCAGGCGCGGCCAGTCGTCCTTCTTCGCGGGATCGCCGAGCGCGAGCTCCTCGTCGATCACCGCGAACACGGTGCTGCCGCGACGCGCGGCGACGCCCTCGGCCTTGCCCGCGGCGCCGGCGCCGCCCTGCCCGACGTTGAACGGGAAGTGCCACGCCTCGTCGGAGAACTCCTTGGCCTCCTTGATCGGCACCACGCCCGGCATCTTGGAGAACGCGGCGATCGCGTCGCGCGCGGCGTCCTTCTCCTCGCGCGCGACGGCGATCACGCGATAGCGCTTCTTTCCGTCGCGCATGAACGCGGTCGCGTAGGCGCCGATGTTGAGGAACAGCGCGTCGCCCTTGCCCTCCGGCTTCTTGAACTTGGCGGGCACGTAGTCGATGCCGAGCGGCACCCGACCCTCGGTCTCACCGGGGAGCACGCGCACGTCGGCCGGCGGGTCCGTCGCGCCGACGATCTTGTCGCCGATCGCGGTGACCATCTCCTGCAGGACCTTGTCGGCCGACGCGAGCGCCTCGGCCTCGGGCTTGCTCGGATCGGGGCTGAACGTGAGCTCGACGAGGTAGTTGCCGCGCCAGAGGTACGCGTTGCCCTTGCCCATCGCCGCCGCGCCGCCGCCCTTGATTGCGCGCGGCGGCGTGCGGCCCTGGGACTTGGCGGCCTCGGGATCCGGATCCTTGTTGGCGACGACCTGGTAGGTGAAGAGCGCGTACGCGTTCTCGGGCTTGTCGAAGGTGCTGAGGTTGATCTCGACCTCTTCGCCGTTGCCCTTCTCGTTCACGTAATGCACGCGGTCGTAGCGCTTCGCGTAGTAGTTGTGCGCGTAGATCTCGCCCTGCCCGTCGATCACGTCGGACACGTCCTCGATCTTCTTCGAGGTGCCCTCGCCGAACGACTGCACCTGGTCGGTCTTGCGCACGCAGTAGCTGCCGACGCTGGGCGGGAGGATCGCGGCGATCTTCGCGTCGGCGATCCCGACGCCGCCGGGCTCGCACAACGACTTCGCGCCCGCGCTGCCGCTCCCGCCCGCCGCTGCCGGCGGCGGAGGGGGCGTGCCCTGCGGCCCCTGCTTCTCCTCTTTGCAGCCACCCGCGATCGAGAGGACGACAACGGATGCGAACAGCGACGGAATGGCGATACGCATGAGCCCGAAGTACCACATAGAGCCCGGCGCCGCGGCGCGCGGCATGCTCTCGTGCCGCCCTTGAACCTTTTGCGTACCGCCGCAAGAGGTTCCCCCTCGGCCGACCCCCGACCGGCGATTCGCCCGGCGATCCGGGGGGGACACCCCGCAAGGGTTGCGGCACATGGCTTGCTGTCTTGCCCCCCGGCATGCCTGCGCCCCGGCTCCCGAAACAGAGGACGAAGAGGACTCACACCCGCGGTGTGACTCTCCTCGAGCTGATGGCCGTGGTCACGATCATCGGCATCTTCGTCGCGCTCGCCGTCCCCGGAATGGGCGGCATCATGAAGGATCGCCACGCCGCCCGCGCCGCAGACGAGCTCGCCAACATGTTCCGCATCGCGCGGGCGCGCGCCGCGGCGACCGGCGTCGCGCACATGGTCGTCATCGACGCCAACGGCACCGGCGCGCGGTTCGAGCTCCGCGCCGCCCTCAGCGGGGTCGGCGGTCCGGTCGCGAGCTGCAGCGCCACGACCTGGGGCGCGAGCGACTCGCGCCAGCTGAAGCTCATCGATCTCGCCGGCGGGTCGTTCGCCGGCAAGGACATCACCGTGAAGCCCGCCGACGCGATCGGCGGCACGACGGCCACGCCGATCGTCAGCGAGTTCTGCTACACGCCCGGCGGCACGCCGTGGCTGCGTTCCGGCTCGCTGTGGGTTCGTCCGCCGGCGTCGGCCGTGGCGCGCTGGTCGGTCTATCGCAAGGAGGGCTCGGTGTTCGCCGGGCTCACGCGCATCGTGCGCGTCACGCCGAGCGGGCTCCCCGCCATCGAGGCCAGCTGATGCGCGCGCCGTCTCGCCGAGCCGCGTCGGGCTTCACCCTCCTCGAGGTGATGATGGCCCTCACCGTCCTCGCGATCGGGATGCTCGGCATCGTCGCGCTGCAGGCGGCGACCGTCGGCTCCACCCAGGACGCCTCGCAGTTCTCCACGGCCAACGCGGTCACCCGCACCTGGATCCAGCGGCTGCAGCGCGACGCGCAGCGGTGGAACCACCCGTCGACGCTGTTTCCCGACCGCGACGACATCACCGAGACGGCGTGGATCCAGTTCGCCGACTCGGCGGCCAACAAGTGGTTTCGCCCGAACGAGTCGGCGATGGAGCCGGGGCTCACCGCGGCGTTCAACCGCAACGGCGCCGACGTGAAGGTCGATGACGACCAGAACACGGTCTACTGCACGCACCTCCGCCTGCGCCGGCTCTACCCGGACCTCGTCCGCGCCGAGGTGCGCGTGTTCTGGAAGAAGCGCCGCCTCACCGACGGCCCCACCTATATGGCGCACAAGCTCGACAAGGGCATCTGCTCCACCACCGGCGCCGAGGACGTGCTCGGCAGCGACACCGACAACTTCCACTGGACCTACGCGGTCGCAGGCATCGCCAAGGTGACCGCGCAATGAGCCGCCGTCGCGCATCGCAAGCCGGCTTCACGCTGATCGAGCTGCTCGTCGCCTCGATCGCGGGCCTGTTCGTGGTCCTCGCCGCGTTCATGCTGTCGCGCGGCGCGACGCGCCTGTTCGCCGCGGAGGGCCGCGTCGCCAACAGCCAGCTCAACCTCCGGCTCGGCCTCGATCGCCTGCGCCAGGACCTCGAGCGCGCCGGCTACATGACGACGCCGAACGTCGTCAGCGATCCCGACGTCTGTCCGCGTCCGGCCGCGATGGGTCTCGCGATGCCGCTCCAGTCGGTGCTGCTCCGGCCCGGAGCGCCCTCCACGTCGACCGCCGAGACCCCGATGTCCGAGGCGAACGGGCTCTACCCCGACCGCATCACCCTCACCGGCAACTTCGCGTCGACGGACATCTACCTCGCCGCGACGATCATGCCGTCGTCGGGCGGCGGCGGCTACGACATCACGCTGCAGCGCTACTGGGGCTCGACGATGCGCCTGCTCTCGGTCGGCGAGACCTCGTCCGCCACGTCGGCGCTCAACTCGATCTTCGCCGCCGACCGCATCCTCCGCATCCGCAACAACGTGGGCGTCTCGCAGTTCGTGCTCATTCAGGGCGCGGCAGTCGACGCCTCGGGGCGCGCGGTGATCACGACCAAGTCGGTCCCCGCCTACGCCTCGTCGAACGACGTCGGCGTGCTCGACAAGCGCTGCGGCGGCTCGGGCTTCTGCATGGGCTGCGAGATCAACCCGGTGCAGATCGTCCAGTACTCGGTCGGCTACCTCACCGACGCGAAGTTCGCGTGGGCTTACCCGACCGGCACCATCGGCGACAAGAACAAGTACGACCTCCTTCGCACCGAGCTCAACCCCGACGGCAGCGTCGTCGTGGGGAGCGAGGAGATCGTCGCGGAGTACGTGGTCGATCTCGGGTTCGCGTTCGGCGTCGACACCTCGCTCGCCGCCCCGCCCGGCAGCACCACGTACATCGAACCGACGCTCACCAGCTACGCGTTCGGGCAGCCGGAGAACATGCAGTTCGGCGGCTCGGTGATCGCCTCGGCGGCGAACCGCCCCCAGCGCATTCGCTCGGTGAAATACCGCATGACCACGCGCACGCGCTTCCCCGACTACAACTCCGCCAGCGACGACGGCGGCGCGGGGCTCGGGCGCTACAAGCTGGCCGCCGAGCAGTACAGCCGCGCGCGCACCATCACCGGCGACGTCACCCTCATGAACCAGCAGGGGGTCCGATGGTGAGCCCCCGTCGTTCGAGCGAGCGCGGCGCGGCGATGTTCGTCGTGCTGATGGTGATCCTCATCCTCTCGGGGATCGGCACCTTCGCGCTGTCCAACGCGCGCTACGAGGTGCAGGCCGCGGGCTTCGGTCGACACCGCGCGGTCTCGCAGGAGGTCACGCAGCTCGGGGGCGCCGCCGCGATGGCGGAGGTCGGCGGACAGAACCGCGCCTCGGCGTACCTCTCGCGCATGAAGATGCCCGGCGTCACCTGCAAGGCGAACCAGGGCATCCTCGGGTCGCCCTGCGCGCACATCTACCTGCGCGACGTCGAGACCCGCGCGGGTCTCACGAGCGAGCGCCTGTTCCGCCCGGCGGTGCTCGGGAGCAAGACGCCGGGCAGCCTCGGTCTCAACACCCTCAGCGGCGGCTTCGACGTGCAGCTCACCGAGCCGCTCGAGGTCACGAAGCCCCTCGCTGGTTTCAACATCCAGAGCGACAGCGGTCAGGCCGGTCAGCAGTCGAGCGCGGCGACGTTCGTCGACATCACGGTCACCTCGACCGGCGTGGTGTTCGACGATCTCAACGGCAACGGCATCATCGACTACCCCGCCGAGGGCAGCGGCGCGGTCTTCACCGAGGGACGCGGCCACGTGTTCATCGGCCCGATCCTCAAGAGTGCAACAGCGTCGACGGTGACACCGTGATGCTCGAGGTGAACCATGTCTAGGAGTCAGCAGTTGGTCGTGGGCGGCTTCCTCGCCGCCGTGCTCCTCGCGCCTGCCGCGTCGCGCGCGCAGAGCGACGTCACGCCCGCGCTCCCCAACGTGCTCATCCTCCTCGACACGTCGGGCTCGATGGAGCGCAAGCCGAACGCCACGTTGCCGGGGCACGCCGCCGGCACCACGTCGTCGACGGAGAAGACCCGGTGGGTGCAAGCGCTCGAGGTCCTCGGCGGCAGCCTCGAGGGCTACAAGCTGCTGCACCAGCCGCGCACCACCACCGACTTCCGCGACGAGTTCGGCCTCGGCGGACAGGCGCCCTACGACCTCGACTACTACCTGCCCCACTTTCGTCCGCTCTCCAACGACTGCGCGATCGGCTCGACGTCGATGTCGACGACCAAGACCTGGCCGGTCGACTGGAAGACCTGGGGCACGAGCAGCTTCGGCTTCCGCAAGTGGAGCGGCGCGTCGCTCGGCGCGATCGGCTCGTGCGGTCCCACCGACTACAAGACCGACGGCCTCGGCATCCTCGACACGTTCCGCGATCAGGCGCGGTTCGGCATGATGACGTTCGACACCACGCCCGATCCGAAGACGGGTTGGACGGGGAGCGCCCACGATCCCGTCGGCGGCATGAACGGCACCTGGAGCTACTTCCCCGGCTGGGATGGCACCGGCACGTTCTCGCCGACGTACGGCTGGCCGGCCGGCTGCACCATCGATCCCGGCTCGCTCTCGACGCACCTCCACGAGCTCGGCGCGCGCAACCCGAGCGCGCCGCCCTGGGAGGGCCCGCTCGTCCCGTTCGCCGACGACGACTCGACCACCGCGCTCCGCACGGTCAACGATCGCATTCGCTACGCGATGCTCGCGGCTCGCCCGTACGGCGCGACGCCCCTCGGGCCGATGCTCGCCGACGCGCAGCACTACCTGTGGAACGACCCGAAGGGACCGAAGATCGATCCCAAGGCGACCTGCCGCGGCAACTTCATCATCCTCATCACCGACGGGTTCCCCAACTCCGACCTGCGCCCGAACTGCGAGAACAACCCCGATCCGAAGATGGCCGCGGCCTGGCCGGGCTGCGACACCGCGACCGGCGGCGGCGGCTGCTGCCCGACCAAGCGCCCGCAGGACATCACCTACGATCTCGCGCACCCGCCGGCCGACAAGCCCGAGGTCAAGACGTTCGTCGTCGGCTTCGCGCTCTCGGACGACATGGGCGCGCCGGTCGACTGCAACGCCATCGACCCGAAGAGCGGCATCTGCTCCACGTCGACGCTCGACCCGAAGTACAAGCCGTGCTGCACGCTGCACGAGATGGCGTACAACGGCGGCACCGACAAGGCGCTCCTCGCGAACGACACCGACACGCTGCGCGCCGCGCTCGTGGACGCGATGTCGAAGGCGACCGCGTCGACGTCGACGTCGCGCACCGTCCCGGTCTTCGCGCCCGGCGTCGCCGCGTCGGGCGGCGGCCAGTACGAGTTCCGCTCGTCGTTCAAGGTCAACGCGTTCGGCCCGTGGACGGGCGTCCTCGAGCGCATCCGCTGGGAGTGCAAGGGCGCGACCGCGGGCGGCGCGGCGGCCCCGGTCGATCTCGACGTCGCCAAGGGCGACGACTTCGCCAACAACCTCAACAAGATGTCCGCGCGTAGGTTCTTTACGTGGGACGCCGTCAGCGGCGCCGGCGGCGCCAAGTCGGGCGACACGATCCGCCCGAACCTCGCGTCCGCCGACAGCGACGGCATGAGCTACTCGCCGCCGCCGCCGATCGTCTCGGCGTCGGGCTCGACGTTCGTCAACAGCGTCACCCCGGCGATGATGGGCATCACCACGCCGTGCGCCGACACGACGACGGTGCAGGACTGCCGCACCAAGCTCCTCAACTACGCGCTCGCGCTGCCGCAGCCCAAGACGACCTGGCAGTCGCGCGTCGGCATCGCGCTCGGCGACATCTACCACGCGACGCCGGTCACGGTCGGTCCGCCGAGCGCGTTCCTCCGCGACGAGTCCTACACCGCGTTCCGCAACGCGCCGGCCATCGCGACGCGCCCGCCGTTCATGCTCACGGCGACCAACGACGGCCTGCTCCACGCGTTCAAGGCGAGCGTCACGTCCGACAGCGATCCCGACGCCGAGCTCTTCGCGTTCATCCCGCCCGCCGTCCTCCCCCACATCGGCAAGCAGTACGGCGGCGCGCACGCGCTCCTGCTCGACGCGGCGCCGGTGGTGAAGGACGTCGCGTTCGGATTCGGGACCAGCACCCGCCCGTGGGGGCGCACCAGCGTCGACGCGCGCGGCGGCACCGGCAACTGGCGCACGGTCGCCGTGGGCGGGCTCACCACCGGCCGCGGCTACTACGCGATGGACGTGACCGATCCGAAGAACCCGAAGCTGCTCTGGCAGATCACCAAGTGGAACAACTACACCGGGCCGACGGCGAGCTCCGAGGACCTCTTCGGTCTGCTCCCCGGCGCGCCGGCGATCGGCACCGTCTACCTCGACGACAGCGGCACCAAGGTCGAGACGCCGGTCGCGTTCCTCCCCGGCGGCGAGGGCACTCAGTTCGCGCCCGGCGCTTGCAGCCGCTGGCCGCGCTTCGCCCCCACGTCGACCGATCCGACGACCACGCCGCGCACCAAGGTCCGCTGCTGGACCGGCCCCGGCAACAGCTTCACCGTGGTGCGCCTCTACGACGGCAAGATCCTCCGCACCTTCCGCAACGATCCGACCCCCGGCGACGGCGTGCACCCCAACGAGCCGACCTCGGCGACGACGCAGATCGAAGCGGCCGGTAAGGCTTCGCAGCTGATCCTCGGCGACTCGGGCGTGTGGCCGACGATCGACTCGCCGATCACCGGCGCCGTCGCGCTCTACCCCGGCGCCACCGGCACCGTGACCACCCGCGCCTTCGTCGGCGACCAGGACGGCACGCTGTGGAAGCTCGACGTCTCCGATCCGAAGCCGGAGAAGTGGACGTTCGACATCTTCCACGACGCCTACTTCCCGAGCGACACCGCCAACACCGTCCCGGCCGCGTGGGGCCCGGTCGCGCTCCCGCCGGTGCTCACGGTCGATCGCTTCGGCGACATCGTCGTCGACTACGCGACCGGCGATCAGAACAACTTCTCCACCACCTACCTCAACCACGTCTACTCGATCACCGAGCGCACCTCTCTCGGCGCGGGCGGCGTGAAGACGATCACCCCCAAGCTGAACTGGCACATCAAGCTGACCGGCGGCGTCACGCCGACCGGCGCCCTGTCGCTGTTCGGCGGCAACCTGTTCTTCTCGACCTTCACCCCGGACGTCTCCTCCGCCGACGCCTGCCTCAAGGGTCAGGGCGTGCTGTGGGGCGTCGACTACGTCGAGACCGAGGACGGCAAGGTGCTCAACGACGACGGCACCCCGGTCCCGCGCGGTCGTCACCGGAAGATCGGCGCCGAGGCGCTCACGACCGGGACCTGTCCGCCCTCGATCCCCAACGCCGACGGCCGCACCGGCGTCGACTACGCGCAGCTCTTCCGCTGCATCGCGCTGCCGCCCGGCTCGATCGTCTTCGGCGCCGGCATCACCCAGCGCCCGTCGTGCGTGACCGAGCCGACGTCGTCGATCGGCATCGACCCGTACACCGGCGTGGCCTCCGCGCACACCGGCGTGAGCGACATCAACGTCGGTCAGTTCCAGCTCGTCGCCCAGACCGGCCCCAAGGCCGGCGGCGCAACGGGTGGCTCGTTGACCAACACGTATACGCGTACACTGACGCCGCCGTTGTCGACGAGCCGGATCGATTCGTGGGCCGCAATCATCGAGTAGCGATCACACTCCTCCTCGCCGGGGCTGCCCTCGGCTGTCGCCGATCCAAGCCGAACGACGTCGCGACGCCGCCGGTGGCCTCGGTGCCCGCCGATCGCTTGGGTCCGGGCGAGGCCGCGCCCGGCCAGGAGAAGGCGCACGACCTGCTCCTGCCGCGCGGGGGCAAGGTCGACCGCGTGTTCGGCAAGAGCGTCTATGCCTGGGTGCCGGGCTCGCCGGAGTCGGTCGCGAACTACATCCGCACGCAGACCGACGACGAGGTCGCGGCGATCATCGGACCGAGCGCAACGGTGTTCCCCAAGTTCCATGTGCGGGGCGCCGCCAGGGACCACTGGCTGCGGGTCGAGATCTCGAGCGACCAGACCGACACGACCAACCTCATCATCGACCGCATCGACGACAAGCCGCCCCCGCCCGCCGGCAAGTCGAACGCCGAGCTCATGAAAGAGGTGGGCCTCACGCCCGACGGGAAGATCCTGGATCCCAAGCGGATCGAGTGACGTTCGGCAGCCGCGGTGGTAACCCCGGCGGCCCAGATGACGGCCTCCAAGCAGATCATTTCCACCGACGGCGCTCCGGCGGCGATCGGGCCCTATAGCCAGGCGGTCCGCGCCGGCGGCTTCGTCTTCCTCAGCGGGCAGATCCCGCTCGATCCGGCGACCGGGCAGATGGTCGAGGGCGACATCGAGGCGCAGACGCGTCGGGTGATGGCGAACCTCGAGGCCGTGCTCACCGCCGCCGGCACCACGTTCGACCGCGTCGTCCGCGCCACCATCTACCTCACCGACCTCGGCGACTTCGCCAAGGTCAACGCCATCTACGGCGAGAAGTTCGCAAAGGATCCGCCCGCCCGCGCGACGGTGCAGGTCGCCGCGCTGCCCAAGGGCGCGCACGTTGAAATCGATCTCGTCGCGATCGCCTGAGAGAGAGACCATGGCTGCCAAGAAGAAGACCGAGACCACGACCTCCGAAGCGCTCCACCACCCGCCCGTCGAGCCGGCCACGCCCGAGCCCGCCTTCGACGACGCGACGCTCGCCGCCACGTTCGACAACGCGGTCGCAGTGCTTGGCAAGCTCCCCGCGGCCAAGCAGGAGGCGCTGATCCAGGCGTGGGTCGCGAAGCGCAACGCCGCCGCCGTCGCCGCCGTCGCCGCCCGCGACGACGCCCCCGCGCGCAAGGCCGCGCGCCGCGCGATCAACGTGCTCAAGTCGCGAGGCGTCGCGATCCCGGAGCGCCCGAGCGTCGTCGCCGCGCTCCCCAAGCCCGAATACACGTTCGAGGCGCGCGCGATGTTCCCCGACGGGCGCGGCGCGCAGATCTGGTGGATCGCGAAGATCGCCAAGACCGGCGGCACCGAGGTCGTCGAGGTCACCACCGTCGACAAGCAGGGCGTCATCTCGATCAACAAGGGCAACCCGAGCGCCGGCAACCTCCGCCAGATCTGGCAGGGGTGGGTCTCGCGCGCGGGTCGCGCGCCGTCCGAGGTGCCGGTCGAGTTCGCGCGCCATCGCATCGCCGAGGCGCGCGCAGTGTCGGTCGCGCGCAAGGCCGTGCTGCCGATGGGCATCGACGGCTCGAGGGAGCTCCTCGGCGATCTCACCGCCAAGAGCGCCGCGCCGCCCCACCCGATCGACGGCGAGGATCTCGCGATCCCCACCGACGACGACGCGGTGAAGGCGCGTGTCGAGCGCTCGATGCACCTCCACGAGGAGCCCGAGTTCGCGTCGTGGCTGCCCGACGACCCGGCCGGCGTCGCGCTCCTCCAGGCGATCAACGAGCGCGTGCAGGCGCTCGGCGTGCTCCCCGGCATGACCGCCGACGAAGAGCAGCAGAAGCAGATCGACACCGCCGTCAACGAGGCGATCGACCAGGCGGCCAACGCCTACTTCGACGACGAGCGCAAGAAGCTCTACGTGAGCCGCATGCGCGACGCGGCGTGGTCGCTCTACCGGGCCGGGGTCGTCGACCGCGCGATCGACGCGCTCGTCGTCGCGAGCGCGATCGAGAAGGCCGGCGTGATCTCCGATCAGCCGAGCGAGATCCCGTTCGTGCGCGGCATGTTCGTCAAGCTGATCGCGATCGCGCAGCAGCGCGCCGCCGCCATGTCGCCGACCGGGACCGAGGAGGCCGAGCGGCTCAACGGCTGATGCTCGTCTCCCTCGCCGTCCGCGACTTCGTGCTGATCGACGGGCTCACGCTGGAGCTCGGCCCGGGGCTCAACGTGCTCACGGGCGAGACCGGCGCGGGCAAGTCGATCCTGGTCGACGCGCTCGCCCTGGTGCTCGGCGGGCGCGCGCGGCCCGAGGTCATCCGCACCGGCAAGGACGGAGCCGAGGTCGAGGCGCTCTTCGATCTCAGCGGCCACCCCGAGCTGCAGAAGCAGCTCGAGGACGCCGAGCTCGGGAACGACGGCGAGCTCGTGGTGCGTCGCGTGGTCTCGGCCAACGGCCGCTCCAAGGCCTACGTCAACGGCCGCCTCGTGCCGGTCGCGCAGCTCGCCTCGTATATGCGCGGTCTCGTCGACGTCTCCTCGCAGCACGAGAGCCAGACGTTGTGCGATCCGAGCACCCACGCCGCGTTGCTCGACGCCTACGCCGGCCTCGCCCCCACCCGCGACGCGCTCGCGCGCGAGGTCTCCGCGGTGCTCGCGCTCGACCGGACCATCGCCGAGGCCCGGGCGCGTATCGACCAGCTCCGCGCGCGCGAGGACTTCCTCCGCTTCCAGCTCCACGAGCTCGACGAGCTCGACCCCCGCGCCGGCGAGGAGCGCGAGCTCGAGGCCACCCGCGCTCGGCTGCGCCACGCCGACAAGCTCGCGAGCACCACGCGGCGCGCATCCGACCGCCTCGACGCGGGCGACGACACCCTGCTCGACGCCCTCCGTCGCATCGCCTCCGATCTCTCGCACGTCACCGAGCTCGACGAGTCGCTCGCGCCGCACGTCAAGACGATGGAGTCGGCGATCGCCGACCTCGAGGACGTCGCTCGCACCCTCGGCCGCTACGCCGACGACGTCGAGGCCGACCCGGCCCGCCTCAACGAGATCGAGGAGCGCCTGTTCAAGCTGCAGCGCCTACTCCGCAAACACGGCCCCACCACCGACGACCTCGTCGCGCACCGCGAGAAGCTGCAGAGTGAGCTCGCGACGCTCGACTCGCTCGACGAGGGAGACAGCGCGGCCGAGCGCGCCGCGCTGGTGGCCCGCGCGACCGAGCAGGCCCGCAAGCTCTCGCTCGCGAGGCACAAAGCCGCGCGCGCCCTCGGCGACGCGATCGCCTCCGAGCTCTCGTCCCTCGCCATGGGCCGCGCGCGGATCATGATCGACGTGGCGCCCATCTCCGAGGGAGATCCCGACGGCCTCGCCGTCGCGCTCGAGGACGGCACCCGCGCCCGCCTCACCCGCGGCGGGATCGATCGCGTCGAGATCATGATCGCGCCGAACCCTGGCGAGGACCCGCGTCCGCTCCGCAAGATCGCGTCGGGCGGCGAGCTCTCTCGCGCGCTGCTCGCGATCAAGCGGGTGCTCGCCGCGCCCCGCTCCAAGGAGCTCTCGGTGTCCGCGGCGCCCGCCGGGCTGTACGTATTCGACGAGGTCGACGCCGGCGTCGGCGGCGCGGTGGCCGAGGCGATCGGTCGCAAGATCGCCGATGTCGCCAAGCAGCACCAGGTGCTGTGCATCACGCACCTGCCGCAGATCGCCGCGTTCGCCGACGTCCACTTCGCCGTCGCGAAGCGTGAAGAGACCGGTCGCACCGTCACCGAGGTGAAGAGGCTCGAGGGCAAGCCCCGGATCGAGGAGCTCGCTCGCATGCTCGGCGGCGCGACGATCACGGCCACGACCCGCAAGATGGCCGAGGAGATGATCGGCGGCTCCGCGCGCAAGCCCAAACAGGCCCGCGCGTAGACCGTCGAAACGGTCTCGCTCTCACGACAGCGAGGACTTGGAGGGCCGACGCGCGGTCGCGAGCGCCGAGATCACCACCTCGATCGTGAGCGGCTTGCTGACGAATGGCACGCCGAAGCGGCGCGCGATCTCCACCTCCTGTGCGCTCGCCGACATCGCCACCACCGCCGGCCCGTCGCCCGCGCACGCGAGGGCCTCGAGCACCTCGGACGCGAGGCGGCGGCCGAGGCGCATGTCGAGGAGCAGCGAGTCGTAGCGATCGCATCGGATCGCGGCGAGCGCTTCCTCGACCGAGCCCACGGCCGTGGGGAGGAACCCCTCCTCGATCAGGAGCTCCACGAAGAGCAGCCGCAGCGAGAGATCATCTTCGACGACCAGCACGTGCTTCATGACCCGGGCAGCCTACGCGCCCTGCGCGAGCGGCGTATCACCCCTGCGGGGTGATGCCGTCGTTCAGCTGGCGGCGTCGAGCGCGCGCGCGAGGTCTTGGGCGAGGTCTCGCCAGTGCTCGACGCCCACGCTGAGCCGCACGAGCCCGTCGGTCACGCCCGAGGCGCGGAGATCCTCCTCCGACATCTCGGACGCAGTCGTGGTGCGCGGGTGGCACGCGAGGGACTCGACGCCGCCGAGCGAGACGGCGAGGCGCACGAGGCGCAGCGCGTTCAGGAAGCGAAACGCCGCGGGCCGACCGCCGCGCAGCTCGATCGCGATCATCGACCCCGGCGCGCGACACTGGCTGCGGAAGATGCGCGCCTGATCGCCGGTGAACAACGATGGATGATGCACGCGCTCGACCGCCGGGTGCGCAGAGAGCATCGAGACCAGCTTGGTCGCGTTCTTCGACTGCTTGGTCATCCGCAACCACAGGGTGGCCATGCTCCGCTGCAGCATCCACGCGGTGAACGGCTCGCAGATCGTGCCGAAGAAGGCGCGGGTCGTCTTGATCCTGCTGATCACCGCCGGGTCGCGCGCGGCGACGGCGCCGGCGACGAGATCGCTGTGGCCCCCGAGGAACTTGGTCGCCGAATAGAGCACGACGTCGGCACCGTGCTCGAGCGGCGACTGGAACACCGGGCCGAGGAAGGTGTTGTCGACGAGCAGTTGCACGTGACGATCTGGTACGGCGCGATCGATGCCGGCCCGCACCGCGTCGAGGTCGATCATGTGCAGCGTCGGGTTGGCGGGGGTCTCGAGGTACACGAGCCCGAGCGTCGCGTGATGGCGCGCGAGCGCCTCGTCCCAGCCCCCGTCGTCCACCGCGATCGCCTCGATGTTCCACTCCGGGAGCATGTGGCGGAAGAAGTGGTCGGTGCCGCCGTACACCGGGCGTTGGTAGAGGAGCTTCTGCCCTGGCTTCGCGAGGGTCATCACGGTGCTGGTGATGGCGGCCATCCCGCTCGTGAACGCGGCCGCCGCCGCGGCCCCGCGCTCGACCGAGCGGAGGCCGTCCTCGAACATCTCCGCGTTGGGGTGGTTGAGACGCGCGTAGATGAGCCCGACCGGCGAGCTGGTCTCCGCGGCGATCTTCCCGAGCGCGACCTCGAAGTAGCGCGCGGCCTCCTCGGCAGAGGGAAACGCGTAGGTGGAGACCGGGAAGATCGGCGGCCGCACCGCCATCATGCTGAGCTCGGGATCGAAGCCCTCGGACACCGAGCTCGTACGCGGATCGAGGAACGGAGGGGATCGCATGTGCGCGCTGTATAGGCGCGCGCGTGACGAACGTCGCGCGTACGCGCGCGAATCGGACGCGCCGCCGGGGCCCGCTTTTGGAAGAGCTAATCCTTTTTGTCCGTGGTTCTTGTCCGTGGTTAAGAATGCTTCCTGCGCGTTCAAGAAGTGAACGTTCAGTTTCCGAAGAGGGCACGAAAGCCACGCGAAAACTCACCGGCACGAAGGCTGCTCAGGACCCCATCCGTCCCCCACCCCTCAAGAGGTATCGACATGAGCAACCTTCACCGCGCACTGATTGTCGGAGCGACCCTGGCCCTCGGAGCGTGCACCGTCGCGTGCGCCGGCACGTCCGACGAGCCCTCGAAGCCCGTCGTCGCGGTGAAGGAGCTCAAAGAGGGCCTGACGATCATGAAGACCGACGGGATCCTCAGCGGCGCTTTCCGTCGCGGGGACCGCGCGATCTTCTTCGAGACGCGCAGGGGTGCGCCGACGCTCGATGTCTACCGCGATCTCGACAAGTCCCTCGGGGCGTTCGAGACCGACGCCCGCGTCCTCGATGAGGACGGCCGCACCGTCTACGTGCGCATGGGTGGTGACACGCTCGATCCGGCCTGGGAGCTCGACCTGGAGCGCGAGGCGAAGTTGCCGATGGTCGATCCGCTCCGGCGCGCCGAGAGCTTCGAGCTCATCAAGGCCGCGTCGGACGAGCTCGCGAAGGCGGACCTCCCGATCGGCGTCGCGTTCGAGGCCAAGGCGCTCACGTCGATGAAGCTCGCCGTCTACGACGAGCTCCTGCGGCCCGCGGTCGAGAAGTCGATCAAGGAGGTCGGCTACGCGCCGGCCAACAACACCGTCGAGATCCACGGCCAGTGGATCATCTGGGGCGTCGCGGAGCACAGCGCCACTTGGCGCAACATCAACGGCACCGTGTACGACGCCTGCAACCACGGGTCGTGCGCGAGCGCGATGAGCCACTGGTGCACCGCGTCCGGGAGCAACACCTCCAACGCGGGCAACGAGCGCAGCACGTCGAACTCGTCGGTGACGGCGAACTGCAGCACCGGCTACAACTGGAACTCGACGGGCGGCGGGCACAACTGCCACGACGACTCCGTGCGCACTCTGTGGAACCAGAAGTACGGTCCTCAGGGCGCCAGCAACACGGGCGTCTGCAACAACGGCACGTCGCACTGGTATGGCCCGAGCTGCGGCGTGACCAGCTGGTGATCGAGAGCTGATGCGGCGCGAGCCGCAGAACGTGACGCGTGACGCGTGCGCCGGGCCACCCCGACGCGCGCGTTACGGCTTTTGTGCGCTGCCCGCGACGGCCGTGCCCGGCGGCGGCTTGAGCATCGCCTGCACCGCGCGCCCCCACGGATCGGTCGCCAGCTCGGCGAGCACCGGATCGCACCGCTTGTGGTCGACCTGGCTCTTGGGGATGAGGCAGTGCTGCGCCTCGGGCTTCAGCCGGGCGCAGGTCTCGTTGAACGTGGCCCTCGGCGGCAGCTGCTCCCAGGGCGGAGCCATCCCTGCGCTCACCGAGGCGGCCTCGAGCGCGACGAACGCGTTGTACGCGCTGTCGCACGGCGTGGCGCCCTCCGGCGCTTGCATCGCCGCGGTGATCGGCGCCTTGCGCGGATCGTGCTCCTCGTGAGCGGGCGCGCGCTCGAGCTTCTTGCGTTTGCACGAGAGCGAGAGGACCGTCACCGCCATGATCCACACGAATTTGCGCGACACGCTGGGAGTATAGTGGCGCAGAGATCCGTGGTCACTCGCTCCGCGCGTTGCCGTGTCATCGCGATCTGCTACCGGGAAGGGCTCATGGTCCGTCGCCTCCTCGCCGTGATGGCGCTTGCAACCCTGGGCTGCCGTGGTGGGGAGGCCGCAACGGACGCGGTCGACGCCGCGACGGCCGAGGTCGACGCCACCGCCGAGGCGCCGAGCTTCAACAACCCAGCGGGCTCGGGCGCCTCGCACACGGTGACCGTCGGCGCCGCGGGCGGCGAGATCGGCGTCGGACTGGCGACGCTCGTCGTCCCCCCAAACGCGCTCGGGTCCGACACGGCCATCACGATCACCGAGTCGACGACGCCGGTCCCGAGCGACATGGAAGCGGCGACGCCGCTGTACGTGTTCTCGCCCGACATGCTGGAGTTCAAGCTCCCGGTGCAGATTCGGTTCGCGTACCCGGCGGGCCGCGACGACGCGATCGTCAACTGGTCGAGGCGGATGGGGCCGGGCTACGAGGCCATCTCGACCTGGCGCGAGGGCGCCCTGCTGTTCGGCGAAATCCGCCACTTCTCCAGCGGGTTCGTGGGCTTCGGCGGCTTCACGCTGCCTGTTGACACGGGCACCGCCGACAGCGGAGCGGACACCGCCGTCACCGATACGCTCGACGCGACGATCGTGGACTCGGCCGGCGCCGACGCGGCCGACGCCGGCACCGACGCGAGCGATGCCGCCAGCGACGCGGCTGACGCCGGCACCGACGCGAGCGATGGCGCGAGCGATGTCGCGAGCGATGCCGCCAGCGATGCCGCGAGCGATGCCGGCGACGCGAGCGATGCCGCCAGCGATGATAGCGACGCGAGCGACGCGAGCGATGCCGCCAGCGATGCAGAGGACAGCGCGCCCGCGGGCGATGGGGACGCGAGCGACGCGGACTGATCCGAGCTCAGCGCTCTCCGTTGCGGAGCACCCACGCGATCGCGACCGCAGCGGCGACGAGCCCGAAATACACGCCGGCGTGCCGTTTGTGCTTCGAGCGCGCGTGGCGCGCCTCGACGGCGGGAGCGTGCGGATCGGCCGTTGGAACTTGAATCGGCGCGACGGCCGCCGGCTGCGGCGGGTCGATCGGCGCCGCGGAGCCATCGACGATCGACGGCACCAGGAACGCGGTGAGGTCTTGCGGTTGCAGGGTGGCGAGGCGCGCGACGGCCGCCTTCGCTGCGGCGGCGCGCGGCGCGTCGTCCCACGGCTTGGCGGTGAGCGCCTTGCGAAAGACCGCGGGTCGCCCGAGCGGCAGAAGGCGGCCCGACGCGTTGTAGCGCTTGGTGAGGCGAGCCTCGACGTCACCGATCGCGTCGACGAGCGACGCGGGGACGGCGGCCGTGTCCGCGGACGCGGTCTTTCCGATTTTGACGGCTTGCAGCGAGAGCCCGCTGCCGAGCCACGCCAGCGTGTGCACGCCGAGCGACGCGACGACCGGATCGCCGTGGAGCGCCGCGGCGTACGCGCGCTTGGCCACGTCGGTCCAGCCGTCCTCGTTCTCGGGCGTGAGGTCGAGGACGCGCTTGGGCAGGACGTCGCGGAAGGCGTCGAGCGTGAGGATCGAGGTGGGGATCGGCTCGACGATCGCGCCGAGCGGCAGGAACTCGGCGATGACGCGCTCCTCGTTCGCGGGGCCGGTGGGGCCGATGCCGCCCGCCGCACCGGGCGCGGACGGCGGGACCTGAATGTTCCCGACCGCGCCGAACTTGGCGACGCCGCTGCGCGCCGACTTGACCCGTCGCTCGACGCGCGAGCCCGGAACCTCGGCCTTGGGGAACGCGCTCCTCGGCACCTCGACGTGGAGGCCGCCGGTGGTGCCCTCGACGATCCAACGCACCGCGACGGTGCCCGCCTCGCCGCGCCACTCGCGAACGTTGACGGCGCTGACGCCATCGGCGACCTGCACGTTGGTGAGCTTGTGGCCGAAGAAGGTCTGCTCGATCGCGATCGTGGGCGCGGGACCGTCGGGGGCCGAGAGCGCGACCCTGGAGAAGTCGACCGCGCACCCGTCGCCGCGCACGCGCGCGGAGATCTCGACCATGCTGGTGTCGCCGCTGTCGGCGATGAGCACCCGCACCCCCTCGAAGCGGCAGATCTCGGCCGAGGCCGGGGCCGCCGTGAGCACGATCGCGGCGGCGAGCGCGACCCTCATCCGCCGAGCAGATCCTTGATGGTGTAGCGCCCGGGGTGCTTGGTGACGAGGTAACAAGCTGCGCGCAACGCCCCGTGCGCGAAGAGATCGCGGCTCGTGGCGCGGTGGGTGAGCTCGAGGCGCTCGCCCTGCCCGAAGAGGTGAACGACGTGATCGCCGATGACGTCGCCCCCGCGGATCGCGTGCACGCCGATCTCGCCGCGGCTGCGGGCGCCCACGTTGCCGTCGCGGCCGTGCACCAGCGGCTCGTCGCTCATCATGCCGCCGCGGACGGCGTCGATCAGGCGCTTGGCGGTGCCGCTCGGCGCGTCGATCTTCTTGTTGTGGTGGGTCTCGACGATCTCGACGTCGAACCCGAGGCCGAGCCGGCGGACCGCCTGCTCGACGAGCTCGGCGAGCAGCTGAACGCCGAGGCTCATGTTCGGCGCCCACATCATGGGGGCGACCTTGGCGAGCTCCTCGAGCGAACGCTGGGCCTCGTCCGGAAGGTTGGTCGTGCCGGAGACGAGCGCGAGTTTGCGCTCGCGGCAGGCGTCGGCCACCTTGGTGACCGCGTCGGGGTGCGAGAAGTCGATGACGCACTCGGCCTGCTGGAACGCGACCGCCGGATCGGACACGGTGGTCACGCCCTCGACGACCGTGCCGGCCTCGGCCGAGGCCGTGAGCGCGCCGACGACGACGCAGTGGTGCTCGGCCGCGAGACGCGAGACCGCGCGACCCATGCGACCGGTGGCGCCAGCGATGGCGATCCGGCGCGGCCCCGTCGACCGGTGCCTGCCGCTCCCGCGATCCATCAGCGCCCCCCGCTGCGATAGGCGTCGACGACCTGAACCACCTTGGTCGTGGAGGCCTCGGTCGGCATCACCAGCGGCGCTCGCACGTTACCGGTGATGACGCCAGCGGCGGCGAGCGCGGCCTTCGCCGGGCCGGGGTTGGACTCGATGAACATGACGTCGTGCACGGGCACGAGCGCGAGGTGCGCGCGGCGCGCGTCGTCCCACTTGCCCGCGAGCGCGAGCTCGCAGACCTGCTGAACCTGCTTCGGGAAGACGTTGGAGGTGACGCTGATCACGCCGCGCGCGCCGCACGCCATCATGCCCAGGGTCAGCGCGTCGTCGCCGGAGAGGATGGTGAGGCGGTCGCCGAGGCGACGGTGGAGCTCCTGCGCGCGGAGGATGTTGCCGGTCGCCTCCTTGATCGCGATGACGTTCGGCGACGCCTTGCAGATCGCCTCGACGCTCTCGGGCTGGAGATCGGACGCGGTGCGGCCGGGGACGTTGTAGAGAACGACGGGCGTGTCCTTCACGGCCGCGGCGACCTGCTTGCAGTGCTCGACCATGCCGGCCTGGGTCGGCTTGTTGTAGTACGGCATCACGATCATCACGGCGTCGACGCCGACCTCGACCGCGCGCTTCGAGAGGTTGATCGCCTCGCGGGTGGCGTTGCTGCCGGTGCCGCCGATGATCGGGACCCGCTTGTTCGCGCGCTTGACCACCTTGGCGATGACGCCGATGTGCTCGTCGTCGTCGAGCGTGGGGGACTCGCCGGTCGTCCCGCACGGGACGATGCCGGCGATCCCACCCGCGATCTGCGCGTCGACCAGGCGGTCGAGCGCGGCGTCGTCGACGCGGAGTTGCGCGTCGAAGGGGGTGACCAGGGCGGTGAACGCGCCGTTCAGCTGCAGCATGGCCAATGCCTTACCGCAACGCGATTGGAGCCGCGAGCGTCACGGAGGGAGCCGCGAGCGTCAGCGAGCGGGTTGTCGGGCCCAGTACAACCCGCTCCCTTACGGTCGCGGCTCGGGGGCGCGGGGCCGGTCAGCCCGGCAGCGTGGCTTCGTTGCCCCAGCTCTCGCTGATGAGGGTGCCCTCTTCGGTCACCTTGACGACGATCGCCGTGACGTTGTCCTCGCCGCCGTGCTCGTTGGCGCGCTCGATCAGGTTGCGCACGCCCGACTCGAGGTCCCCGTGGTGGGCCGTGACGATGTCGGCGATCTCCTGGTCGGACACCATGCCGCTGAGGCCGTCACTGCAGAGGATGTAGATGTCACCGACGTGGGGCACGTCGACCTTCACGTCGACCTGCACCTGGTCGTGCATGCCGAGCGCGCGGGTGATGACGTTCTTCGGGAGGTTGTCGCGCTGCTCGGTGGGCAGCTCGGGCATCGCCTGCAGGTACTCGTTGATCAACGAGTGGTCGCGGGTGAGCTGCTCGATGCCGCCGTTGCGCACGCGATAGCAGCGCGAGTCGCCCACGTGCGCGACGTAGACCTGGTTCTTCTTGGGGGCGTAGAGCAGCCCGACGACCGTGGTGCCCATGCCGTGCAACTCGCGGTTGCCGAGGGCGCGGTCGTAGATCTTACGATTCGCGAGCTTGATGCCGCAGATGAGGCGGTTCTCTTCCTCGGTCTTCGCCGCGTCGAACGGGAAGGGCCACGTGATGTCCTCGGACATCGTGGTCTTGAAGAACTCCGCGACCTCGGTCGTGGCGATCTGGGACGCAACGTCTCCAGCCCGATGCCCACCCATCCCGTCGGCGACGACGTAGAGGGAGTGCTCGGGGAGCATCACGAAACGATCTTCGTTGTGCTCGCGCTGTCGACCCACGTCGCTCAGCCCGGCTCCGATCGCCTTCATCCCATCGCGCTCCCGTCCATCGAACAATTAGTGAGTTCTCTCTAGGAAAAGCTGACCCGGACGGTGCCCCCGAAGTGCACGACGGTTTCACGCCCACTCGGGCGCCGTCAAGGCGGACGTGACAGGCGGGAGCGTACCACTCCCGGCCCGTCAGATCTCCATGATGTCCTTCTCTTTGTGGGCGAGGATCGCGTCGACCTGCTTGATCCCCTCGGCGACCACCTCTTCGACCTTCTTCTTGCCCCGATCGGCCTCGTCGGCGGGCATATCGCCCGACTGATCGGCCTCGGAGAGGAAGTCGAGCGCCTCGTGGCGCGCTTTCCGGATGGCGATCTTCGCCTCTTCTCCAGACTTCTTACTGATCTTGACCAACTCCCGGCGGCGCTCCTCGTTGAGCGCGGGGATCGGGATGCGGATCATTTCCCCATCCGGCTGGGGGTTGAGGCCCAGCTCGGCCTCGCGGATGGCCTTCTCGACGAATTTCACCTGGCTCTTGTCCCAGGGCTTCACGATGAGCAGCCGCGGCTCGGGCACCGAGATGTTCGCCATCTGGGAGAGCTGGGTCGGGGTGCCGTAGTAGTCGACGCGAACGGAGTCGAGCATGGCCGCGTTGGCGCGGCCGGTGCGGAGCTTGGCCAGCTCGCGCTTCAGGGCGTCGTGCGCCTTGCCGATGCCGGTATGCAGCTCCTTCAGAACGTCGTCCATCATGGGGGTGCGGTTCTCCAATGGACCGCGCCGTGACCCGGCACGGGCGGGGGCGAGCAGGGTAGGCGAGAAGCGGGAGCGTAGAAAGGGGGTCGCCTCGGCGCAGCCGTGGATTTGTCCGGTGTCGCGCGAATCGCGGGCCGAGCCTGCTTTGAATCAGGCCCGCCGGGCGCCGTCCGACGCTAGAGTTCCCGGGTAACAAGGAGACTTCGCGATGCATCGAGCGGTGAAGCGTGCGACCTGGTTTGCGGTGGCCACCCTCGGCCTCTCGTTGGCGCTGACGTCGGCAGCGGCCCCCAAAAAGGACCCGCCCAAGGACGCCGCCGCGAAGGACGCGGTGCTCAAGCCGAACCCGGCCCTCAAGGAGAAGATCGCGGCCCGCATCAAGCCCTGGAAGTGGGGCATGTCGTCGGGCGAGGTCTTCACCGCGATGGACAAGGAGATCGACCAGCTCTACGCCGAGAAGGTCTCCAAGGCCTACAACCCGAAGCAGCAGGCCCAGCTCGAGAAGGAGGCGGAGAAGAAGAAGAAGGATCTCCGCACCAAGCTCATCGAGTTCAAGGGCGGCGCCGGCGTCAGCGGCTACGAGATCAAGGCGCCCGGCGAGTTCACCTACAAGAACGGCGAGTCGGCGATCGAGGTCCCCCGCCCCGGCGGCGGCGAGCGCCAGCTGTTCTTCCTGAACGACAAGCTGTGGAAGGTCTACGACCACGTCCACCTCACGGCGAAGGACGCGGAGCTCGGTGAGACCTGGGACCAGGCCGTCGAAAAGTTCGTGAAGGATGTCGGCGACAAGGGCAAGAAGGTCGAGAAGAAGGCGGCCAGCGCCGCGTACTACGGCGTGATGATGCAGGTCCCCGAGCACTACCTTTTCTCGGACGGCGCCACGCAGATCCGCCTCATCGACCACACCAAGCGCGAGGACATGACCACCCGCACCGTCGGCCTCGCCTACGAGGACGTGTCGATGGTCGAGAAGCTCCCGACCTACCGCACCAACGTCGAGAAGAAGGCGTCGGACGCGCTGGTCGACAAGGCCGGCGCCCCCGACCCGCTCCCCGCCAAGTCCGCGGAGCCGAAGAAGAAGAAGTAAACGGTCAGGGCGCGATCGCCGCGATGAGCCGCCCGCTCCTCGCGCCGTCGCGCCGGTGGCTGAAGAACCGCTCGGCGTCGCACTTGGTGCAGCCCGGTACGTCTTCGATGTTCGCGTCGGCGACGCCGAGGGCGAGGAGCTGCAGCCGCACCGCACGCCGGAGATCGACGTGCGGCCGGGGACGATCGCGGAGCACGACGCCGTCGGCCGGGGCCGCGTCGAGGATCGCCGACGCGACCTCCTCGCCGACCTCGAAGCAGCATGGCCCGATCGAGGGCCCGATCGCCGCGACGATGTCCCGCGAGCCGCGCGCGCGAATCGCGAGCTGGGCGAGAGCGGCCTGCACGACGCCGCCGACCACGCCCCGCCAGCCCGCGTGCACCGCCGCGACCACGCCCGTCTTCCCCTCGTGGAGCAGCACCGGCACGCAGTCGGCCACGCGAATGCCGATCGCCGTGGACGGGTCGTGGGCGACGAGCGCGTCGGCGTGCTCGTGCAGCACCTCGAGCCGAACATCGCCCGGCTCGATCGCGCGCACGTCGCTGCCGTGGACCTGGCTCGTCTGGTAGAGGCGCTCGGGGTCGACCTCGATCATCGCGGCGAACCGGCGGAGGTTCTCGGTCACCGCGGCGGGCTCGTCGCCCGGGCCGACCGCGACGTTGAGCGTCGCGAAGGGGCCCTGGCTCACACCGCCGATGCGCGTGGAGAACCCGTGTCGGACCTTGCGCGCCGAGAGGAGCTCGCTCCGGAGGATCATCGCGGGAACGTATACGACGAATAGCGCTCGCCGTGAGGCCCGCGAACGATCACCTGCCGCGGGGGCGGGAGCTCGGGCGGTCGCTGTGCGCGCGGGAACAGCGCGCGCACGAGCACGAGACCGGCGAGGAAGCCGCCGATGTGCGCCCACCACGCAACCCCGCCGGTGGCCGCGCCCGAGAGGGCGCCCATGCCGCGCATCAGGTTGATCGCGAACCATTCGAGCACGAAGAACAGCGCCGGGATCGGCAGGATGAAGAACAACACCAGCGTGTCGATGCGACGGCGCGGGAACAACGACACGTACGCCGCGAGCACGCCCGAGATCGCGCCCGAGGCGCCGAGCATGGGCACGCGCGAGAGGGGCTCGATCGCCGCCTGCGCGAGCGCCGCTCCGACGCCGGCCAGCAGGTAGAGCGCGCCGAAGCGCCGGGAGCCGAGCGCGGACTCGACGCTCGGGCCGAAGACGTAGAGGAACCACACGTTGCCGAGCAGGTGCATCCACCCGCCGTGGAGGAACATGCTGGTGACGATGGTGAGCGCCCCCTGCCCCGGGTCGACCTGCAGCGTGCGCGGGACGAACGCCCACGGCATGACCGCGCCGCCGAACAACTCGAGGAGGAAGACCGCGAGGTTGAGCGCGATCAGCGCGGGCACGACGACTGTCGGCCTCAGCGGTTCGTCGCGCACCTCGCGGATCGGGAGCATGGCCGCAACGTAAATACGGTTTAGGCTCGTGCCACCTTGATCCCGGTCCTCGCGGTCGGCGCGGTCGTCGTCATCGATCCGCAGCGTTTTGTGCTGATTCAGCGCGGCACCCCGCCCAACGTCGGGAGCTGGTCGCTCCCCGGCGGAAGAGTTTCGGGGGCTGAGCGGTTGAGCGCCGCGCTCGAGCGGGAGGTGCTCGAGGAGACCGGCCTCGTCGTCGCCGTCGGCGAGCTCATCGAGGTCGTCGAGCTCATCGGCGACGACTATCACTATGTGGTGCTCGACTACGCGGCGCGCGTCGTCTCGGGCGAGCTCGTCGCGGGGGACGACGCGGCCGACGCGCGCATCGTCCACCTCGACGAGCTCGCAAGCTACGGCGTGACCGACCTCGTCGACCGCGTGATCAGGCGCGCGCTCGCACGAGCGTGAGGAGCACGTCCTCGTCGAGGCGCTCCACCGACTCGAGCGCGAACCGCGGCGCGTGACCGGGCGAGGCGACAGAGAGGTTGCGGAGCGCGGGGATGCCCTCGTCCCCGAGGGCGATCGGCGCGATGAACCACTGCAGCTCGTCGACGAGGCCTTGCGCGATCAGCGCGCCCGCGAGCTCGGCGCCGCCCTCGACCAGGAGATCGACGATCGACGCCGAGCCGAGCGCGGTGAGCGCGGCCACGAGGTCGAGACCACCCGGCGCGCGCGGCACGCGGAGGGAGCGCACCGCGGGCTCCTTCGCGTCCTCGGCGATGAGGGCGATCGTCGGGGCTTCGCCGTCGAGGAGCTTGCCCCGAACGCGCCCGTCGGGATCGAACACCACGCGCGTGGGCGGATCGCGGCCCTCGGCGGGCGCGACATCGCGCACCGTGAGCGACGGATCGTCGGCCAGTGCGGTGCCGATGCCAACCGCGATCGCGTCGACCGCGGCCCGCGTCTCGTGGACGCGCCGGCGCGCGGCGGCGCCGGTGATCCACTTGGACACCCCGCTCGCCGCGGCGATGCGCCCGTCGAGCGAGGCCGCGAGCTTGAGCCGGACCCACGGCCGGCCGGTGGCCGCGTGCTTGGCGAACGGGCGGACCATGCGCGCGCAAAGCTCCTCTTCCACCCGCTCGGTGACCTCGACGCCGGCGGCGACGAGGCGCGCGTTGCCGCCGCCCTGCACGCGCGGATCGGGATCGCGGACGCCGACCACGACGCGCCGCACGCCAGCGGCGAGGATCGCGTCGGTGCACGGCGGGGTGCGCCCGTGGTGGTTGCAGGGCTCGAGCGTGACGTAGAGCGTGGCGCCGCGGGCGCGGGCGCCGGCTTCGCGGAGCGCCATCACCTCGGCGTGCTCGCGACCGGCGCGCGGATGGTGCCCGCGGCCGACGATTTCGCCGCTCGGCGCGACGACGATCGCGCCCACGTGCGGGTTCGGCGAGGGCGTCCCCTTGCGCGCCTCCTCGAGGGCGAGGCGGAGCTGCGCGGCGTCGTCGATCATTCGACGGGATCTGTGGGGGCGGGCGGGCGCGAGGGCGAGAGGTCTGCCGGCCGCGAGGGCGGCGGCGCGACCCGCATCCGCTCCGAGGTGCGGACCCGCTGCCCGAGCCGCTGCAGCTCGTCGAGGAACTCGCCGATGTCGTCGAACTGGCGATAGACCGACGCGAAACGGACGTAGGCGACCTGGTCGAGCTCGCGGAGGTGAACCATCACCTTCTCGCCGATCTCGCTCGAGGCGATCTCTCGCTCGCCGCTCTCGCGGAGATCGCGCTCGATCGCATCGGCGACCTCTTCGCGCGCCTCGGCCGAGACGGGGCGCTTCTGGCACGCGCGCTCGAGCCCCTGGATCAGCTTGCGGCGGTCGTAGCTCTCGCGCCGGCCGTCCTTCTTCACGATGAGCGGGATGGCCTCTTCGATGCGCTCGTAGGTGGTGTAGCGGCGGCCGCAGCCCACGCACTCGCGACGACGCCGGGTGGCCTCGCCGCCCTCGGAGAGGCGCGAGTCGATCACCTTGTTGTCGAGGTGGCCGCAGGCAGGGCACTTCATGGCGCGCCGAGCCTTTTAGTCCCTAGAGGACGTCGCGAAAAGCCTCGGGGTCCGCGAGCAGCCCCGGGAGCCCGCCGGTGTGGAGAAACAACACCCGCGAGCCGGGGGCGATGTCGCCGCGATGGATCGCCCGCGCGAGGCCGTAGAACGCCTTCCCGGTGTAGACCGGATCGAGCACGACCCCGCTCGCCCGCGCGACGTCGACGATGAACGCGCGCTGCTCACGGGTGGCGACCGCGTAGGCCGGCCCCTTCGCGCTGTCGTCGACCTCGACCGGCGGATCGGTGGGGAGGTCGGGCGAGAGCGCGCGCGCCTCGGCGAGGATGCCGGCGATGCGCCGCTCGAAGTACGCGCGGTCGTCGCACACCGCGAATGCCCGCACCGTGCGCGCGACACCGAACCGCGCGGCGCCGAGCGCGACGCCGGCCGCAGTGCCGCCCGAGCCGCACGCGTGAGCGATGACGTCGAACGGGCGCCCGCCGCCGAGACCGAGGTCGAGCTGCTCGCGGAGCTCGCCCATCGCGCGGGTGTAGCCGAGCGACCCGAGGCCGTTGGAGCCGCCCTCGGGGATCACGAACGGCTTGCTGCCGCTCATCGCCAGGGTGCGCGCCGCGGCGGCCATGAGCATCTCTCGCTCGCGGTACTGCTCGCCGTTGATCCGCCGCACCTCGGCGCCGGCGAACCGGTCGAGGAGGACGTTGCCGGAGAGCGGCATCGTGGCGGACTCGTCGGTCATGCGGAGGAACACCACGCAGCGCAGCGCGAGGCGCGCGCAGGCGAGCGCGGTGGCGCGGGCGTGGTTGGACTGGATGCCGCCGCAGGTGAGGACCGTGTCGCACTTGTCGGCGAGCGCGCGGCCCAGGAGCAGCTCGAGCTTGCGCAGCTTGTTGCCCGACTCGGCGCCGCCGGTGACGTCGTCACGCTTGATCCACAGATCGACGCCGAGCCGCGTGTCGAGCGCCGGCACCTTGAGGAGCGGTGTCGGCAGGTGCGCGAGGTGGACGCGCGGCAGGTTGATCATCCGAACGTCACGAGCTTGGCGCCCGCCTCGATCGCGTCGCCCGCCTTGACGTGGATCTCGGCGACCACGCCGGAGCCCTTGGCCTTGAGCTCGTTCTCCATCTTCATGGCCTCGATGACGATGACGCCCTGCCCCTGCTTGACCTCGTCGCCCACGGCGACGAGCAGCTTGGCGACGCGCCCGGGCATCGGCGCGGCGATCGCCTTCTCGCTGGCGCTGCCGCCGGTGCGGCGCGCGGCGGCGGCCATGCGCTGGCGCTCGCTCTCGACCTTTACGTAGGCGCGATGGCCGCTCGCGATGACGCCGACGTCCGGCGGGGTGCCCTCGACGGTGAGGTCCAGAACCTTGCCGTTGATGCGGATGGAGAGCGAGCCGTCGTCGAGGACGACCACGTCGTTGTCGACCGTTTGGCCGCCGAGCGACACGACGAGCTCGCCGGTCGGCCGCACCTCGACGTCCACGGCCTGCTCGCGCTCGTCGATCGTGACGAAGTACTTCATCGCCGGCGGCAGTTACCGCGGGCCCGACGCCGCGTCGAGCTACCTCGTGGCCGAGCGGCTCGCCTCGCGGCGGCGCATCTTGCGGTCGACGATGCGCTTCTTGAGGGCGCCCATGCGGTCGATCATCAGCACGCCGTCGAGGTGGTCGAGCTCGTGCTGCACGGCCACGGCGAGCAGCTCCTCGCAATCGAGCTCGAACGGCTTGCCCTCTGCGTCGAGCGCGCGCACGCGGACCTTGGCGGCGCGGTCGATGTCCTCGGTGACCCCGGGGAACGACAGGCAGCCCTCTTCCCACACCAGCTCGCCGTCCCTCGCCACGATCTCCGGGTTGATGAAGACACGGAGCTGGCTCGGCTCGTCGTCGCTCGCGATGTCGATCACGAAGATGCGGTGGGGCTCGCCGATTTGCGTGGCCGCGAGGCCGACGCCGGGCGCGGCGTACATCGTCTCGGCCATATCCTCGACGAGCTGCTTGATCGCCGGGGTGACCTCGGCGACCGGACGAGCCTTCTC
This sequence comes from Deltaproteobacteria bacterium, assembly GCA_022843175.1. Classification (GTDB taxonomy): domain Bacteria; phylum Myxococcota_A; class Polyangia; order Polyangiales; family JADJMO01; genus JALHOE01. Next base: position 86,833 of record JALHOE010000007.1, read on the forward strand.
GCGGAGGCGCGGGTCGGGGTAGTGGAGGATCGTGCGCACGGCCATGGGTGCACGAAATGTAGTAGCGGCGACCTCGACCCGCAATCGACGAGCTACTTCTTGCCCTCGCGGCGGCGGGCGGCGAAGAACTCGCGGAGCCGTAGGGCGCACGCCTCGGCCTCGACGCCCTCGACGACCTCGAGCCGATGGTTGAGGCGTGGGTCGGTGGCGATGGTGAACAGCGAGTGGACGGCCCCGGCCTTCGGATCGCGGCAGCCGTAGACGAGCCGGGTGACCCGGCTGTTGACGAGCGCGCCGGCGCACATGGGGCAGGGCTCGAGCGTGACGACCATCGTCCAGCCGTCGAGGCGCCAGTGACCGACGAGCTTGGACGCGGCGCGCAGCGCGACGACCTCGGCGTGGGCGGTGGGATCGCGCTCGACCTCGCGCAGGTTTCGGGCGACGACCTGCTCGCCCGCGGGCCCGACCATCACCGCGCCGACCGGCACGTCGCCCGCGAGCGCCGCGGCGTCGGCCTCGGCCAACGCGAGCTGCATCGCGGCTTCGTACGCGCTCACGCGGTGGTGATTATCACGCGGCCCTGAGCTCCGCGCTGCGGATCGGCGTGTAGACGGGGACCGAGTCGAGGTTGAGCCGACGGCGCACCTCGGCGACCGGGAGCTCGAGCATCGACTCCCACTCCTCACCGGGAAGCCACGCGGCCTTTTTTCCGCGGCGGAAGCCGTCGACGATGGTCTTGCGCGCCTCGGGGGCGACGCCGATCGTCTTGCCGAGGCCGATCGCGAGGATGAGCGCGATGGCCGGGTTCCAGGTCTGCGCGAAGGTGAAGCCGAGGAGCGCCGTCTCCCCGAGCACGTCGCCGTGGTAGCCCACCGCCGCGTGCCACAGGTCGTGGGTGTCGCGCATGCGCGCGTGCACCCACTCGAGCTCGGGCGCGACCGGGTGCTCGTGGGTCATCCCCTTGTCGCCGGCGGCGCGGATGCCCTCGGCGGAGATGTTCTCGCGGGTGACGAACTCGAGGTAGGCGCGGCCGAGCGTGCCCTCGGGGAGCTTGGCCAGCGCCGCGCGATCGGCGAGGCGATCGACGATGTCCGGCTTGTTCGCCAGCATCCGGCGGCCGGTCTCGGTCTTCTGCATGCGGTCGTGGACGCGCTGGAGCGTGTCGAACGACAGCGACTCGATGATGGTGAAGACCTGGGGCAGGTCGTCGGGGTCCTTGGCGAGGATGCGGGCTGCGCGGAGGGCGCGCCGGGGAGCGAACTGGGTGAGTGCCATAGCCCAACCATGGGAGCTATGAACAATCCTGTCAATAGCTACCTACAAAGATGTAGACATGGCGCGGGACCTGCATAACGTGGGACCCATGAGAAAGAGGCGCGACGCCGCCGCGGCGCGAGAGGCGATCCTCGACGTCGCAGAGAAGCACCTCGTGACGACCGGGCCCGCGGGGATCCGTCTGCAGGAGGTCGCGAAGGACGCCGGCGTCTCCCACCCGACGGTGCTCCACCACTTCGGCAGCCGCGAGGCGCTGGTGAAGGCCGTGTGCTCGCGGTCGATCCACGCGATTCACATCGGTCTCGTCGACGCGATCGCGCAGTCGACCGGCGAGGACGATCAGCTCAAAGCGCTCCTCGAGGGCGTCTACGAGTCGCTCACCAAGACCGGCCACGCGCGCGTCCTCATGTGGCTCGCGCTCGCCGGCGAGCGCCTCGACGGAGCAGACGTGCGGCTCGACGGGGTCGTCGCCGCGACCCACGAGCTGCGCAAGCAGCGCCTGAAGAAGCGAGGCATCCGGCGCGCCCCGCCGATCGAGGACACCGCGCACGCCGTGGTGCTCGCCGCGCTCGCGCTGATCGGGTCGGCGGTGATCGGGCCGCCGATCTACGAGAACGCCGGGCTCCACGAGGACTCCGGCCAGAGCTTCCGCGGCTTCCTCGCGAAGCTCCTCGCGCGGCACCTCAACGCGGAGTGAGATCTCCGGGTCCGAGGCGTAGACTCCCCGCCCATGACGCTCGCCGCGCTGACGCTGCCGACGTGGGACACCCTGACCGAGGAGCAAGCGCGAGAGGCGGTGCGCGCGATCGAGACGCCACGCGCGCGCTTCGTGAAGTTCGAGCGGCACGCGCAGGGAGGCGAGGAGCACCGCGTGGCAGTCTTCGACGTCGACGGCGTCGAGATGGTGCTCGTCCCCGGCGGCCGCGTGACGCTCGGGTTCGACGTCGAGCGGTTGAACGACACCGCGATCGAGGCGTGGGCGCGCTCGTTCCGCGAGCAGGGCCACCTCGCGCAGCAGGTGCTCGGCGGCCCCGACGTCAACAAGCCCCCGCCCGACGAGATGGTGTCGTGGCTGAAGAGCAGCATGACGCCCCTCCGCGACGTGGAGGTGCGGCCGTTCCTCCTCGAGCGCGCGAGCACCGCGCTGAACCCCAAGACGCGCGCGAAGGTCGAGGGGGACGACGATCCCCACTTCGCGATCGCGACTGCGGTCGCCAACGCCAACTTCCGCCTGCCCACCAGCGACGAGTGGGAGCACGCGGTCTCGGGCGGCACGCGCTCGATCTTTCGTTGGGGCGACCACTGGCCCTACGACACCGATGTCTGGGACGGCGGCGCGTTCACCGCGCACAAAGAGGCCAACGCGTTCGGTCTCTTCTTCTCCGCCGACCCCTACCAGAGCGAGCTCGTCGACGACCCGGAAGAGCTCCGCGGCGGGGACGGCGGCTGCATGGTGTGCGGCCAGATCGGCCCGATGGCATGGGCGTCGTTCGCCTCCGCGTACCGCTATCGCCTCAAGTTCGAGGACGGACGCGACACGTGGTTCGATCAAACGCACCCGCGTCGCGCGCTCTCCATCGCCACCGAGGAGGCGTGGACGCCGCGTCGATACGTGCTCCCCTCCGAGCTCGAGAACGCGGAGTACGCCGCGTTCAAGCTGCGCGACGCGCTCGAGGATCACGAGGAGCTCGTCGTCGCCAAGGACGACCGCGAGGAGCTCCTCGAGGAGCTCCCCGACCTCGACGCGCTCCGCGCGGCCCACCCGAACGACGACGACGTGCAGATCCTCCTCTCGCACGCGTACCGCAAGCTCGGTCGGTTCGCCGACGCCGAGCGAGCGATCGGGTCGGTGCTGGCGCGCCGGCGCGACACGCGCACGCTGGTGACCCTCGCGGCGGTGCATCAGGCGCGCGGCGATGTCGATCGCGCGGTCGCCTTGTTCGACGAGGCCGCTGCGCCCGAGCCGTCGCCCGACTCGGCGCACATGCTCCGCGAGCACGGGCGCTTCGCCGAGGCGGCCGAGCGGTATCAGCGCATCCACGAGCTGTACCCGGACCTCGGCTGGGCCACCGTCTACGCGCTCTACACGCGCGCGAAAGCCCACGGCGACACCGCGGCGCGCGACGAGCTGATGGGCATCTCCGAGGGCCCCGCGATCGGCGTCGATTGGATCGAAGCCCTCGCCAACGACCTGCGCGCCAAGGGGCCGCGCAGGGCCGGGAAGAAGAAGACGGCAGCGAAGAAGAAGGCGGCGACCAAGAAGAAGACGACCAAGAAGGCGGCGACCAAAAAGAAGACGCCAGTGAAGAAGAAGCCGGCGACTCCCAAGAAGAGGGCGGCAGCCAAGAAGAAGGCGGGAGCGACGGCAACTCGCGGGAAGAAGACGGCCGCCGGGAAGCAGTCGGCCCCGACGAAGAAGAAGACCAAGCGCGGCGCTCGATCGCGCTGATTCGGCGGCGTGACCGAGGTCGCCGCGATCGTGCCGTCTGGTATTATCGCCCGCTGTGCCCTGCCGGCCTCCCATCTCGCTCAACGCCCTGATCCTCTCGGCTTCCACGGAGCTCGCGCGCGCGCTCGGGCGGGTATGACCGCCAGGCCGACTCGGCAGAGCGCTTCGGCCGCGACCGAACGCTCCGAACCCTCGCGGCGCGAAAGACCATCGCCGGTCACTGACGACAGCGAGGAGGCGCGAGCGTTTCTCCAGAGTCGGGTCGCGCTGTTCTGGAAGGTCACGTTCTTCATCATCTTCCTCAGCGCGGGTCTCGGTCTCGTCGGAGTGGTCGTGAAGCCGCGCATCGAGCTGGCGTTCACGGTGGCGTCCACGGCGAACGCGGGTCTGTTCTGGATGCTCGCCCGCCGGGGCAAGCGGTCGATTCGCTCGCTGCGAGCAATGGAGGCCGGGGGCCTGTTGATCAACACGACCATCGGCGCGTTCCTCGGTCGCTACCTGGCGACCGGGTTCGCCACCGATCACGCGGTGATCGGCGAGGCCTCGGTCATGGCCGATGGCTACGTGCTGATGCTGCAGCAGGGCGGAACGGCGATGCTCGTCGCCATTCGCGCGGCGCTGATCCCGTCGCTCCCGCGGCGCACCGCGATCGTCACCACCGTCATCGGCATCCCGGTCATCGTGGTGCCCGCCCTCGTCCTGCCGGCCGCCGGCGGCACGCTCGCCTGGCGCGCGTCGCACTCGGCCGCCCTCCCGTGGTTGCCCATGACGAGCGCGATGATGTGGACGTTCGCCATCATCATGTGCACGGTCATCTCGTGGGTCATCTACGGCCTCCGCGCCGAGGTTCGCGAGGCGCGACAGTTCGGCCAGTATGTGCTCGAGGAGAAGCTCGGCGAAGGGGGAATGGGCGAGGTCTATCGAGCGCGTCACGGAATGATGCGTCGCCCCTCCGCGATCAAACTACTGCGCGCCGATCGCGCCGGCGAGGTCAACCTCCGCCGCTTCGAACGCGAGGTGCAGCTGACCGCACGACTGACCCACCCCAACACGATCACCATCTTCGATTACGGTCGAACCGCGGACGGCGTCTTCTACTACGCCATGGAGCTGCTCAACGGCGCGACGCTCGACCGGATCGTGGCGGTCGACGGCGCGCAACCGCCGGGCCGGGTGGTGCGGATCCTCTCCATGGTCTGCGGCGCGCTGACCGAGGCTCACGGCATCGGTCTCATCCACCGCGACATCAAGCCGGCCAACATCATGCTCTGCAAGCAGGGCGGCGAGCACGATGTCGTGAAGGTGCTGGACTTCGGCTTGGTCAAGGAGCTCGAGGTCGACCGCGATGCGAAGGTGACCGCCGCCAGCTCGGTCGTGGGCACGCCGCAGTACATGGCGCCGGAGTCGATCGTCAATCCCGACACCGTCGACGCACGCACCGACCTCTACGCGCTCGGCGCGGTCGCCTACTACCTGCTCGCCGGCGTCGACGTGTTCAGCGGCGGGTCGGTGATGGAGATCTGCAGCAAGCACCTCTTGGAGCAGCCAAGGCCGCTCTCCGAGCGTGGCGTCGCGATCCCCGCCGAGCTCGAGGCGGTCGTGCTCGCCTGCCTGAGCAAGGATCCCAAGGACCGCCCGCAGACCGCGGCCGAGCTTCGCCAGCGGCTGGAAGCCTGCGACGTGCAGCCGTGGGACGCGGCGGCGGCGCGCGCGTGGTGGCAGCAACACCCCCTCGACGGAGAGCACGCGCAGATCACCGGGCAGACGATCACCGTCGCCGTCGCGCAGCTCGCGACCGAAGCCGTGAGCTAATTCGGCTCCCGCCGCGTATGCTAGGTGTGCGGTCCCCGATGGGTGAACCCGAGAGCCCCCGGAAGCCGGGTCAATCCCCCTCGCCGAGCAGCGAGAGCAGCGAGGTGGGGCGCGCGTTTCTCCAGGCGCGCGTGGCGCTCTACTGGAAGGTGCTCTGCTTCGTCTTCCTCTTGGCCAGCGGCCTCGGCGCGCTCAGCGCGGTCAAGAAGCCCGGCGTCGACCTCGTGCTCACGATGTCGGTGGCCATCGTGGCGGGCGGCCTGTGGTGGCTCTGCTCGCGGGGGGAACGGTCGATTCGTTTCTCGCGTGGGGTCGAGACCTTCGGACTGCTCTTCACGCTGACCGTCGGCGCGTTCATCTCGCGCTATGTGGCGTCCGGCTTCGTGCGCGATCACGGGCTCTCGACCGCGCAGGCCATCGTGATGGCCGACGGCTACATGTCGATGGTCCCGCTCGGCGCGGTGGCGATCAAGCTCGCCCTGCGCGCTGCGACGATCCCCACTCCTCCGCGGCGCACGTTGATCCTCACCGCCGCGCTCGGCATCCCGTTGATCCTGCTCACCGCCACCACCGTGCCGGCCGCGGACGGTGGGCTGGCCTGGCGCGCGCGCGACTCGGGCGCCCTGCCCTGGCTCCCCGCGACGATGGTCATGATGTGGGGCTTCGCGGTCGCCACCAGCACGGTCATCTCGTGGGTGATGTATGGCCTGCGCGTCGAGGCCAGCGAGGCGCGTCGACTCGGGCAATACGTCCTCGAAGCCAAGCTCGGCGAGGGCGGCATGGGGGAGGTCTATCGCGCCCACCACGGCATGATGCGTCGCCCGACCGCGATCAAGCTGCTGCGCCCGGAGCGCACCAGCGAGATCGATCTCAAGCGCTTCGAGCGCGAGGCGCAGCTGACGGCGCGGCTCACCCACCGCAACACCATCACCCTCTTCGACTACGGTCGCACCGCCGACGGCGTCTTCTACTACGCCATGGAGCTGCTCGACGGCGCGACCCTCTCGCAGATCGTCGCGGCGTGCGGCCCCCAACCTCCCGCGAGGGTGGTCCGTATCCTCTCGATGGTCTGCGGAGCGCTGGCCGAAGCGCACGCGATCGGCCTCATCCACCGCGACATCAAGCCGGCCAACATCATGCTCTGCACCCGGGGCGCCGAGCCGGACGTCGTCAAGCTGCTCGACTTCGGCCTGGTCAAGGAGTTCCAGGTCGATCAGGACGTCGAGCTGACCGGCGAGCGGGCGCTGCTCGGTACGCCGCAGTACATGGCTCCGGAGTCGATCCGCGATCCGGGATCCGTCGATGCGCGCACCGATCTCTACGCCCTCGGCGCCGTCGCCTACTACCTGCTCGCGGGCGTCGAGGTCTTCCACGCCAAGTCGCTGGTCGAGCTCTGCGGGCAGCATCTTCACCAGCAGCCGAGGCCGCTCTCGGGCGTCCCCGACGAGCTCGCGGCGATCGTGCTCGCGTGCCTCGAGAAGGATCCCGATCGTCGCCCGCAGAGCGCCGACGAGCTCCGCCGCCGCCTCGACGCCTGCCCGCTCGAGCGCTGGGACGATGAGAGGGCGCGAGCCTGGTGGCGCGAGCACCAGCACGAGCTCGACGCCCATGGGCCGCAGGATCTCGGGCTGGCACGGACCATCGCCGTCGATGCCGCGCACCGCGCTTCCTAGCCGCGCACACGAACTCTGCGCGTGGTCCAGCTCGCACCGCCGCGGCTGTCGCGGGCGACGATCCACAGCGTCACCTCGGACGTCCCCCTGCGCGCGCCCCACGCCGTCTCGGTCGAGGATCCGAGGCGGGTCGGATTCTGAAAGAGACCCTCGGTCGCGTAGTACTGCGTCACCACCGACTCCTTGAACGGCACGCCATACTCGTCGAGGCCGGACTCGAAGCTCGCCCTCGTGAGCTCGGCGGCGATCTTCGGCGTATCGCCCTTGCAGTCGTCGAACTTGTTGCTCCCGGCGTCGGCGCACGGACGGACCTCCTTCACCTCGCTCTCCGGCCAGGGCGCACCGTTCCAGGTGACCATCGAGATCGCCGGGTTGGCGTTGCGATCGGTGGCTCGCACGAACACCCGCTTCATGCCGACGTCGAACTCCTCGAGCGCGAGCGCCCGGCCGGTCGCGTCGGTGCAGCGGATCGGGAACGCGACGTTCGGCGTCGGCTCCAGCGTGATCTTTCCCGGGCAGGCGATCGCGAGGACTCCGACCGTCGCCGCCGAGCGCGTCGAGGCGGGCAGCGACGAGAGCGCGTCGCTCGGCACCGTGAACGAGAACGCCGTGCGCTCCGCGCCCATCGCGAACGCGACCTTTCCCGTCGACGCGTCGGCGGCTGCCTTCGCGAAGCACGCGATCGGCGTCGAGGCGACGGGGTTCACGCAGGTGACCCACGCCCACTCCAGCGTTCGTCCGCCGGGATCGTGACCGAGCGCGGTGAGGTTCACCGTCGCTCCGGGCGCTGCGTAGGGTTGGTCGGCGGCGACCGCGAGGATACGAGGAGAGGCGACGCGATAGCCCGGCTCGAAGTTGTCTCCACATGCGGACAGGGCGGTCAGCGCCAACGCCGCGAGCACCTTGCTGACAGTGTTCATAGCTCACCTCGCAGACCGATCACCGGCAGGATAGGGAGCCCGGCGAGCGGTTGGCTTTTCGAATAGTTGTAGTTGTAGGAGCGGCCTTCCGGGCTCTTCCGGTTGTAGGCGTTCTGCAGATCGAGATAGGCGCTGACCGAGCCGCCGGAGATCTTCCAAGTCTTCTCGATGCGCACGTCGAGGCGGTGAAACGCCGCGCTTCGCGCGGACCACGGCGCGCCGGCGATGGCCGAGTAGCCGCCGGCGTCGAGATCGGCGATCCCGCCCACGAGCGGGGTGTACGGGCTCCCCGTCACGTAGCGCCACCGCGCGCCGAGCTGCCACCCCTCTCCCAGCTTGTAGCTGCCGAGCGCCGTGAGGATGTGCGTTTGGTCGTACTCGAACGCGCGCGTCGCACCCGAGGGCGAGTCCTTCCGTTCGCTTCGCGACAGCGTGTACGCGATCCATCCGAAGAAGCGACCGTCGTTCTTGTATCGAGCGAGCAGCTCGCCGCCGAAGGCTCGGCCGGAGCCGGCGTTGCTGAAGGTCGTGCCGCTCGCGGCGCTGGTCGCGGCGTCCGACTGTACGACGAGCGACTGCAGGTCCTTGTAGAAGCCCTCCACCGACACCTCGAGGAAGCGCGTGATCTCCTGCTCGAACCCGAGCGCATAGTGCGTCGCGCGATTGACCTTCACGCCCGGCGTGCCGTAGGGGGCCACGCTCTGGTAGGGCTCCGGCGGCTGGTGATAGAGCCCGACGCCCCCCTTGAGCGTCGTGCGTGGGAACGTGGGGGTCACGTCCCAGCGCGCGATCCCGCGCGGCGAGAACGTCCACTGCGACGTGTCGCTCGTCCAATCGGCGCGTACGCCCGGCAGGAGCTTCAGTCCCTTCGCCGGCGTCAGCTCCAGCGTCGCGTACGCAGCGGGCCGGAACCACTTCGCGTTGAAGGCCAGCGCGGTCGCGGGGCGGGCGAAGAACGGGCTCGGCGCGTCGCCGGGCTGAGGCATCGGCGGCAGGAAGAGATCGACGTGGGTCGTGACGTAGTGGAAATCGAGGCCGCCGATGAAGGTGATGCCGTCGGCGAGCTTGGCGCGCAGATCGGAGCGGGCGTTGAGGGGGCGAAGCGTGATGTCGAGGTACCGATCGCCGATCTCCTGGCGCCCCTCGTCGATGCCCCAAGAGACCATGTTGATCCATCGCGCGCTGTCGCCGAACCGGGTGTCGGTGCGCGCCTGCAGTCGGAAGAAGCGCGTCATCACGCTGAGGCCGGTGATCGGATCGCCCGCCGGGGGCGAGCTGAAGAGCAGCTTCATGCGATCGCTCGAGCCGAATGCGACGAGCCGCGCGGTCGTCGTCGGGGTGACGTCATGCTCGAGGACGGCCTGCGAGTCGTAGTACACCGGGGCGACGGTCAGGTCGGCGCCGGTGCCCTTCATCACCGGTCCGAGCCACGCGTCGACCCACGACCGCCGCCCCGCGACCAGGAACCGGGTCTTGCTCGAGATCGGCCCCTCGAGCAGGAAGCGTCCGTCGAGCAGGTCGAACTGCAACAGGCCGCCCCACGTCTTCTTCGGCGAGCGCAGACGCACGTCGACGACGCCACCCATGTGGCGACCGAACTCGGTGCCGAAGTTGCCGGGGTAGAACTCGATCTTCTCGAGCACCTCGCTCGGGAACACCGAGGTGAGGCCGACGAAGTGATACGCGAGCGGGACCGACGTCCCGTCGATGAACACGCCGGTATCGGCCGGGCCGGAGCCGCGCACGATCAGCATGGCGATCCCGCCCGGCGGTCGCGCCACGCCGGGCATGTTCTCGACCGCGCGCAGCGCGTCGCCGTTGGTGCCGGGGATCTTCTTGATCTCCTCGCCCTCCAACGAGTGGACGGTGACCTCGCGCGGCGGTCGCTTGCCGGCGACGTTGATCTCGACGCCGGCCCCCTTGCTCGTGGTCCGGTAGGTGACGGCGGTGACGCTCTTCTCGGCGACGTTCTCGTCGGAGCCATAGGGCGCGAAGCCGTCGGCGGTGACCGTCACGCGGTAGCCGCCGGGAGCGAGCTCGAACGCGAAGGCGCCGTTCGCGTCGGTGGTCGTCGTCGCGACGGTCTTGCCGTGGCTCGCGATCGTGACCGTGGCACCGGGGAGCGGCGCGTCCTCGCCCGTCTTGATCACGCCGCGCAACGCGCCGTTCGCCACCGCCTTCACGGTGCTGGCGGCGGCGGGCTTCTCGACCTCGAACGCGAAGGTGTATGGGATCTTCGCGGGGATCGGCTTGCCGTCCTTCGTCGCCGGCTCGAAGACGAGCTTCTTCGCGGCGGCGAGCGCGGATGCGTCGAAGTCCTCACCGCCGGACGTCGCGACGACGGCGTCCGTGACCGCGCCCGTCGCGTCGATCGTGAGCGTGACGACGACCTTGGCGCTCTCGCCGCTCGCGGTCTTGCTCGCGGGGTACTCGGGCACAACCTCCTCAACGAGCTTCGGTGCGACGAGGACAGCGGACGACTTCGTAGCCGGCTCCTGCGCGCTCGTCGGGTTGGCGGTCAATACCGCGGAGAGCATCGCGAGCACCGCCGCGCATCGTGAGGTGTGGGTCATGGCGAGCCGCCCTCAGCAGCCGACGTGCCACTCGCACAATCGCGAGAACTCGCGAGCGCACCGCGGTCAGCGGGCAACGCGAACGACCGGACAACTGTCCGTGCGGACGTCCGCGGCCGGTGTCCGCGCGCGGAGTCCCGAGAAACGGCGACGCTTTTACGGTGGCACGTCGCCTGCTGAGGGCGAGCCCATGGACATCGTCACTCGCTCCAAGTCACTCATGCTCACCGTCGGGGCCAGCCCCGTCATGTACCTGATGCTCGGTCTCTCCGTCGCCTCTCTCGGCGTGGTGATCGAACGGGCGTGGTACTACCGCTCGGTCAACGACGATCTCGACGGCCTCGCGAAGGACCTCGATCAGAAGCTTCAGCGCGGCGACGTCGACGGCGCGCGCGCGCGCATGGAGCAATCGCCCTCCGTCGAGGCCAAGGTGGTGCTCGCTGGTCTGCACCAGGCGGGTCGCGGTCCGCGCGCCGCGGCGGAGGCGATGGCGGGCGCCACGGCGTTGCAGCGCGTGCGGCTGGAGCGGCGGGGGGCGGGGGGGGGGCCGCGCCGGCACAACC
>JALHOE010000007.1:98107-98989 GCA_022843175.1 Deltaproteobacteria bacterium
GCTCGGCAACAACGCGCCGTTCATCGGTCTGTTCGGGACCGTGATCGGCATCGTGCAAGCGTTCGAGAAGCTCGGCGAGTCGACGGCCGGCGCGGGCACCGCGGTCATGGCCGCGATCGGCGAGGCGCTCGTCGCCACCGCGATCGGCCTGCTCGTGGCTATCCCCGCGGTCGCCGCGTTCAACTGGTTCCAGCGGCACATCAAGACGGTGACGAGCCGCGCCGACGCGCTCTCGCGCGTGCTCCTCGCGCACCTCGAGGGCAACGACGAGAGGGCCGAGCGCGCCTCGCAGCCCCGGCTCTCGGTCGTCAACGGCAACAAGCGCTGAAGGGAGGAGCAGATGGCCACAAGCGCTTCCCAACACGATGACGACGGCATCCACGGCATCAACGTCACGCCGCTCGTCGACATCATGCTCGTTCTCTTGGTGGTGTTCATGGTGTGCGCGAAGCTGATCGCGTCGCAGGGCGTGCCGATGGATCTGCCGAAGGCGGCGTCCGCGCACGAGACGCAGACCGTCCTCACGATCGCGATCGATCGCGAGGGGCACGTCTCCGCCGACGGCAAGCCCGTCACCGACCAGGAGCTCCGCGTGGTCGCGCGCGACGCGCTTCACAGGAACAAGGAGCTACGCACCGTGGTGCAGGCGTCGGCGATGGCGACGCACGGCACCGTGCTGCACATCGTCGACGAGCTGCGCACCGTCGGGGTGATCAAGATCGCCTTCGCCGCGGAGAGGAAGTGATGTCGCTCGAACACCTCATGGGGTTCGGGGTCCGCGAGCGGCGGCGCGGGCTGTCGATCGCGGTCGCCGCGGCGCTCGCGTTGCACGGCGCGCTCGCGATCACGCTGCGTGCGGACCACGCCCGTGCTGCCCCCCCG
>JALHOE010000008.1 GCA_022843175.1 Deltaproteobacteria bacterium
ACCTTCTCCAGCCCGTGCGATCTACACCGTCGGCGCGCGCGATGGCGACGACGAATGCGATTCGATCAGAAGCCGACGACCTCGTCAGGCTCCCGCGCTCTCAAGCGATCGGTGACACGCACCTCTCAAGGAAATGTTCGCCGTCTTCCGCGAGGTCCGGAAGCTCCGGCAGGCTCCCGCCCACGCATTGAACGATGACGCGTTCGATCGCTCGCTGTTCCACAAGCAACGCGAGCTGTTACTGCGCGCCTACAAGGCCGTTCGGCTGTTGCGGCTCGTACTCACGAATGCCCCCGGCGCGAACGCCGTCGAAGTCGATTCGATGCTGTACCAAGGCAAGATCAACAGCTTCTAGTTTCGAGTCGCTCTCTCGCGGGATGCTCATACCTTGCTCGCACCGCCGCGTACCGCGTCGAGCTTGCAGTCGGGCCGCGCTGCCCGGAACGCAGCGATACCCGTCTTGGTCAACGAGCATTGCTGCGCTTCGATGTGCAGGAGGCTCGGCAGTCGAGCAAGGATCTTCAACGAGGCGTCAGTGACGCCGGTGCATCCATCGAGGCGAAGGCGCGCCAGTTTCGGCAGCGCTGCAAGATGCGCAACACCATCATCCGTGATGCTGCGGTTGTACGGGATGGCGAGGTTCACCACCGATCCGAGCCCTGCCGTCTCACGCAGGTTCTCATCGGTGAGGCACTCGTTGTGGAGACGGAGGGTCTCCAGCTTCGGCAACGCCCGCAGCTTGGGGATGTCGGTCCCGAGCGAGGGGGTCCCGGCGACGTCGACGACCTCCACCGTTCGAATCGATCGAAGCTTCGCGATCCCTTCGAACGTGATGCGTCCGTACCCCTGCATGAAGAACACTTCCAAGTTGTCGAAGCCGGCGAACCGCGTCAGCCCTGCGTTCGTCAACCGACGATCTCCGCAGAGACGCAGCTCGTTCAGGCGGGAGCGGAGATTGTCCACGGCCGCCAGCTCGGCGAAATGCTCGTCCTGGACGACGGGAATCGGATGGAACGCGAGCCAGCGACAGCGGGACAGATCTAGTTCCCCAGGGGTGTACCGAACGATGGACCGGCGTTGCTCCTTCACCTCCCATTCGCCCTCCACCCCGATGAAGCAGTGCTGTTCGCCGAGCGACTCTGAACGGCGGCGCTCATCAGGCGGAGTCGTCTCGCTGCCGGTCGTGACCAGACGAAGGACGCGCCGAGCAACGGCGACTTCGCCTTCGCGCCAGACCCGGGAGACGCCCTTCGCCGCATCCAACTCGCGAATCAGCCCTTCGAGCGCAGGTATCGCAACGTCCGGCCGACGGAAGTGATGACACGACCGTCCGAAGATCACGGTGAACGTCGCCTTCTGCTGCAGATCGGTGAAGCCGAGGTCGTTCAACCGAGCCCACGCATCGGTCAGCTCCTCGAACGTGTTCACCGCATAGCTCGCGAGGTTTTCGGCGGCCCGGCGCTGGAGTTCGAGGACCATGTGGGGTTCGACGGATGCCCGGTGCCTCTCGACCAGTGCCGCCCATCGGGCTCGCGCCTCCTCGTACGGCACTTGTTGCTTGTGCAGCTCAACGATCAGGCGGCCGGATTCGGCGGCAAAGTCGTTCGCAAGTGTGCGACGGCGGGCCATCAGGGTTCGAAGCAGGGCTCGCCGCAGACGAAATCGCGGATGGGTCGCACGATCCCTTCCTGAGCGCGTAGACCGACCAGCGGGATCACACTCGGCCCCGCGCTGAATCGGCGAGGATCCGGCGGTAGACATCCTCCGGCACGCGTTCCGCGAGCATGCGGTACACGTCGAACCACGGGTGGCGAGAACCGGGATCGATCGGCAACAGCTCGGCCTTGCCGTCGCCTACCACGAGCGAGATGCCCTCCTCTTGCTCGACGAGCTTTGCCCCTAGCTCGAACGCAAAGGCCTCGGCCTCTTTCCGGAAACTCGCTTCGCGCCGCGATCCCCATGCCCTTTCCTCGGCACGCTCCGTCGTTCGCCGTGAGGAACGGTCACCCATGTTCTTCGAGCAGTATGGCAGACCGACGCCAAACCGCGCTCGGCGCAGCAGCACAGCTCGGCTGCCCCGACTTACAGGTCGCGAGCATTGCCGAGCACTAAGCCGGAGAGCCTAGGATTTCCCGGCGAAATCGTTTCAACATCCCGTTGGGGACGCTATTGTGATTGGAGCGCTTCGGGCTCCCTCACCACGTCAACGGGTTCTGGCATTTCTGTACTCGTCCAGTTCGCTCGGACTCGCTTCGCTCGTCCGGCTCCGTGGACTCGTACAGAAAAGCTCGAATCCCGGGAGCGGCGCGAAGATTCGGGGGAGGCAGCGGGCGCTGGCGAAGGAGCCGCGAGCGAGAGCGAGCGGCATGTCGAGGTGACGCGCGCCATGTCACAGCGAGGGCTGCGCGAAGCCGTGCACGATGTCCGTCGGAAATGACTTCACAACCAGATCGCCGGCAATCCAACGCGACAGGAACCTCGTCATCGTCAGACCGTAGTCGTCGACGACGTCGGTGCGCGGCGGCAGGACAGTGACCGTCCACTCCGGGGGCTCGCCGATCGTCCTCCAGCAGAGGACGTCGCCGTTGTCGGTCCCGCCCCACGGGATCAGTCCGCCGATCGCTGGATGGGGATCCCAATTCGTTCGCGGCTTGGGAGCGTCGAGTCGAAGCCAATGAAGAGCATGCCCGACGAAACCCTTGAACTGGGCGCGCTGTTGCGGCCGCAGGACGCCGAGAAAGTCGCTGATCGCGCCCGCTCCGTAGGTTCGCCAGAACTCGAAATAGTCTGTGGGTAGCTGCGTAGCGAGCTCCCGCTCGAGCAACGAGAATTCGTCATGGCTCGGGACCAACACAGGATTCGCGGGACGCGGAAGCACCGCGATCAACTCCTCGATCACCGTGGTTCTCCAAGGCGAGGCCGACGTCGTCGGTGCGCGCCCCAGATCGAGTGGATCTCGATCGTGTCGTTCTCGCGATCATGGAAGTAGTACACGTGGCATCGCGCGCGCTTCATCAACACGCGCTGGATCCGTTTGCCGCCGCTGCGCCGATACGTCGGTCCTGCTTCGGGGATCTTCGTGAGATCGCGCAGCACGTCGACGAAGTCTTCGAGGACCACCTCTGGATGGTCGCGGTTCGCGCGCCACCACTCGTCCTCGGCCTCGAGCTGACGACGCGCTTCTTCAAGTAGAAGGACGCGCACGACGAGCCTTGTACTGCGCGAGGTACTCCCACGCGTCGACGCCCTCGCCCGCTTCCGACTGCGCGAGCGCGCGATCGAGCGACGCGTGGAGCGACGCGCGCTCCTCCGGCGTCATGTCGTCGTCGAACACGGCCACCTCGACCTCCGCGCCTTCGGGTAGATCGGTTGGCTCGTCGAGCACGAGACGTCCTTGTCGAACCTTCGCCTTGAGAGCGCGCATAACGAGCGAGATCGTAGCGCTACCAGGCTGCTTTGTCCCAGCGGCGGCGGATGGGTGGAACCGTTAGGCGGCGACCTCCATCGCGATCCGCGGCCAGAAGGCTGCAAGTCCCAATGTGTCGATCCCCGTTGGACGCTGTGATCTTTTCGAAACCGATGAGGTTTCGGGAAGATCGTCGTAGGTGAGGTCGAAGCCTGGCGGCCTCGTCACAGTAGCTCCGTAGAGGATGCGCCCGCGATCCTCGACCACGAACGGATCACGCCCACCCTGAACGTTGGCCGCTCCGACCATGTGGCGCGGTCTTAGGGTCCGAAGATCGCGGATCTCTTCCTCGTCATCGAGGTCGAAGCCGTACGAGGGCGGCTCCCAGTAGACGTCGAGAGCGCGCACACCGTGGCGTTCGCTCTCGATCCCCGTCGTCTGCTTCTCATGCACCGCGCTCAGGGCGTTGAGGAGGGCATCGCCGAGGCGGCCCCCGAACTCGGGCGTCGCTTCAATTCAATCGCCGTGAAGCTAGCCCTCCGATGGATCGTCCATCACCCAGATGACTCTCCCCTTCAGGGCATCACGCTGCCATCCAGGTCGCCCCAGACGTAGCGCCTTCGGACTACGTGTTCACCGCGATGATTTGGCAGGCGGGCGACGCCGCACCAGTCAAGGACGTGCCGTGAACGGCCGCCAGACCGGGTACCACAGGCCCCGGACCACGATGGGTCCCATGTGCTGCTGAACGTGCTTGGGGAGATCATCGAACCGTACGTCCCGTCGCACCAGCGGTTCTTCCGCCGGCGAGGCCAGGTAGTTCGCGTACTCGGTCTGGCGCAGGATCCACAACGCGTCGTCCAGGTCGAATGCCGTGACCCCGAGACCAAGCGGCGGACCGCCGGTCCGAATCTCGCCGGGCTTGGGCGCCGGAGGCTGCGGGGGGATGATCCAGAACGGAACGAGATCCATGTGGGTGGCCCTGCCTCAATCCCAACGCTTCGCGTGCAGGAGGCGCTCGAACGCCGCGATCCCTCCGTCGGCTGGTACGCGCCGAACATGGTCTCCCGGGCGAAGGTCCAAGGCGAAACCACGCTCCTGAGCTGCCAGGACGAACCCTTCATCCGAGAGGTCCACGCGCAGCACCTCCTGGAAAGTCCGAATCTCCGGCGTCTGCGCGATGACCAAGGTGAACATCGAGGTGTCGCCGAAGATCCTGTCGGCGTACCGTGCCGAGGCGATGTGTTCGACGAGCTGGGCCATCGGTCCCATCGACGGGAGCTGTCGATAACGGTCGATGATCGTCGACCATGGACGGGTTGGTCGCATAGGCCCGGCGTCAACGAACGGCGGCGTCACCTCTCGCTTCACCACCGAAATCTATCTTGCCCCGCCTGCAGCGACGACGGCACGGCGAGCTCGAGATCGCGGGCGTTGCCCAGCACGAGCCCGGCGACCCTCGGTTTCTCCGCGGAAATCGTTTCAACGTCCCGTTGGGGAGGACGCCAAGTCGGCGGGGGTACCCCCTCCGCGTCAGGTCCTCAAACGATCGTCGAAGCGGGATCCTGACGCTTCAAGGTCGCGACTTGGCGACGGAAGCTCCGCGATTCGTCAGTGACGCTCGCGCGAGCACCACCTGACGCTTCGCGGGCGGTGTCGCCTCCGATCATCGAAAATTACCGCGCGAAGTTGTGAGCGACGGGTTGCTGAGCCGGCGTCGATCCCCTGTCGTCGTCCGATGGCTGGGCACACAGGGAAGTCCCGGACGACTTCGAGGGCGCTCCTGACGACCTCCGCACCATTCTCGGCCCGCCGACGTGGCGCCGCCCGCAGGACCTGCGCAAGACGATCGCGGCGGTCCGCGGCGCACTGCGCGCGTGCGAATCGCCCGAGCGATGGGATCGTGCGAGCATCGACAGTGAGCTCGCTGCTCTCGATCGCGTCGCCGCCGAAGCCGAGTCGGTTGGAGCCTGCGTGTACCTCGATCACTCATGAAGCCGCTGGGGGCAGCGAGAGGAGTCCGAACGAGCCGTTTGCTGCAGTCGCTGTGAATCATCGGCCTCGGATAGCCTGTGGCATGCCCGGCGCTTTGGTGTGGGAGAGCTACGCGACCGACAAGACACCGCCACACCCGCGTGGACGATCAAGCTTCATCGAGCCGTGGACTGCCGCCGTGCTCATGGAGGGCAACGTCGAGGTCGGGCACGTGTGGCTGACCACTCTCATGGATGCGGTGTTCGTCGATTTCACCTTCGACGACGCCGTGAACGGCGCGATGGATGATGCTGTTCTGCCCTTCGTCGTCGAGGGCTTCCTCGGCTATCGCGGCCACACGTTCGCCTTCTATCGCACCGAGGGTCACGGCATGGTGCACCTCACGAACCTGCGCTCGGGCACCGAGTGGCATTGCTACTGGGAAGAGATCGACGAGGTGGTCGCCACGATGAAGAAGTCCAAGGACTTCGTCGCGCGTGAGATCCGCTGAAGCGTGAAGCGGGTACCCGCTACGCGCCATGTCCGCGCGTGAACGTCGAAGGGTCGGGGTGACGATTCAACGGCGTGAGATCGCGCGGGAACTCGTTCGATGCGTCAGTGAGCCGGTGCAACGAGCGCTGCAGACGACCGGCGCGCTCGTTGCCCTGCCCGTCCTCGGGGGCCTTCATCACGACCACCGCCGAGCGGCATGACGCGCTCCATGAACCGCGGACGGCGAAAGGAGCCACCAGAGGCCGGGGCCGGCCGCGGATTCCGCTGCGATCTGCAGCCGGGCGTGCGGCCTCGGCGAGCGTGATGTAGGGTTCCCGCATGGCTCGATGGCTCCCGCCGTTCGTCGGCGTGCTGCTGTTTTCCTGTGGCAGCGAACCGGCCAGCACCACGTCCGTGCCCCCCGCGGAGGACAGCACGCCGGTCGCGGAGGACACCGCGCAGGTGGAGGAGACTCCGCCCGCCGAGGTGTGTGGAACGAAGGTCGGCGAGATCTTCTGCGATCACACGCTCACGGGTTACGCCCGCCCCGGCCAGACCACCGGCCTCGCGACGTCGGAGCCGTACGGCCCGCACAAGATCACCGACGTGTTGAGCAAGAGCGCGGTGAAGTACGTCTACGTCTTCGCCTCTGCCTACTGGTGAGGCGCTTGTCGAGCGAACGCCGGTGCGGCGGTCACGAAGTTTGCGGAAGGTCTCCACGAGAAGGCCGAGTTCGTTCAGTTGATCACAGAAGGAGTCGCGCCCGAGAAGCCTGCGCTCAAGTCCCACCTCGACAACTTCGTGAACACGGTGAAGATCCCCTACTCCGCGTTCCGCGATCCGGACGGGAAGCCGTTCTTCATCGTCGAGGCGATCGGCGAGAAGCACACCGGCATCGTCCTCGAGCGGGCGACCCGCAAGATCCTGTTCGTGGGTACCGAGGCCGCCGCGCTCGGTCATCTCGCCAGCCTGCCGTGAGCAGTGTGCGCGCGTTCGTTGCGTTCCTGCTGATCGGCTGCTCGGCGAAGGAGAGCGCGTCACCGGCGGCGCACGCGCCGGCCGATTCCGGCTACGCGGACGTCGCCCGCAACGTACCGGATGCCGATGCGGAGACGATCGTCGAGATCACCCCGCCGGCGGTGCCGGGGACGCTCGCAGAGACGGGTCTCTACGCCGACTTCGCTGCACGCACGCTCGCAACTGGCGTGATCCCGTTCGACGTGCGCTACCCGTTGTGGTCCGACGGCTCCGAGAAGTCACGATGGCTGTGGGTCCCGCCCGGCAAACCGATCGACACCGCCGACATGGATCACTGGGCCTACCCGATCGGGACCAAGGCCTGGAAGGAGTTCCGCCGCGACGGCGTCCTCGTGGAGACGCGCTATCTCGAGAAGAGCGGAGAGCCGCCCATCGGCTGGAAGTTCGTCGCGTACGTCTGGAGCGCGGACGGCAAGAGCGCGGTCGCGACGCCCGGCGGGCTCGCGAACGCACTCGGTACCCCGCACGATGTCCCGTCGCAGGAACAGTGCGAGCAGTGTCACAGCGGAACTCGCGACGGATTGATCGGCGTGAACGCGATCCAGTTGAGCAGCGAGAGCGGCAAGAGCGTGCTCGCGTCGCTCAGCGAGAAGGGCCTGCTCTCGAAGCCGCCGGGCAAGGAGTTCACGGTGCCCGGCGCCGGAGCCGTGCGGGATGCCCTTGGCTACCTGCATGGCAATTGCGGGTACTGTCACAGTGACGCCGGACGATGGGCCAAGGAACGGGAGATCCGATTGCGCGTCCGCGTCGGCGACACCACCCCCGAGTCGACCGCGATCTATCTCACCACCATCAACGTCAAGATGCATCACGGCGACACGAAGGGGAATCCCTACATCGCCGTCGTTCCCGGCGATCCCGCCGCGAGCCACGTCTACGATCGGATGATCAAGCGTGACTTCTGGGCGATGCCGCCCGTCGGATCCGAGGTTGTCGATCCTACGGGGACCGCCCTGGTCAAGGCGTGGATCGCGTCACTGCCCAAGTGACAGCCTCGCGCTCTCAGCCGCGGACGCCCCTGTCCCGGTCATCGTGCTGGCTACTTCTCTCGAGTCCGACAAGCTCCGCTTGATCAGCGAGTCGGCGAACGCGTGACGCGTGCAACCGGATCGACCTGCTCTTCTTCCATCGCGCGCTTCGCTGCCTCGTGGTCATCGACCCGAAGATCTCTGATCGCGGGGGGCGCGACGTGGTTCCTCGATACCCTGCAGGAGCTCTACGGCGTCGAGCGGTACGACCCAGCCACCGGCGACATTGCGAGGTGTGGCGGATGGAGCGCGTCGGATCGGGCATACGACCACCCTTTCGGTTCTGCGAGCGCTCCGGCGTTCGGCGAGGATGTGCTCGCCGCGCTACTCGTCGTCGCCGCTGCGGTGCACCCCGTAGTGCGCGAGCTTTCGGTACAGCGTCTTGCGGTCGAGCTTCAGCACGCGCGCCGCGACGGCCTTGTTGCCGTCGACCGCCTCCAATACGCGTAGGATGTAGCGCCGTTCGACCTCTTCGAGCGACTGCAGCTCGGCCGGGTTGTCGGAGGCCACGATCACGTTCGACGGCTTGTGGTCGCGGATCTTGGGTGGCAGATCGTCGGGCCCGATCCGGTCGAAAGCGGTGAGCGCAACGGCGCGCTCGGTGCAGTTCTGCAGTTCGCGCACATTGCCCGGCCAGCTGTAAGCGACGAGTTTCTCAGCGGCGGCCGGTGTAAGGCCGAGGATGGGGCGCCCCGATCGCTTCGCGTGGTGCTCCAGGAACTTCTGCGCGAGGAGCAGCACGTCCGACCCGCGCGACCGCAGCGGCGGCAGATCGACGTGAATGACATTCAAGCGGAAGAAGAGGTCCTCCCGGAAACGCCGCTGCTCGACCTCCTCCTCGAGATCGCGATGCGTCGCCGCGACGAGCCGCACGTCGATCGCCGTTTCGGTGCTGCCGCCCACAGGGCGTACCTTCCGCTCCTGCAGGACCCGGAGGAGCTTCGGCTGCAGCGACAGCGGCATGTCGCCAATCTCGTCGAGGAACAGCGTGCCGCCGTTGGCTTGGACGAAGAGACCCGTCTTCGCCGTCTTCGCGTCGGTGAAGGCGCCCCGCACATGCCCGAAGAGCTCGCTCTCGAGGAGCGCCTCTGGCATCGCTGCGCAGTTGACCGCGATGAAGGGCCGGAGCTTGCGCGGGCCACGCTCGTGGATCGCGCGCGCGACGAGCTCCTTGCCGGTGCCGCTCTCGCCGGTGATCAGCGTCGACGCGTCGGACTGCGCGACCCTGGCGAGCAGGTCGTAGAGCTGCTTCATCGGCGGGCTCTCTCCGACGAGCTCGTCGAACCCCTCGGAGACCGCGAGCGCCGTACGCAGGCGCTTGATCTCCTCGCGGTGCGCGCGATGTTGCAGCGCGCGGTCGACAGCGACGAGCAGCGCGTCAAGCTCGATTGGCTTCGTGAGGAAGTCGTACGCACCGGCGCGGATCGCGGAGATCGCGGTCTCGAGCGTGCCGTGCCCCGTCAGGACGAGCACCGGCACGTCAGGTCTTCGCGCGACGACGGTGCGGCAGATCTCGAGCCCATCGATGCCGTGGAGGCTCAGGTCTGTGAGGACGACGTCTACGTCACGGACCTCGAGGGCGGCGATCGCCTCGTTGCCGGTTGCGACGGTCTCGACGCGATGCCCCTTCTGCGTGAGCCACTCTGCGAGCATCTCCGCGAGGGCCGCGTCGTCCTCGGCCAGAAGCAGCGACGCGGAGGGGGGGACGACGACCCGATTCGGCATCTCAATCGCTGCACTAGCATGGCGACTACACGGCAGCACCCCTGGGGCGCGGCAGACGCGGGCTCCTGCCGCGTGATCCTGCGACGTAGCTCGCGAGCCCTCTCGTCGTCCCATGGCGCCGCGAACGAAACCGTCCAGGTCGGCGGCTACGTGCAGTCACAGCTGGCGTGGATGGCCGAAGGCGCGGCGCTCCGCGTGCGGCGCACGAGGTCGACCTTCACACCGTCGGCGGACGTGTAGCGCCGGGGTGGCGCATCTGGGACCTCATCTGCAACTAGGCCGCCTGGGACGCGATAGACCGCCCCTGGCGAGCCACCGCCTCTCCGAGGAACTTCATCGGGGCGTCGTGACCGCCGGCGATCAGGACGAAGTCGCCGGGTCGCACGATCTCCGCGAGCGCGTTGGCGGCGAGGTAGCGGTCACGCGAGAAGTGCGTGGGGATGCCGTGGGCAAGTGTCGCGATGCCGACCGGCGACGCCGCGCGGCCGCAGACGAGGACAGCGTCGACATCGGCGCGTGCGCATGCGACGCCGACCGCCGTGTGCGCCCCGAGCGACGCCCTGCCGAGGGATCCCATCGCTCCCGCGACGACGATGAGCCGGCGCGACTCGTAGCTCGCGAGCTCGCGCGCGATCTCGATCGCCGAGCGCATCGACGCCGGCGTTGCGTCGGCGCAGTCGTAAAGGAGGACCGTGCCGTCCGCGAGACGACGCGGGAAGAACCGCTCGGTCTCGGCGCCGAGCTCGCCGAGCGCGCGTCGCACGGTGGTGCCGTCGAGCGGAGCCCCGAGGCACTGCTCCGCGAGCGCGATGGCTGCGGCGACGGCGCGTGCGCCGCCCTCGCCGAAGACCGGTGCGTCGACCGTGAGCGGCACGTCGCGCGGGCGCGCCACGCTCACCGTCGAACCGTTCAATCCGCGCGGCGCGCGAAAGAGGACGCGGTAATCGGCCGCGGGTGACGTCCCCCACGTCGCGCCGCCGCGGCCCGCGACGGTTGCTCGCTGTCGCATCGCGCGGCGGTCGTCGGCGTTCGTGCAGGCGACGTGGCTGAGGCGGAGGAGATCTCCCTTCTCCGCCTCAACGTCATCGAGCGTTGCGAGGGCGTCGAGGTGGCCGACGTCGACGAGCGTCAGCGCGCCGACGTCCGGCGCGATCATCGCGGCCACGCGCGCGATGTCGCCGCGGCGCCGCGCCGAGACCTCGAGCACGCAGGCGGCCGTGGACGCGCGCAACGACAGGAGACACTGCGCGACGTCACGCGGGCTCGTGCGGTCGCCATGGTTCTCGACGACCTCGCCGCCCGTCGTCGCGCGGAGGATTGCCGAGAGCAGCCGGCGGGTGGTCGACTTCCCCGTGGTGCCGGTGATGCCGACGACGTGGCGGGGCAACGGCGATGGCGAGGCGGCCCACGCATGGCGATGGTTCGCCGCGACAGTCATGAGTTCGTCGAGCACGGTCATGGCGCGCCGGGGTTGCGAGAGGCGTGCCACCGGAACGCGACCATCAGCCCACGGAGATCGCGAGCACTGTGACGAGGGGTGCGTGGCAAGTTGCTACACTGGCGCTCCACGCCACGCGGGAGCCGCCGACCGTTGGCCAGGATGAATGCTCGCCGCGGCGTGCTCATGCGCCCGGCGATGGGCGGAGTCGTGCGACTGCATGTCGGGCGCCGGGCATACCCGTTGCTCTCGCAGGCGCTGCATGAACGACCGTCGCACCGACCCCGAGATTGAGGGAGAGGATCTCGACGACGTCACTCAACCGATGCAACGGCGCGCGCTCTCGATGTGCGGACAGCGCGCGGTCGTTGTCGTGAGCGCGGACGACGAGCGCACGCGCATCGTCGAGCGCCTCGCAGCGCTCGGCTTCGATGTGGTCGCGGTCGAATCGCGGCTGACGCTGATCGCCGCGCTGCGGGAGCGCTGCGCGGTGTTGATCATTGACCCGAGCGCGCGGGGAATGGCGATCTTCGACCTCATCGGTGAGGTCGCCCACCACCCTGGCCTGATCGTCATCGGCGGCGAGCGTGACGAGCGCGTCTTCGCTCGTAGCCGCAGGATCGCCGCGCTCCTGGTCCGCCGCCCGTTCCGCGATGAGGACCTGGGTGATCTCGCAGTCGACCTCGCGTTGCGCGCCGACGTACCGACGAGAGGAGTCCGGTGAGGGCGGCGCTGGCCGATGCGCTCTTCGAGCGTGGCGTCGTGATCCGGATCGCGGCGCCCGTGAGCATCGTGCCCGCCCTTCCTATGGCGCACACGCGCTAGCTCGTCGGCATTCGGCAACCCGAGAGACGCGCGCACGAACCTCCACGGTCGCAGCGACGCGAGGGTGCCAGCGGCACCGCCCTGGAGCGCCGCGCCGGAGGCACGGCACGCCGCTTGAAGGGCTGACGCGCATGAGACGTGTCATCGCGGTGTTGCTCGGAAGCGGGCTCTCCCTTCTGGTCGTCGGCTCGGCCGCCAACGCGCCCGGACCAATCCCGGTCCCGACCGCCGAAGTACCGTTGTCTGTCGCGCCGCTCGTCCACGACACTGCACCCCTCGCGCACGACGTCACGCCGCTCGTCCACGACGTCGCGCCCTTCGATCCGCGCCGGCTCGGCGCCATCAAGAAGGCCGCGCTCGTCGCGCCGGGCGTCGAGGTCGATCTCCCGACGTTCACTCCAGCGCCCGCGGGCGACGGCGTCGAGACGATGGACCTCCCGACCACCGGGCGCTGCGAGGCGTCGGTCGACGCGTCGACACCGACGCGGCTGACGATCACTGCATCGTGCCGCTTGTCGGGCAAGCGCGCGTTCGCGCGAGCGGTGAACCCGAAGGGCACGCTCACGCGCGCGGTCAACCTGGAGGCGAAGGGGAGCCTCACGCTTGGCGTGGTGGAGCTCAACGGCCCGGTTGCGGTCTCGATCACGTCGACCGACGCACGCATCCGGATCGAGCTCCGGCCGAAGTGACGCTACGTCAGGCCGAACAGCTCGCGCACGCGCGCGAGGACACCATGCTCGGCACCGTTGTTCGCGGACGTAGCGACCGGCTGCGTCTGCGGCGCGAGCGCGCGACTGCGCGCCGTGACCAGCGCGGAGATCCGCTCCGCGACGACCGGCTCATTTCCGAGCGTATCGCGAAAGGCCGCTTCGCCGATCTCGAAGACCTCGGTCTCCACCGCGGCGACCACGTCGGCGTGTCGTGGGTTGCCCGTGAGCAACGCGAGCTCGCCGAAGACCTCCGAGGGGCCTAGGCGATCGAGCTCGCGGCCGTCGCGCCGGACGATGACCTCGCCGCGCCGCACGACATAGAGCTCGCGCCCTGGCGCGCCCGCCCGGAGGATCGTCTCTCCGGCCGCGAACAGGAGCCTTCGTCCGCGTCGCGCGAGCTCGTCGCGGGCGCTCTCGGGGAGCGGCTGGAGCACGTCGATCGCGTCGATCGCGGCCCGTCGATCGCGGATGACACTCTCGTCGATCGCGGCGCGTGCACTCGCGTCCATCGGCACGACGAACTGCTTTCGTATGGGGATCGCGATCTCGATCTTCCGCCGATTGAGGTGGTACCACACCCTCGTCAGCAGCTCGCCGCCGCAGCGATCGCGCGACGCGAAGTCGTTGATGAAGTACCGCAGCCAGTACTGCACTCCGCTGTCGACGAACGCAGCCGTGACGATGGACGGCGCCGGCTCGGCAAGGACGCCGACCGTGTCGCCGCACGCCGCGAGCGCCGCCTCGTGCACGCGGCTGGGCGGCACGTCGAACGGTACGACGAAGTACACGTTGCGACGGAAGGCGCCGCCCGGTCGCGAGTAGTTGATGAACGAGTTGCGGCTGAACTGGCTGTTCGGCACGACGACGTGCAACCGGTCGTCGCCCTCGATCGTCACGGACCGCCAATTTGTCGAAACCACGCGGCCGATCACGTCGCCTGCCTCCATGCGCACCCAATCTCCGGGCTCGATGGGACGCTCGAGCTGGATTGCTGCGCCGGCCGCGAGGTTCCCCAACGTCTCCTGCAGCGCGAGTCCGACGATCGCAGTCAAGACGGTCCCCGTCGCGAGGAGCGAGACGGGGCGCACGCCGAGCGCGTGCAGGGCACCGAAGATCGCGAACGAGAACAGCGCGGCCTGTAGCACGTCGCGCACGAGCTGGTTCATCGGCGCCCGGCCAGCGCGTTCCCACGCGATGTCGACGAGCACGACGAACATCGTCCTCGCGAGCGCGATCGACGCGACGACCGAGGCCGCGCCGTCTAGGACGACGAAGGCGCGCGACGGCTGTTCGAGCGCGTAGGCACAGACCTCGAGCGCGAAGTAGAGGACGAATAGAGCGATGGCCGCGCGAAGGCGCTTACGAATGGGGGAGGGCGTGGCGATCGTCAGAGCGACGGTCAGCACACCGGCGGCGACGAGCAGTGACGCGGCAGCGCTCTGGCCGAACCAGCGTTCGAGGATCCACATGCGACACGTCGTTCAGCAATCGATGTGCCTCGGCCCCCGTCACAGTGCGCGCGTTTGGAGTGTTCGTGCGCCGCCGTTGCTCGTCCGCGGCTCGAGGCTGCGCGCTACGAGCGCTTGCGTCACCGACGACAGACCGCTGGCTCGGCCGCCGGCGACGAGGACTACGTCGCCCGAATACACGGTCGAGAGCACACGAGGGATCGCCGATGTCGGGTCCGTCACCGCGAACGTGTCGACCCCCAGCGAGAGCGCCTCGACGGCCGCGTTACGCGCGTGATGGCCGATCGCGATGAGGACCGCGGGCCGCCGCTGGGCGACCGCGCTGCCGAGTGCGGCGTGCTCGCGCGCGGCGTCTTGCCCGAGCTCATGCAGCTCGCCGAGGACGACCACGAGCCTGCGGGTGAGCGCCGAAGCGATCTCACCGGCGGCCTCGAGACAGGCTCGGATCGAGGACGGTGACGCATCGCTGCCATCTGCGAGGACAATCGTCTCGTCGGGCAGCGTCGTCGCAGACAGCCGCGTCTCGCGGCTGTCGTCGGCGAAGCGCACCGCGTCCTGGACGAGCGTGTCCTTGAGCGTCGTGCCGATCGTCTTCTCCACGATCGCCACCGCAGCGGCGACCGTGAGCGCGCCAGCGACGCCGAACGACTTGGTCACGACCGCGAGCTCCGGGCCCTGTGGGCGTGCTACGCGGATCCGTGAGCCGTCGAGCCCGAGCGGCGCGCGCGACACAATTCGATAGTCCGCACCCGCACTGAATCCCCAGCTGACGCGGCGTGAAGCGGCCGCGCGCGACACCTGTGCGGCGGCGTTGCGGTCATCGGCGTTGAACGCGACAAGGCCGTCGGCATGAACAGCGGCGAAGAGATCGCCCTTCTCACTCGCGAGATCTTCGAACGTGCC
Source organism: Deltaproteobacteria bacterium (assembly GCA_022843175.1). Lineage (GTDB taxonomy): Bacteria > Myxococcota_A > Polyangia > Polyangiales > JADJMO01 > JALHOE01. The sequence goes on from JALHOE010000008.1 coordinate 15,009, forward strand.
GACGCCTTCGGCGTGCGCGAAACCCACCAACGTCAAAACGCCGACATCCGGGTCGGTCACCTGCGCCAAACGCGCGACGTCGCCGCGATAGCGAGTCGCGGTCTCCACGACGGCGAAGCGGTGCATGTCGGCGAGGCGGAGCAGCGTGAGCGCGACGCCGACGCGATCGAGGGCATCGCCGGTCTCGACGACAGGCGCATCATCGACCATGCCGAGCAACGCCGCGACCAACCGCCGCGTCGACGACTTGCCGGCGGTGCCAGTGATGGAGATGACCGCACGGGCTCCGCGCGCGTGCACCGAGCGCCCCCACCGCCTTCGATGCGCGCGCGCGAGATCCGCGAGGGCAGTCGCCGCACTGCGGACGAGAACCACGCCGCAGCCCGGAGGGCACGACATCGCTCGTTCAATCACGAACGCCGATGCCCCTGCGAGCGCCGACTCCGCGACGCGGCGCGCGTAGTCGTAGGGCGTCGCTCCGAGGGCGACGTAGCCGCAGCCCGGCTCAACATCTTGCGGGTACGCCGCTATTCCGCGGACATCGGGGCCATCGCGGAGCAGCGTGCCGCCGGTGATCGACGCAATTTCGCTGACGGAGAACGCAGCGAAGTGGCGGTGCGGGATGTTCATCCCTCTCGGCCAGAGCGAGCCGCGTGCCAGCGTGACCGAGTGGCCAAACGACGGGGCGAGACGGCGAGCCCGTAGCATTTCGCCACGCGCGTGGCGGATGGCGCCATCCGGCGCGCCTGGATGGTCCGTGCGCTCGAGACCGATGCGCGCCTGCTCGGGCCGATGGTCGACAAACCACGCTGTCGCAGCGTGCTACGCGGCGCGAGTCGGCACGCGCGTTGCGAGACGGCTCGTCATGCAGAACCCCTACTACCACGACGAGGATATCGAGCTGCAGGCCTTTCCGATCCAAGAGGGCGCACGCGTCCTGATCGTCGACGACGATCCGAGCATGCGCGAGATGCTCGCCGACACGCTCGCCGCCGAGGGTTACGACGTCCACGAGGCGTCCTCCGGCGCTGCGCTGATCCACGCGGTTGACCGCGCGGCATCCGAGGAGTTCGACCTCATCATCACCGACGTCCGTATGCCGGGCATCGACGGCTTCACCGCGCTCAACCACCTGCGCGCGCGCGGCTGCTTCGTCCCGGCGGTCGTGATGACGGCATTCCCAGACGAGCCCACGCTGCGGCGCGGGCGAGACCTCGGCTGCACGGTCCTCGCGAAGCCGTTCGCGCTCGAGGACGCGAGCCGCGCCGCGCTCGACGCGTTGCTCCGCCCCGCCTCATGAGGATCGCGTGGAAGCTGACCACGGCGCTCACGGTCGGCGCTGCGTTGTTCTTTGGAGCGCACGAGTGGGAGCGGGAGCGCCGCGAGCGGGCGGCGCTCGTCGCCGACGTCGATCGCGACCATCGCGATCTCGGTGCCGCGATCGTCGCGTCGTGGAACGGCGAGTCGCACGATGAGCTGCGAGCCGCTGTCGGCCGCGTGAGCGCCTCCCGCAAGGAGCTCACCGTTGCGCTCGTCGCGCCGACGATGGCCCGCAGGACGTCGGACCAACACACGCGGATCAGCTACATCGACGTTCGGCGCGGGACCGCGACATCAACCGCGATGATCGAGATCGCGGAGCGCATCGAATGGCACGGCTCGGTCATCGGCGCATTGCGACGAGAAGCGATCGGCGCCCTCGCCGCGCTCATCGTGTTCTTCTTCGTCATGACTGCGGTCCTCAGCGAGAGGCTCATCGCGAAGCCCACGCGCGCTCTCATTGCGCGGACCCGTCGCATCGGGGAGGGAGACCTCGCGCCGGGGTTCCACACGCACCGCGGCGACGAGCTGGGCGATCTGAGTCGGGCGATCGATGCGATGCGCGGCAAGTTGGCGGAGGCGCGGGAGGAGGTTCTTCGCGAGTCGGTCGCGCGCTCGTCGGCCGTCGAGCAGCTTCGCCACGCGGACCGCCTCGGGACGGTCGGGAAGCTCGCTGCCGGAATCGCGCACGAGCTGGGCACACCGCTGAACGTGATCACGGGCCGCGCCACGTTCCTCGCGCGCGCCACCGACGTCGCGGACGTCCAACGGCAGGCGGGCGCTATCGCCGAGGCTGCCGAGCGGCTGTCCCGCCTCGTGAAGCAACTGCTGTCGTTCGCGCGTCGCAGCGAGCCCTGCCTCCGCGCGCAGCCGGTTTGGCCAGTCGTCGAGCGGGCGACCGTGTTCGTCGAGCCGCTTGCGCGAAAGCGCGGAGTGACGCTCGAGGGGCATTGCGACGACAAGACCGCGTTCGCCGACATCGACGCGACGCAGATCGAACAGGTGCTCACGAACCTGCTGATGAACGCGATCCAGGCGAGCCCACCGATGGCGCGCGTCGAGGTTCGCGGGCTCATCCGAGACGGCGCGGTGGTGATCGAGGTCTGCGACAGCGGCGCAGGCATCGCCGAAGCAGATCTCCCGCGTGTGTTCGATCCATTCTTCACAACGAAGGATGTCGGTGAGGGAACCGGGCTCGGTCTCTCGGTCGCGCGTGGCATCGCAGCGGAGCACGGAGGCACCGTTACGCTCGAGAGCCGGCGGGGCGCAGGGACCACGGCAACACTGCGGCTGCCGCTGAAGCGAGCTCGGTAGAGACGGCGAACCCACCGAGGTACTCGCGGACAGAGCCATCGCCAGGCCAGCGCGACGGCCGTCGTTGCAGCCCGTTGCGCGGTAACGGCGAAGATGCCCGCGTGACGTGCCCCATCGCTTGGCTCGAAGAAATGCTGGCCCGATTCGGCGCCGCTCGCGATCGACGTCAGCGAAACGTCGCGCACTCCGAGAAGTCGGTGGCACCGTCGGGGCGACGACGCCATTCCGCGACGCGATATCGGCACGCGGCGAGCGAGCCCTGACACGATGCGATCACAGGCCCGGTGGCGTGGCGGAACGTAAAGCACGCCGCCTCGCGTTGCTCGACGCACGCGGTGTGCTCGACGTTCGACGCGATGGACGAGCTGCTCTGATCGCACGGCGCGCGCTCACGAAAGCACATCGACAGCGGCACGCTGCCCGCGCCGATTCGGTAGCACCACCAACCGGCGCCGGCGGGAACGACGTCCTTCGCTGGCGGCGGTGCGCTGGGGTCCGGAGAGGGTGTCCCCGATGCCGAAGCCGGCGGCTCCGGGTCCCGCTGCGCCTCTCGACGAGAGCACGACGTCGCGGCCGCGACGGTCACGAACATCGCTGCGATGCGAAGCGCCCTGTGCACGTGGCGCGTTCTATCACTCGAAAGACGGCGACAGCAGTCAAAACAGCTCGCTCGCGCGATGGACCGCGCGACGCTCACGCCGAAGCCTGGTCAGCCGCCGAACATGTTGGGCTCGGCGATGCCGTGGAGCCGCTGGACCATGATCGCATCGGCGGGTGCGGACTCGGCGGGCAGCGAGCGCCACGTTCTCCCCGCGTCGCTGCTGGCGTAGCAGGTCGTCCGCGCTCCCGTGTGGGTCTGGTACTGACGGATCCGAACGAACAGGCGCGAGTCCGCCGTGAGAAGCTCCGCGTCGTAGTCGTAGTGCGTGACCGGATGGAGATCGTCGCCGGTCATGACGTAGGCACCGACTGCCGCATCGATGCCTTCCGCGACGAAGTACACGGAGCCGTCGGCCGTCGTCACCGCGCCATCTCGATCGCGCACCTCGATACGCACGACGTTGATTCTACGAGCGCGTCGGTCGCCGGGCGAGCAGACCGCGGGCATGTGAGCATTGCGGCGAGCGCACCTCCCCTTGCACGCCGTCACGGCTCGCGATAGATACTGAACCACATGGTTCAGTTTTCGCCACGCCGCCTCGATGCCTCGTTCGCCGCGCTGTCGGACGCCACCAGGCGCGGCGTCCTCGAGCAGCTCGGGCGCGCCGACGCCTCGATCACCGACCTGGCCGACAAGTTCCACATGACGCTGACGGGCATGAAGAAGCACGTCAGCGTCCTCGAGCAGGCGGGGCTCGTCACGACCGAGAAGATCGGTCGCGTGCGCACCTGCAAGCTCGGACCACGACGGCTGGAGGACGAGGCGGCCTGGATCGAGAAGTACCGCCTCATGTGGGATGCACGCTTCGACGAGCTCGAGAACGTCGTCGAGGAACTGACACGCAAGGAGAAGAGTCATGGACGCAAGTAGCCCGGCGAAGAACCCGACGACGGTGGAGCGAACCTCCGAGCTCGAGCTCGTCGTCACGCGAACCATCAACGGTCCAGCGCGCATCGTGTTCGAGGCCTTCACCAGGGCGGAGCTGTTCCGGCGGTGGTGGGTGCCGAAGTCGTTCGGCATGAACCTGCTCTCCTGTGAGATCGATGCCCGCGTCGGCGGCACCTACCGTCTCGTGTTCGCCCACGGGTCGTCGGAGATGGCGTTCCACGGGCGGTATCTCGACGTCACGCCGCACTCGCGCATCGTGTGGACGAACGATGAGGCCGGCGACGCCGGGCAGATCACGACCGTCACGTTCGAGGAGCGAGGCGGCAAGACGCTGGTCGTCATGCACGAGCGCTATCCCTCGAAGCAGGCTGTCGACGAGGCCCTCGGCGCGTACGGCGGGATGCGCGAGACCTTCGATCAGCTCGACGAGCTCGTCTCGTCGTCCGGGGGAGCGCTCGCGGCCCAATAAACCGGGGGGGGCTTGGCGCCGGCTGGCAGCAAGCCGCATTCGATCTGTCACGCGCGACCGCGCGGGACATCGCTCTGGAGCACGGCCAGACGACTGAGTGCTCACGCGCCCGCGAGATCGAGGCGCACTGCGACGATGTGCTCGTCGTCCCGCAACTTCGCCGCGGCGCCGAAGGCATCCTCCGGGAGGACCCACACGACGCCGTCGAGATCGCCCTTCTCGATCACGCTGTCGGGCCAGTCGGAGGGCTTCGCACGCCTCACGATCAACACTCGCAACTCTCCGACGCTGAACTGCGCTCCCTCCGGCAGCGGCATGCCACGGACCACGACGCGAATCGTGTTGCGAGTGGTCGTCGGGAGCCTGTCGTTTGCGTCGGCCAAGGACTCACCTCTCAGCGGTGTCTTTCGGCGACCGCCCGCTGCGGATCGCCGCCGCCACGCAGCTCACGACGTCGTCGATGTCGAACGGCTTGCGGAGGAGCGGCACGCCGAATCGGTGAGCCACGGGCGGCGCGACAGGCGATGCGGACACGATCATCATCGGCGGACATTGGTCGTTCGCGGACGCGACAGAGAGGATGTCCTCCGCCGTTCCATCGGGCAGATGAAAATCGAGCACGACGCATTCGACGGGCTCGCAGCCAAGCACCTTCAGCGCCGCCGCCACGGTCTCGACGCCCCGCGCGACGTACCCCTCGTCGCTCAGCACCGCGCAGAGCACCTCCAGGATCGTCGGATCATCCTCGACGAGAAGGACGCGTGCGGGCACCGACCGCAACCATACACGGTCCCGGGACCCACTGGATGTGTCCGACTGCTCGCGCGCCGCTCGGCGTTCGGCAGCGGCAACGACGACGAGGCGATCCGCGAGTTGGTCGCTCGTTACCTCGCCGCCACTGGCTTCGAGGCGCTCACGAGCGCTCACGCCGCGCTGGCACCCGACCAGGTCGCGAGCGTGCCTGCATGGACGACGCACTTCTGCATCGCAATCCACAACGGTGCACGGTGCGATTTCATCGCGGGCTCAACTTGCATGACGCAGGCCCACGTTCGGTTGAGCTGCGTCCCGACTCACAGGACATCCGCAGCGATTCCAAGGGCTTCGAGGGCTGGCGCAACGACGCCACCAGCGGGGGCGTCCAACGAGCTCGGTTCGATGAGGACGTCCCACAGTCACCCTCGCACCCGGTCAGTTCTGGTCGTCGAGGACGACCCGACGCTGTGCCGCTCGCTCGCCGAGCTGTTCGAGGACGAGGGCTTCGAGGTCATGACCGCGTCGAACCTGCGGCGGGCGCGCTATGTGCTCTTCGAGTCATTGCATCCCGTCGGCGTGCTGCTGCTCGACCTCCAGCTCGCCGACGGCGATGGCGAGACCCTGCTTGGTGAGTTGAGCGCAGCGAGTCGCGCCCCCCCAACGGTCGTGATTTCCGCGCTGCCCGCGCGGGCCGATCATGCTGCCGAGACGTACGGTCTACCGAGACTCTCGAAGCCGCTGGACCTCGCGCTCGTCGTGACCAGCGTGACAGTCGCGTTCGACAACGACATCCGCCCACGCGATCCAACGGGCGGGGGTGGGGGTCGGCGCTCGCTGTCCACGCGACGGTTCCGAGCCGCGTGATGCACCGGCTCACCCCGGCGGCCCAGAGATGGGCGCGTTCAGGAGATGACGGCCGCCAGCACCGCGTCCACCAGGCGATCGAGCTCGAATGGCTTCTCAACAAGCACGGCGCGCCGCCGATGCGGCGTGGCACGCAGCCGCCGCACATCGGCAGACATGAGGACGACCGACACGTGTACGCCCTCGCGGTCCATCTCGTCGAGCAGCGCGGCCGCGTCCTCCTGGCCGAGCTGCAGGTCGAGCACGATCGCACAGGGGTGAATGATCCCGATGAGCTTGCGAGCGTTGGGGAGCGTGCTCGCACCATGCGGCTCCAGTCCCGCTTCCCGCAGCACCGCACAGATCACGTCACGCAAGACCGCGTCGTCCTCGACAACCGCGACTGCGTTCGAGTTGCACGCCACGACACGCGTGGGCAGCGCGCTCGTGCGACCGCCGAGGTCGAGATCGGAGGGTCGGTCGTCTTGGCTCACGATCGGGCGCCGTTGGACACGATTTCGTTTTCCGATGCACCGCGCGCGCGACCATTGTGGCCTTTTGTCGAGCGGCCGACGAATTCTCGCGCGCACACCGCGCGACCGGACGATCTTGCGGATCGCAGCCATCGCGCTGCGTATTGCTCGAGGCAACGACACGCGATCGCGCGTACGTCTCCCCACTCAAGAAGCCCTTTGAAATCGACACGCTCATCCGCGAGGTCGAGCGCGCCGCCGAGGAGAACCTCACGCCGCGACGAATCCGTAGCGCGTGACCGACGTGCACGGTCCGCGAAAGGGCGGGCGCCACGGGACCACGTTCCGGACTCCGCTTGGTCGGCACGAGCGATCATCGACGTGGCACCCTCGTTGCTGAGCGCCTCGGCGAGAGACGATGGCGAAACCCGACCCGAACGGCGACGCGCAGGAAGACTCGAAGCGATCGGGCGCGCGACGCGTCGCTCTCGACGTCGGCGTCGACGAGCAACTCCCAGCGACACCGGCCGTGATGACGAACCGTCCTCGGATCGTCACGGGTCGCTACTCCATCATCAAGCCGCCCCGTGTCCCTATGGCGAAGTGATCGTCACTCCGCCTTGACCGACGTCGGCGACGACGCGCGGGTGTTGAGCACCGCTGACTCGACGCGATCGAGCCAGTCGCCACCCTTCCGGATGAAGTTGGTGATCCCGAGCTGACGGAGCACGGCGACATCACGCGGCTGGGCCGCTGCGCTGAGCGCGACGATCGAGGTCTGCGGTGCGATGCCGCCGCCTCGCAAGTGCATGCACAGCTCGATTCCGTTCATGGACGGCAGCCCGAGATCCAGGAGCAGGAGATCGGGTTGCGATTGCCGCACGTATGCGAGCACGGCGTTGCCATCGCGCGCGACACGAACCGTCGCGTCCGGCACAACATCGCCAATCAGGTCTTCGAGCACGTTCGCCATCGTCGGTTCGTCCTCGGCGATGAGCACCGAGATGGGTCGTCGCTCCGGCGCGTCAGAGGTGCGCGGGCGAAGGGCTGCCGTGATGGCCTCCATGCTCGGTGGACGCTCGCCAGGATCCTTGTGGAGCGTGGCGTCGATCACAGACGCAATGTAGGCGGGAACGTCCGGGCGGACTGCGCCGATCGAGGGCGGCACCTCGTAGAGTTGCTTCTCGATGATGCCCTGCACATTCGGCGCAACGAACGGGCGCCTGCCGGCGAGCAACTCGAAGGCGACAATGCCGAACGCGTAGATATCGACCAGGTGCGCGGCACCCCGCGCGACCGTCCGCGAGATCGCCTCGGGTGCCATGTAGTCCGCCGTGCCCGGAGCGACGTCGGCGTCGACCGCGTCGAACTGCGGAAGGAAGATGCCGAAGTCGGTCAGAACGAGTCGATCGCGCGCGCCGAGGATGACGTTCGCCGGCTTGACGTCACGGTGCGCGATTCCGGCCTCGTGGACGGCGCGGAGCCCCTCGGCGAGGCGCAGCAACACTTCCACTGCTTCGGCGACCGGTATGGGGCCGGCGCCGCGTCGCTTCTCGATGTGATCGGCGAGCGTCGTCCCGAGGATCCGCTCCATCACGATGAAGTCGACGTCACGATGGCGGCCGACGGAGTGAACGGTCACGACCGACGGGTGACGGATGGCCGCGAGCGCCTGCGCCTCCTTCTGGACGGGAAATGCGTGGAGGTGCGGCCAGTGGGCCTTGATGGCCACGCGCCTGTTCAAGACTCGGTCATGCGCGTCGAAGACCTGCCCCATCCCGCCGGCGCCGAGCACCCCGCGGATCTCGAAGGTACCAGCCAAGATCTCGCCGGTCTGGAAGAGGCCGTTCACCTCGCGCACAGCCGCTCGGGAGGGTCGACTACGCGGGCGGGTGGTTCCCTGTCGGACCATGCTGTTGGAGCGATTCGATGACGCAACCAGAACGACGTCGCGCCGAGGTCGGTACCCAAGCCGCGCCCGGCAAAGTCATCGCAGCTCCGACGTGTGGGTATGCCGGAGAACGATTCGAGCTCGCTCGTGTCGTCGTGGACTCGGTGGATGGCGCCGGAGAGCTGTTCGGGCGCGGAGCTCGGGGCGAACGGATGACACGGAGATCGCTCTGCCGGACAACCGCGAAGCCGCCCAAGGCACGAGGGAGGGAGCGTTCTCCACGCGGAAGTCGCGGCACCCCGCAACATCCCAAGCGAAGTGCGGCATCGGTACTTCAATCGCGAGGATCACAGAATGAGCAACTCGAGCCCGTTGCGAACAATCCCGCTGTCCTATCGTGTCGTGCTGCTCGCCGAGGACGACCCCGTGCTCCGGCGATCGCTGAGTGACTTCCTGGCCGACGAGGGGTTCCTCGTGCGCGAAGCATCCGACGTCGCGACCCTCCGTCGCTACCTCGCAGACGGCGATCCCACCGCGCTGGTTCTCGACCTCCAGCTGTCCGATGGCGACGTCGACGATGTGCTCCGCGACCTCGCCGCGCGCGACGATCGACCGAACGTGGTCCTCATCTCGGCGACTTCGCGTGCCGCGAGGATTGCCCGCGAGCATCGCGTTCAATTCGTCGCCAAGCCGCTCGAGCTCGAGCACCTCGTGCAAGCGCTGCTGGTTCCGACCGACGAACGCACGACCGACATCGAGCTGCCGTAGCTACCCACGCGGAGGCCTGCTCGGCGATACACATGCGAGCAGCGACCGGCACTCATCCTCCACCGGGTCTCGTGGAGCGCGAGCAGCCGCTCGTAGTGACGTTCGCTGCTACCTCTGCGAGGCGATCGCCAGGTTCGCCGCGGTGTCCGTGCTCACGAGCTGGACGTGCGGCGGGAGGAGCTTCGCGAGCGTGAGGAACCCGTTCTCGAGCGTCAGCCCGCCGTCACTGGTCATGTACACCCAGGTCACCGTGCCCTTCGGGTACGCGGCGATCTCCGCGGCCATCAGCTGCGGGGTCAGGCGAAAAGCATCGCTCGCGCTGTCGATACCGCGCCACGAACGCGGCTTGAACACTGCGAGCCGCCCTCCTTCGGTGTCTTTCTGGACCTCGAAGAACTGCTCCTCGGGCCACCACGTGAAGATGGGGAAGGCGAAGGGAACGTTGACCGGGAAGATCCCGCGGATGGCGCCGTTCTTCAGATACTTCGGCAGGAAGTGGTCCGCGGCCACACGCCAGGTCCCCGCCGAGTCCCAGTGGACGGTGCCCGTCAGCCCGAGGACGCACGCGTCACGCTCGGTCGCCGCGACAAAAGGGTTCTGAGCGGCCTCGGCCAGCGTCGAGGGGTAGGCGTAGAGGTGCCCGCTCGGTGGGAGGACGAAGTAGTCCCGCTTCGTCTGGTGGCTCTTCGCGTAATACCAACCGAGGACATCGGGCGCGAGCCGCGCGAGATGCGGAGAGATGCTCCACGTGAGCGGCGCACAGGAGCTCGGGCTCGCCGCGCAGGAGGCGACCCGCTGCTGGAACCAATCACGCCGCGTCGTCAGCATGTACTGGATGTTGTCGCCGTCCCCGACGACGAACGCGACGTACGTCTTCTGGGGATCGTAGGTCACGGCCTCGGCAGGGTTCTGAACGACGGCCCCCGCCTCGGTGATGGCCGGGGCGCGCGTCGAGAAGAACGATAGATTGCCCACCTCGCTCGGGACCGCGCCCATCTTGTGCGAGTCGAGGCAGGTCGTCTGCGCCTCGTACAGGTAGCCGCCGAGGACGTACCAGGAGTTGTTGTAGCCATACACCGGGATGGGCGACGGCCACTGGCCCGCGTCGACGATGCTGCTCAGCGCCGCTTTCTCTGGGTGCCCATTGGTGCACCCGTTGACGAGGAACACGGCGAACAACTTCTCGGAGAAGACGAGGTCGACGAGCGCCGGCTTCATCTCGCGGTTCAACGCCGGGGACCGCGGCTCGCTCGGGGCCTGCTCGTATCCGGGGTTGAGCATCGCGAGGCCCGTCGTCTGGCGGCCGAACTTGTCGAAGACGTACTTCGTCGCGAGCAACGGGGTGCTCTTGTCCGCGAGCTCCGTGACCGCGTCGAAGACCGGGGCTGCACACCGCACCTTCTGGCCTTCGTCGAGGGGAACGGCGCCGAGCGCCGCAGCGGCCGTGAGCACGTTCGGCAGGAGCGCCTTCTGCGTCGCGTAGTCGTAGCGGACACACGAGGGAAACGCCTCGACGCACGACGCAAGGAACGGCTCCGCGTCCACCGTCGTCGCGGCGGAGAGGCCGAGCTCGCTCAGCCACCCGAGGTCGTGCGGATCCGCGTCGAGGTACACCGAGCCGGAGACCTTGCGGTTGCGGAGCCCCGCGCACGCGGCGACCGCGAGCTGCGTCGAGGGCGGCACACCGGGGTCGAGGTGCACGACCGTGATCGGCTGGGGCGCTGGCTTCGCACGCGATGGATCGTACTTGCCGCACCCCGGGGGGACCTTCTGCGGCGGGGGCTCCGGGCGCGCGTCGCCGCCGCCGTCGCCACACGACGAGGCGAGGCACATCGCGACGAGCAGGAGCGCACGAGGCTTTCGTTTCGGCATGCGAGGGTGTTCGAAGGTACACCGGAGACCGGGGAAATCGGGTTCCCAAAAGACAGATCGGGTTGATGGTCTTCAAGGCGCGTCACGTCCCTGCGCGCGCGCGAAGCCGCAGTCGAACCGGACGATCCGGACGTAGGCTGCCGGGCAGCTTCGCGATCCCGACGTCGGCGCCGGCGCGAGCAACGTCGAAGCGTCGCGCCAGGGTGGACAGCATGACGGCGCCCTCGGCGAGCGCGAAGTGGTTGCCCATGCAGAGGCGCGGCCCCGCGCCGAAGGGCACGAAGGCGCCCGGGGCGATGGCTGCTCGACGCTCGGGGAGGAATCGCTCCGGATCGAAGTCGAGCGGTGCGGGCCACACATCCGGCCGCCGATGGAGCGCGAAGATCGAACACACGAGCATCGTCCCTGAAGGGACGCGGTACCCCGCGATCACGTCGTCCGTCGCCGCGATGCGTGGCACGAACGGGAGCGGCGGATAGAGCCGCATGCTCTCCTCGAACACGGCACGCGCGTACGGGAGCCGCGGCAAGTCGGCGGCGCGCGGGGCCCGGTCGCCGAGCACCGCGTCGGCCTCCGCCCGGAGCCGCTCGAGGATGTTCGGACTGCGGCAGACCTCGACCCACGCCCAGGAGAGCGTGTTCGCGGTCGTTTCGTGCCCCGCGATGAACAGCGTGATGATCTCGTCGCGCAGGTGCTTCGCCGTCATCGTCCGCCCGGTCTCCGGATCCGGCGACTCGAGCAGCCTGTTGACGACGCCCGCGGCGCCCGCGGCGCGGTTCTGCTCGATCACCGCCGCGACGAACTCGTCGATCGTCGCGATGGCCGCGAGCATGGGCTTTTCGAGCGCGCGCCAGACGGTGCCGCCCAGCGGGCCGGGAACGCTCAGCTCCACCTGCAGCAAGAGGAGCAGGCGGTCGAGCGCGCGCCCGAGCCGCGCCGAGTCGGCACCGAGGTCCACGCCGAGAACCGTGTGGCAGATGATCCGCATCGCCGCGTCGCGCATCGTCTCGGTCGCGTCCACCACGCGGCCGGCTCGACACGCGAGCTCCCACTCGCGCGCGACCGCCGCTGCGACGCTCGCCATTCCGTCGACGAGTGCGTCCACACCCCGCGACGTGAACTCGGGCTGCAGGATCCGGCGCTGCGAGCGCCAGAACTCTCCCTCACTGAGGAACACGCCGTTTCCGGCGAGGGGGCGGAGGAGCTCGAAGACGGGGTTGTCCTTGAGGTAGACGTGATTCTGCGTGACGAGGACGTGCCGGATCAGGTCGGGGCGCGAGACGAAGACCGCGGGAAAGGGTCCGAGAGACGCGGCGGCGACCTCGCCCGTGCGACGGATCGCTTCCTCGATGTAGCCGTTGATCCCGAACCGCACCACGCTCGGAATCGACGCGAGCGTGTCGCGCCAGGTCATGGTAGGGACGCGCCCGAGTCCGGACGCAGACACGGCGGATGGTCGCGGCATGTCGGCCGGGCGTCGCGGCGCTCGCGCGGCGGACGAGGAATCGGAAGACGAGGAGGGGCGAGTCGGGCCGGGCAACATGGTTCTCTCCATCCGACGTCTGGCGGGACGCCTACGACGAATGCTAAAGTCGAACAATATTCGGATTCAAACTCGCGCCATGACCAAGAGAATCCCGCGCCAGGCCCGCTCGATTGCGAAGTATGACGCAATAATCCGAGCGACAAGTCGGGTTATTGAGCGTGGCGACTTCGCGAGCGCGTCGACGCACGCGATCGCCGAGCGCGCGGGGGTCGGGGTGGGCACGCTCTACGAGTACTTCGACGGGAAGGACGACCTCCTTCGCGCCGTCGTCGAGTTCGAGTCGAGGACGATCTGGCGGCGCATCGAGCGGCGGATACCCAGCTGGACGACGATGGACGGAGTGACGGCGTTCGAAGAGCTCGTGCGCGAGCTCATGGACGTCGCGGTGGCGCACCGTGGTCTCGTCAGGGTGATGCTCGGTCAGGTCCCCGACGTGATGCGCCAGGAGCCCGTCGTACGTCTGCTCGGCCAAGCCGAGGTCCTCGTCAAGCTGCTCCTCCTTCGCGATGCGCGCGTCCCGAACGCTCGGCGCGTCGACACGAGCTCGTTCATCCTCGTGAACTCGTTGGCGGGGCTGATGTTGGGCGTCGCGCGCGGCCTACCGCCGTCCGTCACGCCGGACGACGTGGCCGCGCAGATCGGCAGCGTCCTGCGCACGCTCGTCGAGCACCGTGGGGGACTGTTCTAGCTTCGACCGATCTCCCCTCCTCATCCGGGTCGATCCGCGGGAGACGGACGCTGCCGATATCATTGGCCCCGCATGGGCGTCCTCACCTCCCACATCGACTCGAAGTTCCATCTCGCGCGCGAGCACTTCCCGGCCGTGATCGAGGCGATGAAGAAGGTCGTGCGCGAGGCCGCGCGACCGACCGAGTATGTGCACCTCCCCGATCAGCTGCTCGCGACCAACGAGATCGCGGAGGCGTTCGACGCGGCGGGGTTCGTCGTGACGTTCGACGCGCGCGGCGACATCGACTCGCTCAAGTGGGGCGGCGACAAGCTGCCGTTCGACACGACGACGCTCTATCACTTGTTCAAGGGGTTCGCGCGGCACGTCCAGCGCGGGAGCTACCTTGAAATCGAGGAGGAAGACGCGCGCTGTCGGATGCGGTGGCGCGGGATCGCTATCGAATATGACTACCACGGCCGCGATCCGCACGAGGCGTTGTACATGCGCGCGCGCGACGCGGCCCACGCGGGCGATCACGAGCGCGCCGTGCGGCTGCTGCGCGACGCGCTCGAGCTTCACGAGGACTACTCGGCCGCGTGGAACGATCTCGCGATCGAGCTGGCGAGCCTGCGACGCTGGGACGAGGCCATGGCCGCGTGCGAGCGAGCGGCGGTGGATGCCGGCTGTTACCGCGAGGTCGCGACCCTCGCGCGAACGGCCGGCGAGCTCGAGACGGCGCTGCGCTTCGTCGACGCGGGGCTGCCGCGAATGAAGGCCGACTACGCCCAAGTCCTGCTACGGACGGAGGGAGCGGCTGTTTGCTCGGCGCTCTCGCGGTTCGAGCGTGCGCTCGAGCTCGCTCGCGAGGCGAAGGCGCTCTCGCCGGGCAGCGCGAACGTGGCGTATGAGGAGTGCTCGGCCTGCTTCGATCTCGGTCGGTACGCGGAGGCCGTCGACGCCGCGAAGCGCGCGCGGAACCTCTTGAAGGCGGTGCTCCTCCGCGCCGAGGCGTGCGTGATGCTGGGCAAGAAGGCCGACGCCCGCAAGTGGTTCGAGAAGGTCCTGAACGCCGCCCACAAGGAGCGCGCGAAGGGGAACTACGTCGCGTGGCATGCGGCGCTCGAGAGCCACGCCTTGTTCGCGCTCGGGCGTCGCAACGAATCGACGCAGGCGGCGCGCGACGCCCTCGCGAGCGCGCCGGCCTGGTCGTATCCCCTCCATCGACTCGGCGTCGCGCAGCTCGACGAGAAGCTGCACGACGAAGCAAGAGCGTCGCTCGCGCGCGCGATCGAGCTCTCTCCCTCGTGGGACTTCGGCCGGTACGACCTCGCACGCGCGCTGATCGCGTGCGGCGAGCGCGAGGAAGCGCGGGCGATCCTCGCGGAGATCACGCGGTCGAACCCCCACCTCGCTGGGCTCGTCGTGCGCGCCGCCTCCGACGACGAGCTCCCGCCCGCCAATCCGGTGCTGTGATCGGCGCGCGATCGCGCGAGCGGAGGCGGATCGGCAGGCACGAAGCACGCGCGCGTTTGGTTCGGACTCGATCTCGGGTAAGAGTCGAGCGATGAGGCGCCACGTCCTCCGCAGCGGGACCGAGGACAACGGGTTCTTGGGCCGACTTCGCGCGCTCCTGCCGCAGCTGCAGGAGAGAACCGGCCTCCGCTTCGTCGCGGGGCAACACGAGGACCCGAGCGACGACGTCCGCAAGTACCCCTTCGTCGAGTCGGAGAAGCACGGAACCCTGAGCCTCCTCGAGGACCTCGATACCGGGACGCGTTGGCTCGAGATCGAGGGAGACTCCCCGGACTTCGAGCGGTGTGTCGACGACGCCATTCTGCTTCTGGTGGAGATCGTTCCCCTCCGGCAGCTACGCGGCGAGGCACGCAAGAAGACCGATGACGTCACGCTCAAGCGCCTCGCGCGAGGCGCCGGCGAGAAGGCTGACACCGAGACCATGGAGATCCTCGCCTCCTGCCTCTCGAGCAACAACCCCTCGCGGGTCCACGACGCGGCCGACGCGGCGACGATCCTCGGCTGGCCCGAGCTCGTGCCCGCGCTCGAAGCAGCCGCGAGCATCAAGCGCACGTCACGCGTCAAGCACGCGCTGCGGGCCGCGTTGGCTGCCTGCACCAAGTAGGACGCCACCTCGCCGCCGATCCGCCAACAGGCGAGAGACTCGTCGCTTTCACCGCAGCCGCTTCGAGATCCAGCCAAGCCCCCACGCCGACACCCGTCGGCGGGGGTCGTTCGTCAGCGTCTCGTCGGTGGTCTCCAGGCCGGGGTCGAACGTCCACGGTGTCCTCGCCGATCCTACGACGTGCAGACTAGGGCTTCTTCGACTTCGAAACAGCCTGATGCGGCGTCGCGGGCGCTGCGCGACGAGGCTCCTCGATGCATGCCTTGCTGTCCGTCGGGCAGGCGACGCGCACGTGGAAGTGGTTTCTGTGGGGCGAGGCTCCGCCCGGTTGGTGCATTGCGCGCGCCGCGCGGGCGATGACGTCAGCGCTCGCTCCCGTCGCGTGCCCGTACGCGAGCAACAGGTTTCGCAAACCGTTCGAGACGAAGATGTGCTGAACGCGGACCGGACCGGAGACCAGGGCTGCGACGACGGTCCAGTTCTTCTTGGTGTCGAACCGGAGCGCAGGGCTGGCGATCGCGAGGCCGTCGTCTCGAAATCCGATGTAGTCGTTCGTAGCAACGCTCTTGTCGTTCGCGTCGAGCACGAAGAAGGCAATGTCGACGTCTCGGCCGCTCTGGTGAGAAGCGTGGCGCGGAATCGGCCCACCATGCTCCGCGGAGAGGTCGCCGACGCCCAGCTGAACGTGGTGCGTCTCCCAAACCGCGTGCCCGGTTCGACGCAACAGCGTCACCAACTCGGTGGTTCCCCATCGATGGCTCCACGCCGGGAGGCAGCGGAGCTCTGTTCCATTGGCGCAATCGAGGCGAAGGCCGTGAACGAGCCGCCCCGCGTTGACGTGACCAATCGATTGACCCGAAAGGGCCCCGTCACCAAGCGACTTCGGGACGGGCTTGCTGCGTGCCTCGGTCGCAAGGCACAGCGACGCAGCGACGACACCCCCGATCAGGCTTCGCGACTGCACCGCGAGATCATGCTGGAATCCCGAAGCCCGGACCAATTTGCAGCCGACCGAGCAGGAGATCGCAGAGCTGCGCGAGATCGCGCGCATCCCGATCGCGACGGTCATCCTCGTCGAGCTCGTGTAGCGGCGCGGCGGCCTCGAGACGAACTCGACGACACCACCCGGGCGCGGAGGATCAGCGCTGCGTGCGCAGGTGCTCGGCGAGCTTGTCGAGCGTCTGGTACCCGAGCTCGACGGCGCCGAAGCCGAGCCCCGCGTCGCGCTGCGCCTTGCTCGGGTGGAGCTGGCGCAGCGTGAGCACCGTCTTCTTGTCGCTCTGCTCGTCGAACATGAGCGTCACGCGGAAGCGGCCCGGATCGTCGGCGTCGCGCCCGTGATCCATCACGATCAGCTTCGGGCTCTCGATCTCGAGGAAGACGATGTAGTTCGGGTAGATGGTGCCGTCGGGCCCGCGCATCTCGAAGCGCCAACGGCCGCCGACGCGGATGTCGATCTCTTGCGTCGTGCAGCTGAACCCGCTCGGGCCGAACCACTTCGGGAGGGCCTCCGGATCGGTCCACGCGCGGAAGACGAGCTCTCGCGGGAAGGCGTACACGCGCGTGATCACGAGCTCGCGCTCGCGGATCGATCGGGGGAGGTCCATCGTCTCAGCGTCGGCGGCGGGGGGCATGGTCGTCTTCCTTCTTGGTCTCGTGCTCTGAGGTCTTCGTCTGCTCGGTGTCTTGCATCTGTTCGAGGTAGCGTTGCAGTCGGTCGAAGCGCTGCTCCCAAGCGCGCCGCGTGTGCTCCGCCCACGCCGCCACCTCGGTCAGCGCCTCGGGCCGGAGCCGACACGGACGCTTCTGCGCGTCGCGTCCGCGGGTGATGAGGCCCGCCTTCTCGAGGACCTTCAGGTGGCGCGAGATGGCCGGGAGGCTGATGTCGAACGGGGCGGCGAGCTCGAGCACCGTCGCGTCGCCCGCGGCGAGGCGCTCGACGATCGCACGGCGCGTCGGATCGCCGAGCGCGGCGAAGGTGTCGTGGATCGAGGCGGGTGGGCGCATGGTGGTCGGGGAATTCGTGGCCAGAACGTATTTAACGTTTTGGTTAAGTACGACCCGGCGGCGGGTTCGTCAAGGCCCGAGGAGCGAGTCCCAGCGGAAGATGATTCGTTCCGCGGTCGTTGGAGTGCTTCGAGATCTCACCGGCCCTGATCGCGCGGGCCCTCGTCAACCGGCCCGATAGGGAGACTGTGGCGGCCATGAAGAGGCTGTTGAAGTCGAGGTCCCTCTCCACGCGCGTCGAAGCGGCGCGCGTGCTCGTCACGCTCGGCGATCCGGCCGGTGCCGAGGCATACGAGCGCGCGCGGCGCGCGGCGCAGAAGAGGTAGACCGACTTCGGGCTACGCCCAGGAGATTCTCATCTCGATGGACGAGCGCAGGCCCTTCGACCGTTCCTCGCGCACGTAGACCGCGCGGCTCAGGTTGGCGGCGGCAGCGCGGTAGTAGGCCACCGTCGCGTCGCGGAAGTAGGGGATCTCGAGCAGCACGCAGCCGACGATGTTGACGACGGCTTCTTTGGGACCGATCTGGCTCACGCACTGATCGGCGCCGTCGATCATGCGTTCCCAGATTCGATGCGCGTTCTTGTAGAGGTGCCATGGCGTCGCGCCGGCGCCGGCGGCGACTCTGAGGATCGTGCCGACAAACGCCTGTTGAGTGCGCATCGAGACCCGCTCGCCAAGGGCGCGGATGTCGTTGGCGGACAGCTTCAGCGCGTCGCACGCTCGGTAGTGATCGAGCGCGACGTCAACCGCCAGCCACGAACCGGCCACCATGCCGCGCACCGTGTCGTGGCGATCGGCGGGCAGGTGACCGAAGTACGCGTCCTCCCAACCCATCGCGCGCAGCGCGTGAAGCGACGCCGTGATCAACGTGGAGCGGACCCGCGTGACCGGCGGCATTCTCCCCGGCGGATACCGGAAGGGTGCCACGATCTCGCGCGCTTCGTTCAGTCGGCTCACGTCCTTTGGCAAAAGTGTATCGCAACTCAGTCGTGGTGCACCTCGGCTCTGATTCATCGCGAGCGCGCGCATGAGACAGCTAGAGGCCGCACGGGGCTCCGATCGGCTCAAGTATTTTTCAGCGAGTTTTCTCGTTGCTGAGCCACCCGACCTCCAACACGATGCGGCTATGCGCTTGCTTCGCTCGTCTGGTCTCACCGTCCTCATCCTCGCGGGAGCGCTCGGCTCCGCGGCCTGCTCCTCTGACGCGACGCCGGGGAGCACACCCGGCGAGCCCGACGCCGCGGACGAAGCCGCGAGCGATACCGGCGAGCTCGAGGCCGCGCCCGCCGATTCGACCGCCGCGGACGACACCACAACCGCCGACACCGAGCCGGCCGCTGATACGGTCGCGATGGATACCAGCACCGCCGACTCCGTCGTCGCCGACTCCTTCGTCGCTGACACCGTCGTCGCCGACTCCTTCGTCGCTGACACCGCCATGGCGGACACCAAGCCGGCGGACGCCGCGGACGCCGGCACGGCGCTGACCCGCGCGCGCGTCTTCATCACCGGTCACAGCCTCACCGACAATCCCCTCGCCGATCACCTCGCGGAGATCTCGTCGAGCCTCTCCACCGACCTCAAGTGGAACCAGCAGATCGGCATCGGCTCTCCGATCCGCGTGCGCACCAAGGGCAACGATCCCTCGGCGTCCGGATGGCCCGGCTACAGCCGCGGCAAGAACCGCGTCGGCAGCGACATGAACGTGATCAACGAGCTCAAGTCGCCGGCGACCCTCGGCGCCGGGGAGCGCTACGACACGCTCGTCATCACCGAGCGCCACGACATCCTCGGCACGATCCAATGGGAGAACACCGTCGGCTACACGAGGCACTTCCACGATCGACTGATCGACGGAAACCCCGCCGGCACCACCTATCTCTATCACTCGTGGCTCTCGCTCTCGAAGACGAGCCCCGCGGCGTGGATCGATCACGAGAAGAAGGCGCTCTACGCCTGGGAGTGCGTGTCGAGCAGGGTGAATCAGACCCTCGCGCTCAACGCGAAGCCCGGGCGCGTGATTACGCCGCCGGCTGGCGCTGCGCTCGTCGCGCTGGTCGAGCGCCTCGTGGCCAACACCGTACCGGGGATCACCGGCACCCTCGAGCAGCGCATGAACGCGATCTTCAGCGACGACGTCCACCTCACGAACCTGGGTTCGTACTACGCCGCGCTCGTGACGTACTCGTCGATCTTCCGCCGCTCGGCCGTCGGCGCGAAGGCGCCAACCGGCGCCAGCGCCACTGCGGTCGCGTCGCTGCAGCAGATCGCCTGGGCGTATGTGTCGGCGTACTACGCGAAGCCCGCCTTCGACACGCACACCATGGCCGAGTGCCGGAGCTACGTCGCCGAGACGGTGTGCCCATCGTTCTGGAACCTGCTCGGCACGCCGGGCAACATCACGGGTTGCCGGAACTTCTTCGGGAACGCCGCAGCGGCGGGGAACCCCTTCGTCGACACGGCGACCTATACCCCCCTGCCCGCGCCCTGAGGCCGGTTCCCGCGGCGCGCGGGATGGTGCGGCGTTCGCGGAGATCACCGGGCAGGCGAGGCTGCGTTGGTCGCCCTATTGTCGCCGCCCGCGTCGGCGCCCTCGCGGGCATACTTGGCCTCCGCCGGTCGTTCCTCCCCGGTGCGAGCCCCCATGCGCCGTTCGTCCGCCGTCCTCGTGTGCGCTGCTCTCGCGAGCTGCGTGGACGCCTACGACCCGGATGCACGAGTCGTCCGCGACGGCCCGATCGATCCGGCGGTCGCTGCGGACATCATCGCGTTCAACCAGCAGGCCGAGGGCAGCGCCTCCTTTCGCCAGCTCGGCGTTATCTGTCGTTGGGAGCTCCCCGTCCGAGTCTTCGTCCAGCCGCCCGTCGCGCGCGCCAACGCCGAAGCGGCTCTGAAGTATTGGGAGTCCGCCGCCGGCATCCGGTTCCTGCTCGTGGGGAGCGACGAGTCGCCTCGGATCCTCTTCCGCGAGGGAACCGACGGCATCGCGGTCGTGGAGAAGGGCCTCGGCGCGCGCTCCGGAATCGACGGCACGTTCGCCGACAACCGCGCGCGATCGGGCTTCGTGGTTCTCAACTCGGTGGCGGCGCACTGCAGCATGAGCGACCCGTCGTGCGAGTACATCTATCGCCATGAGCTCGGGCACGCGCTCGGATACCTCGGCCACAACAAAGTCCCGCGCGGCCTCATGTCCGAGATCGGCGGTCGAAGCACCATTCTCGACCAGCGGGAGATCGACATGATGCGCCAGCTCTACGCGCTCCCGCATGGGGCGCGCGTAGAGGCCGATGGCTCGTGGGCCGTGCCGGCGGAGTGATCCTCGAGGACGAGCAATCAGCGCCCAGCCGGCCCAGCGCACCGACACAAACGGCGCGCCGCGAAACACATACCCGTAGCCGGCGACGTCCGGTCCCCGATGCCATCAAGCCACCGAGGACGACGAGAATCGCGCCGCGCCCCGCGGACGACAGCGGCTCGTCCCACCAACGCATCGTTCACATGCCCTCGAGCCTCAGAATCCCTCGGCGGGCTCCCACAGCTCGAAGCGATTGCCCTCGGGATCCATCGCCCACCCGAAGCGACCGTTGTCCTCGACCTGCACCTTCTCGTCGACCACCGCGCCCGCGGACTTCAGCTGCGCGCGCATCGCGTCGAGGTCGCGGACTCTGTAGTTGATCATGAAGCTCGCCCTGCTCGGCGCGAAGTACTCCGTCTCTTCGGCGAAGGGGCTCCACACGGTCACCGCGGTCGCGGCGCGCGGGTCGTCCTGCCAGCGGAAGACCGCTCCGAAGTCCATGCAGTCGATGCCGAGGTGCTCTTGGTACCAGGCGCGAAGCTTGTTCGGATCCCTGGCCTTGAAGAAGATCCCGCCGATGCCGGTGACGCGCTCCATGAATTGCGCGGTAATCGTCGCCCCGGCGCGCCGCAACGCCCGCTCGGCGGTGACGAGGCGCGCCGGTGTCCAGCGACATGATCCGTCGGTTGAGCATCACGGCATGTGCTCGAGGAACCTCACCTCGAGACGGCGCCGACGCAGCGACGACCGCAGCTCCGCGATGAAGATCCCCTGCCCCTCAACGATGCAGGCTCGCACAGCGCGCTCGTTGAACGTCGCCCGATCGACGTCGGACGCATGAAACGAGGCGACCACGGGGAGCGCTCGGCGCATGTCGAGGGTGTGCTCGACGCCGCAGGACGGCGAGTCTCCGACGCCCACGATCGCCACGACCTCGACGCCGCTTCGAATGTAGTCGGCGATGTCACGTACGACCCGCCGCGCGAGGCGTCGAAACCTCACGGCGGTGTAGAGGCGAAACAGAGGGAACAGGAGCGACGCGATTCGATAGGAAACGGTCCCCGCGGACCCGTAGAAGCGAACGATGAATCGCTTCATGACGCCGCCCCACGCCGCCTGCTCGGGGCACGGCATCTGGTAGATACCCACGCCGTCCCGTTCGAAGGGTTCGATGACCTCCCTGACCATGCCGCGCGATGACGCGCCACCGAGATAGCGCACATTCTGGTTGAGAAGACAGTGCGCCACGAAGACGACGCGACGACTCCGCTCGTCGACGAGACGGCGAGCCCACCCCGCGACATCGGAGGCCATCCACCAACTCTAACGCGCGCTGGGCCGATCAGCGCTCCTCGCACAGCTCGTGGAGCAGCGCCTCGGCCTCCGCGATCTGCTTGGTGCTCGACTCGGGCCCGATGTCGAGCGCGATCAGGGCGGCGATGCCCGCGAGCACCCTCGCCCGCATTCGGCGCGCCTCTCCGCGGCCGACGTCGAACGCGGCGGCGCGCCGATCGAGGAACGCCGCGAGCAGCTCGGCTGCGCGGGTGTGGGGACGCAGCGCCTCGCCGAGGAGCGCTCGCGCGAGCCAACCCGCGAGGGCGAACGCGCCGACATCGACCCGCGCGCTCTGCGCACCGCGCTCGCGCTTGCCGGCGTCGCGCAGCGCGGACTCGGCTACGGCGGCCCACGCGCTGAACAAGAGCTCGAGCAGCGCCTCGACCACCGCGGCCCTGTCGGCGAAGAACTGGTAGAACGTGCGGCGGGAGACGTCGGCCGCGCCGAGGATGTCGTCGACCGAGACCGCGTCGACGCCTCGCTCGCCGATGACGTCTGCAGCACCGCGCAGGATGCGCGCGTAGGCGGGCGCGGCGCCGAGGGCGGCACCGAGCTCGAGGACCAAATCGAGCGCGCGCGCGCGTGTGAGCCCGAACCGGGGCGCGCTCGGACGCGGTGCGAGTGACGCTCCCGGCCCGAGGTGCTCGCGGGCGAGCGTCTCGATCGCTCGCTTGAGGCGATCGAGCGAGGCGTCGGCGTCCCGCGCCCGCTCCCGCGCCGGCATCGGCTTGGCGACCATCACGCCACTATAAACACGCCGTTTACCGAATCAACCGTTGTTTTGTCGGATCGAACCGGCACCACCTTGCGAACTGGTATACGCGACGTATACTCTACCCATGACTCGAAAGAAATGGGTCTCGGGCGCGGTGCTCGTCCTCGCGCTGGCACTCGCGTTGGTGGCACGCCGGCCGCTGGTGATCGCCTTCGAGGGCTCGGGCATGGATCCGGCCATCCCCGTGGAGTTCCGCGTGCCGCCGTCGATCCACCCCGAGCTCGCCGAGCACAGCAAGCTGTACGAGAAGAAGATCTACAAGGTCGCCGACTCGGTGCACGTCGCAGTGGGATACGGCATCGCCAACATCGTCATGGTCGAGGGCACCGACGGGATCGTCATCGTCGACACCGGCGAGTCGATCGCGCAGGGCGAGGAGGTCCTCGCCGAGCTCCGGAAGATCACGAGCAAGCCGATCGTCGCGGTCGTGCTCACCCACCACCACGCCGACCACGTCCTCGGGACGACCGCGTTCGTGAAGCCGGGCGACGCCATCCCGATCATCGCCCACGACTCCCTCGTGCAGCACTACGGAGACGAGACCGGGCTCATCGTCGAGCTGCAGGCGATCCGTGCCGCGCACATGCTCGGCGCGTTCCTCGGTCCGGCCGACCGCAAGGACTCGAACAATGGCATCGGCCCCTTCGTCGGCCGAAGCCTCGCCAACTTCGTCCCGCCGAACAAGACGTTCCACGACGCGCTCGACATCACGCTGGCGGGCGTTCGCTTCGAGATGAAGCACGTCCCCTCCGAGGCCGAGTCCGAGATCGCGATGTACCTGCCCGACAAGAAGGTCCTCCTCTCGGCGGAGGTCGTGCAGGGCCACACCTTCCCCAACGTCTACACGATCCGCGGCGCGCGCTACCGCGACCCGCTCAGGTGGGTGCGGAGCCTCGACGTGCTTCGCGCGTGGGGCGCCGAGTCGATGGTCCTCCAGCACGGGCCGCCGGTCCTCGGAAAGGCGGAGGTCGAGCACGTCCTCACCGCCTACCGCGACCAGATCCAATACGTGCACGACCAGACCGTCCGCTACATGAACAAGGGCCTGACGGCGCAGGAGATCGCCAACGTGGTGAAGCTCCCGCCGCACCTCGACGCCGAGAAGCCGTGGGGCCAGCAGTTCTACGGCACCGTCAAGCACTCGGTGCGCAACGTCTATGGCGGATACGTCGGCTGGTTTCAGGGAGATCCCGTCGATCTCGATCCGACGCCGCCGGCCGAGTCGGCGCGCCGGTTGGTCGCGATGATGGGGGGGCGCGACAAGGTCCTCGAGGCCGCGCGCAAGGCGTACGCGTCCAAGGACGATCACTTCGCGGCGGAGCTCGCGACGTATCTGATCCGCATCGACCAGAAGGACATGGACGCGCGGCACATCAAGGGCGCGGCCTTCCGTCGGCTCGGGTATGCGGAGAAGAACGCCAACTGGCGCAACTACTACCTCGTCTCCGCGATGGAGCTCGACGATCAGGTGCCCGAAGCCATCTACACCGCGGTCGCGGGCAGGATGATGTTGGGCAGCGCGCTGGCCGGTCTCCCTCCGGAGAATCAGCTCGCCATGCTCCCCTCACGCCTCAAGGCCGAGGAGACCTTCTCCGAGGACGTGGTGGCCGCGATCCGCTACGCCGACGTCAAAGAGCCCTTCCGCCTCCACTTGCGCCGCGGCGTGCTCGAGATCTCGCGGGGCGACGTGACGCACGCGGTCTTCACGATCGAGGCCACGCAAGCGACCATGGGCGCGTTCCTCGCCGGCAAGTCGTTCGACGACGCGTTCGGCGCGTCGACGATCACCGGGGACGCCGCCGCCGCAGCGCGCTTCTTCGCGCACTTCGAGACGCCGTTCGCGAAGAAGCCCGAGGTCGTGGTTCGCTGATCAGCTGGCCGCGACACCTCGGCGGTCCGTGTTCCGAAATGCTCACGGGATCCGACGGCAGTCGCGCAGGGCGAGGACCGGCTCCCAATAGGCGAGAGGGAGTTGCCAATGATGCGTCGCCCCGACCTCGAACCGCCCCTCGACGGTGAGCGTCTCCCCGTCGTTCGGGAGCCCGCCGTCGGGATCGGCGACGACGCAGATGACGGCGAGCGTTCGTCCCGGCTTGTCCTTCAGGAGGATCGCGCCGGCCGGAATCTTGTCCGGCGGGCGGGACGCCAAGCCGGAGATCCGGATCACCTGGCCGCTCCAGCGATCGCCCGAAGCGGGCACGTCGCTCTTCTTGTCGATGGGTAGCTTGGCGTAGAGGTCGAGGAGCGTCGTGAGCAGCTCCGCGGCCGTGGGTGCTTTTCCGGGCGCGTCGGCCGGGTCCGCGCGCAGCGCTGGCTCGCTTCGACACCCGCACAGCAGCGCGACGACGAGCACTCCACCGATCGCACGCGCCATAGCGAGGGGACCGAGCCTACGCCTTCGCCGCCGAGGCGCTCAAGTCGGCCGAGCTTCGCCTCCGCGGGGAGGCCGCAAGACGTGAAACAACCTGCGCGGCCACGGCGTGTCCGAGCGCCACCGACTATGTCAGCGAGATGCTCCTCCGGCCCTCGACCGCGACCGCGGCGAAGTGCTCCGCCATCAGGGCCAGCTCGCGCACCAGCACGCGACGGAGGTCCTCGGGCTGCACGATCGCGTCGTACCACCCCTTCGACGCGGCGTAGTCGGCGCCGAGCGTTCGGTGATGGTGGCCGACCACCGCGTCGCGCTCGGCCTCGATCGCCGCGCGTCGCGCCGCGTTGTCACCGGCCATCGCGAGCGCCTCGCCGTAGACGACCTGACTGAGTTGCTCGGGCGCCATCGTTCCGGTCTCGGCCGTGGGCAGGGCGAGGACGCGCGTCGGCGCGAAGCCCGGCCCGCACAGCGCGTATTGGCCGGCGCCGTAGGCCTTGCGGAGAATGACGGTGATCCGCGGAACGCGCGCGCGCGACATCGCCTGAATCATCCGCGCGCCGGCGTGAATGATCCCTCCGCGTTCGGCCTTGGAGCCGACCATGAAGCCGGGAACGTCCTGGAGGAACAGCAGCGGAACGTTGAACGCATCGCACAGCGAGATGAACCACGCGGCCTTATCGGCCGCCGCCGAATCGATCACGCCGCCGAGGTGCTTCGGCTGACTGGCGACGACGCCGATCGCGTATCCGTCGAGCCGTGCGAGACCGACGACGAGCGACTGGCCGTAGCCGCCGCGCAGCTCGAAGAAGCTCTCGCGGTCGCACGCCTCGCCGATCAGCGCGCGCACGTCGTACGCCTTGCGGCTGTCGCCGGGGATGAGCGATGCGATGGACGAGGTCTCCCGTCGTGCGTCGTCGGCGCTCGGCACGCGCGGCGGCTTGCCGGCGTGATTCGTGGGGAGATAGGAGAGGAATCGTCGAATCGATTGGAGCGCCGCCGCCTCGTCCGCGCACTCGAGGTCCCCGACGCCGGATTGCCGGCAGTGGAGCTTGGCCCCGCCGAGATCCTCGACGCTCACCTCTTCGCCGATCGCGGCCTGCACGAGCTTCGGCCCGGCGAGGAACATCGCGCTGTGCTTGCTGACCATCGGCACGAAGTCGGCGAGGCCGGGGACGTAGGCGCCGCCGGCGACGCTCGCGCCGAAGAGCCCCGCGACCTGGGGGAACAGACCGGAGTGGTTCGCGAGATAGTGAAACACCCGCCCGCCGTGACGCGCGCCGGAGTGCACGTCCTCCTGCTCGGGGAGATAGGCGCTCGCCGAGTCCACCAGGAACACGATCGGCACCCGGTGCGCGAACGAGAACTCTTGCGCGCGAAGCGTCTTGAAGACGCTCTCGCCGTACCACGCCCCGGCCTTCGACTCGCTCATGTTCGACACGACGACGACCGGCCTCCCGTCGATGAGCCCGTGACCGGTGATCGTGTTGCCGCGGAGCACCCCGCGGTGCGCGCCCAGGTGTTTGTCGAGCTCGCTGAACGAGCCCGGGTCGACGAGCATTTCGATCCGCTCCCAGCCGGTGTGCTTGCCGCGCGCGTGGAGCTTCTCGACGGCCGCCGGCCCCCCGCCCGCTTCGATCCGCTGCTCGATCTCGCGAACGCGCGCGGCCTTGGCAGACGCGTCCTTCAGATCGCGGAGCGGCTCCGCCGGGAGCCCGGCGCGGGAGCCGAGAGACTCGTCAAACTTCCCACCGACGTCGCGTGCGCTCATGGAGGGGCATGGTATCCACGCGCGCGCTAGTAGCCGAGCGGTTCGTGCCCAGCGGTGTCAACGTACGGCGCGCCCTTCGCCCACTTGATCTCGTCGAGCATGAGGTAGCGCGTCTTGTCGCCGCTCTTGCTCCTGGCCGCGGCGGCGTAGACGATGCGGTCGTCGCCGACGAAGATCGCTCCGCCGGGACCTCCGTTGGTGAAGCTCGCGTTCCCGTTGGAGCGAACGACCTGGAGAATGCCGCGGTCACCGCTGTTGACCATGTGCCATCCGCCGCTCGTCGACGCGGGGCACAGCGGTCCGCACGTGCTCAGTGCGTGCGCCGTGGCGTAGCTGTCGTCGAACCAATGACCACCCGAGAAGAGCATGTGATAGCTGCCGTCCGCGTCGCGGATCACGGCCGGGTTCTCGCGGACGTTGTCCTCCCACGTGCCCGGCCCGCCGTAGCCGTTCATCACCTCCATCGAGCTCCCCGCGACGAGCTTCGTCCACGTGGCGTCGACGCGCGCGCCCATGATGCTCGACGACACGCCGCCGCCGTACTGCTTCCAGTACGTGTAGCGACCGCCGTCCTTGTCGATGAACATGAACGGATCGATGAACTGCTCGCCCTTGCCGGCGTCGATCGCCAGGCCCTCGAACGTCCACACGCCATCTGGTGAAGGCGCGGTGAGCACAGCGATCGAGCGCGTGTCCCAGCGGCCGTCGACCTTTGCGGCCTGCGCATCCGGCACCGAGACCCACATCACGTATTTCTTCAGCGCCGCCGAGTAGACCAACCCCGGCGCCCACCAGCCTCCGATCTCCTTGCCGTTGTCGGACAGTCCCCCGAGCGCGAACGACACGCTCGAGCGCACATCGGCGAACGACACCCAGTCGCTCGTCCTCCACACGTGCGACATGCTGGTGCAGAAGACGTAGTGCACCTTGCCCGCATCGTTCTCCGACACCACCGCAGGGTCGGCGCAGGGCAAGGGTTTGTCGGGACGGAGCAGCGCGGTCGTCGGCGGCGCCGGCTTCGAATCGGGCTTCGCGGTGTCGGGCAACACGTCGCTCGGCGCGACGCTGTCCTCGGGTGTCGCGACATCCTCCGTCACCGGCGTCGAGTCGGCGACGTCGTCGAGCGCGACGGAGTCCGCGGTCGGCGCGGCGTCGCTTTCGTTGGCATCGGCGTCGGCGACGCCGCCGCAGCCGACGAGGGAGATGAGGAACACAGCCGCGAGGGAGCGCACGCTCGGTGCTCTGCACGAAGCGATCCGCGCAGGAGAACCGCGGTTTCTCGCTGGATTCGCGCGCGCGCTGGAGGGCTCGGTGACCACCATCGGTGTGACACCGGGCAGACGAGAACCTGATCCTCGAGGGACCGAGCGCGCCTCAGGAGGGTGTGGTCTCGACTTCGGTCACCGGACTGCGGCGGAGCGTCTCGCTCATGCGCGCGGCCACGACGAGCCCAGAGCCGAAGGTGAGCGCGGCGACGATCCACATCGCCGAGGGGAGCCCCAGCGCGTCGGCGGCGACGCCGGCGAGCACTGCGCCGAACGCGTACCCGAGGTCGCGCCACAGGCGATAGACGCCGACGGACGACGCGCGCCAGGACGGATGGGCGACGTCGCCAATCGCCGCGAGCAGCGTCGGATAGACCATGGCCGTCCCGATGCCGAGCAGCGCCGCGCCGGCGGCGAAGCCGACGAAGCCGCGGGAGACGATGACGAGCACGATGCCGACGGCCTGCACCCACATGCCGCCGGCGATGAGCCACTTGCGACCGATTCGATCGGACCACGCACCGGTGAGCAGCTGGCTGAGGCCCCACGTCGCGGGGTAGATCGCCGCGAGGGTGCCGATCTGCGCGAGGTTCATCCGCGCGGCGGCGAAGAACAGCGGGAAGAGCCCCCACGCCATGCCGTCGTTCAGGTTGTTGACCAAGCCGGCCTGGCTCACGCTCGAGAGGTTCTTGTCGAGGAGCGAGGTGCGCCAGAAGATCTCGCGCTGCGTGGGCACGCCCTCGGGCGGAAGCTCGCCGTGGAGCTTCGACTCGGCGGCGACGTGGTGCTTGGTCTCGCGCACGACGAGCGCCGAGAGCGCGAGACCGATCGCGACGAACCCCACGCCCAGAAAGAACGGCTGCGGGCGCAGGCCGTAGTGCGCCGCGATGAGGCCGGTGGCGAGCGCGCTGCCGGCGACGGCGAAGTAGCCGGCGAACTCGTTGAGCCCCATCGCGAGTCCGCGATTCTTCGCGCCGGCGAGGTCGATCTTCATGATGACCGTCGTCGACCAGGTGAGCCCCTGGCTCACGCCGAGGAACGCGTTCGCCACCAGCACCCAGGTCCACGATGGGGCCCACATGAGGAGGAACGGCACCGGCGCGGCCACGAGCCACCCGGCGACCAGCACGTGCTTGCGGCCGAAGCGATCCGAGAGCCGCCCAGCGAGGTAGTTCGTGAACGCCTTCGTGACGCCGAAGACGACGATGAAGGACAGGATCGCCGTCTTCGCCGCGAGGTGGAACTCCTGCTCGGCGATCGGCGAAAGGAGCGTGCGTTCCATGCCGACCATCGCGCCGACGAACGCGTTGACCACGACGAGCAGCGAGAACTGGGCGAGGTTCTCCCGCAGACCCAGGCGCACCGCGCTCATGGTTCCCCACGCTCGACCCTGAAGCCGCGCGCTCGCCAGTCGACGACCCCCTGCTCCATCCGGCGCGCGGTGAAGCCCTTCTTCTGCAGCAACTGCACGGCCTCGATCGCCATCACGCAGTACGGGCCTCGGCAGTAGGCGACGATCTCCCGGTTCTTCGGCAGCTCCTTCAGCCGCGCGCGCAGCTGGTCGATGGGGATCGAGATCGCACCCGGTACGTGCGCCGCGCGGTACTCCTCCACGGGACGGACATCGAGCACGGTGACGTCGCCGCTTCGCACCCGACGGAGGAGCTCGTCGCCCTCGACAGGCTCCAGACCTCCCGAGCGGAGCAGCCGCTCGAGCGCGCCGCGCTGCTCGAGGTACGTGCGGCTGACCTGCTCGACCTCCGCGAGGCGAGACTCGGCGAGCCCGCGCAGGGCGACGAAGAAGCGCGCGACGTCCTCGCCGGCGACGCGGTATTCGACGTAGAGGCCCTTCTTCTCGGCGTCGACCAGGCGCGCGGCGCGGAGGACCTGCAGGTGCTTCGACGCGTTCGCGATCGACAGCGCAGCTTGCTCGGCGAGCGCCTCGACCGTGCGTGGGCCCTGCGTGAGAAGGTCGAGGAGCTCGAGCCGCTTCGGAGCCGAGAGCGCCTTTCCGAGCCGGGCGAACTGCTCGTAGATCGAGTCCTTGAAGCGGCGGTGGTCGGGCGTAGCCACCCGAAGAGTATTCAACCACTCAATTGATTAGTCAATCGATGGATCGGCGCCCGGTAGCGGCTTCGCTAGGACGGTGCGGCGCGACAGAGCGCGCCCGCGCCATATCACCCACGCAGCGGGGACGACGAGCAACGTGAGCAGCGTGAGGGACACAAGGCCGCCCCACATCGGCGCCGCGATCCGCTTCGCCACGTCTGCGCCGACGCCCGCGTCGAGCAGGACCGGCAGGAGGCCGAAGATGTTGGTCATCACGGTCATCAGGAGCGGACGAACGCGCTTGCTGCCGGCCTCCACCGCGACGTCGGCCAGCGCTGCGGCGTCGCGGAACCCACTTGGTCCCCCGCGCGCCTCCCACGCCTCATCGAGGTAGACGACCATGACGCTCGCGGTCTCGGCGGCGACGCCGAGCAGCGCGATGATGCCAACCCATACTGCGATCGAGGTGTTGAACCGCGCGAACCACAGCGTCCATACGGCGCCCACCGCGGCGAAGGGGACGGCGCTCATGACGAGCAGCGTCTGCGGCACTCCGCGAAAGTTCATGTAGAGGATCAGGAACACGATCCCCAGCGTGAGCGGGATGACGTAGGCCATGCGCGTGCGCACACGCTCGAGCAGCTCGTATTGTCCCGTCCACTTCACCACGTAACCCGGCGGGAGACTCACCTCACGCCCGACCACCCGCTTCGCGTCGGCCACGTAGCTGCCGACGTCGCGTCCCTCGATGTCGACGTAGATCCATCCGGTGAGCTGGCCCGACTCGCTCTTGATCATCGGAGGCCCCATCACCGTCTCGATCTTCGCGAGCTGGCCGAGCGGTAAGAACGCGGCGGGCCTGGCCGGCGTCGCGGAGGCGCTGGGCATCGAAGAGCTCATGCCGACGTCATCGGTCGCGGTCGCGACGCCCATCCCCCCGGCCGGCTCCATTTCGCCCGCGCCGCTCGCGGGCGTGACGGCGCCCGGGGGGCGGTTCGCGGGCGTAGTCCGCACCGGCACCAGCACCTCTCGCAGCGACGCGAGATCCTGCCGAAGGTCCCGCGGGTAGCGCACGTTGATGCGATAGCGCTCGCGGCCCTCGATCGTAGCGCTCACGTCCATGCCGCCGATGGTGCTCTCGACGACGTCGAGCACGTCCCGCACCGTCACGCCGTAGCGCGCGATCGCCTCACGGTCGGGCGTGATGTCGAGGAAGAAGCCGCCCAGCTCGCGCTCGGCGTACACCGACCGCGTGCCGGTCACCTTGCGAAGCGCGAGCTCGATCTGACCGTTCACGGCGACGATGCCCTCGAGGCTCGGACCGAACACCTTCACGCCGACCGGCGTCCGGATCCCGGTCGAG
The DNA here is from genome assembly GCA_022843175.1 of Deltaproteobacteria bacterium. Taxonomy (GTDB): domain Bacteria; phylum Myxococcota_A; class Polyangia; order Polyangiales; family JADJMO01; genus JALHOE01. Next base: position 46,847 of record JALHOE010000008.1, read on the forward strand.
AGCATGTCGATCCGCGCCTTGATCGGCATCGTCCACGCGCCCTGCACGCCCGGCAGCGAGGCCTTCGCCTCGAGCTCCGCGACGAGCTTCTCCATCGTCATACCGGCGCGCCACTGTTCCCGCGGCCTCAGGCGCACGACGGTCTCGAACATCGAGAGCGGCGCGGGATCGAGCGCAGTGTCGGCGCGCCCGGCCTTGCCGAACACCTGCACGACCTCTGGCACGCTCTTGATCTGCGCGTCCTGGAAGCGAAGGAGTCGGCGCGCCTCCTCAATCGGGATCGAGGGCACCGTGATCGGCATGTAGAGGAGGTCGCCCTCGTAGAGCGGCGGCATGAACTCCGAACCGAGGCGCGCGAACGGCCACGCCGTTGCGGCGGTGAGAGCGACCGCCAACATCAGGACCCCCCACCGCGCGCGCAGGCACGCGCGGAGGATCGGCCGATACGCCGCCACGCACAGACGGTTGATCGGGTTCTGGCCCTCTGGTCGGATCTTGCCGCGGAGAAACCACACCATCAGCGCCGGAACGAGGGTTACCGCGAGGAGCGACGCGAACGCCATCGAGGCCGTCTTCGCGAGCGCGAGGGGGCGAAACAATCGGCCCTCTTCGCCCTCGAGCACGAAGACGGGGAGGAACGCGATCGTCAGGACCAGCAGCGCACCGAACATCGACGGCCCGAGCTCCCTTGCGGCGGCGATCACCAGCTCCTTCCGCTCGACCGTCGACCCCTCGCGCTCCGCCTGCTCGATCTTCTTGTGCGCGTTCTCGACCAACACGACCGCCGAATCGACCATGTCGCCGAGCGCGAGGATCACCCCGGCCAGTGACATGATGTTGATCGTCATGCGCAGCGCCCAGAACGCGATGAACGATCCCGCGGTCGCCGCGACGAGGGTGATCACGCTCACGAGGGAGGAGCGGATGTGGAACAGGAACACCCCGATGACGATCAGCACGACGGCGATGATCTGCGCGACGTTGGTGCCGAGCGTCCTCACGGAGGCGGTAATGAGCTGGCTCCGGTCGTAGACGGGCACGACCTTCACGCCCGGCGGCAGCGAGCCCTGCACCTCGGCGAGCTTCGCCTTCACTCGGTTGATGACGTCGAGCGCGTTTTCGCCGTAGCGCATGACGACGATGCCGCCCACGACCTCGCCGCGCCCATCGAGATCGACGACCCCGCGGCGGATGTTGCCGCCGACGACGACGGTCGCGACATCCTTGATGCGGATCGGCGTGCCGTCGGCCCTCGTTACGACGACCGCGAGCTCGATGTCGCGCTTGTCCCTGATGTAGCCGCGGCCACGCACCGCGTACTCGTGCTGCGCGAGCTCCACGACGCGGCCCCCCACCTCGTCGTTCGCCCCTCGAATTGCGCCCGCGACCTGCGCGACGGTGATCCCGAACGCCTTCATGCGCACGGGATCCATTTCGACTTGGTATTCCTTCTCGAACCCCCCGACGCTGGCGACCTCGGCGACGCCCTCCACGCCCTGCAGCCAATAGCGCAGATACCAATCCTGGAACGACCGCAGCTCCTGCAGGTCGTGCTTCCCGCTCTCGTCGACGAGCGCGTACTGAAACACCCACCCGACGCTCGTCGCGTCGGGCCCGAGCTGCGGGCTCACCCCCGGCGGCAACTTGTCGCGAACCTTCGAGAGATACTCGAGCACGCGCGCACGCGCCCAATACACGTCCGTCCCGTCCTCGAAGATGACGTAGACGAAGGACATGCCGAACATGGTGAAGCCGCGAACGGCCTTCACCCGCGGCGCGCCGAGGAACGTCGTGACGATCGGATACGTGACCTGATCCTCGATGACTGTGGGATTGCGCCCCATCCACTCGGTCGCGACGATCACCTGCGTGTCGGACAGGTCGGGCAGTGCGTCGAGCGGCGTGTTCCGCGCCGACCACACGCCAAACACCGTGATCGCGAGCGCCACGATCACGACCAGGAGTCGATTGCGCCCGGAGAAGTCGATGACGCGGGCGACGAACCCCAACCGCGTCTCAGTGGCCACTGTGCCCGCCCGGCGTTCCGGTCGTCGCTCGGAGACGACTCTCCGAGTCAATGAGGAACTGCGCGCTCGTCGCGACGCTCTCGCCGGCGGCCAGCCCGTTCGTCACGCGATAGTGGCCAGAGACCTGCGGCCCGAGCGTGACCTCGCGCGGGACGATGTGCGCGCTGCCGTCGTCCGCCCGGTGCACGACGAACACGACGTTGCGCGTGCCGGTGTGTACGACCGCACTCTCTGGGATCGAGAGGCCGCGACCGAGCGGGAGATCGATCTCTGCGGTCGCGAAGGCGCCGGGCTTGAGCTTCCCGTCGGCGTTCGGCACGTCGAGCCGGATCTTGAGCGTGCGCGTCGCCTGATCGATGATCGGCGCGATGAACGTGACCTTCGCGGTGAGCGGATCCGATCTGCCCTCTACGGTGAGCTTCGCCACCTGACCGAGCGCGACGTGCGGGACGTCTGCCTCGTAGACGTCCACGAGCATCCACAGATGGGTGAGATCGGAGATGGTGAACAGCTCCGCCCCGGGCTCGACGTAGGTGCCGAACACTGCTTGCTTGGCCACGAGCACCCCGGCGCGGGGCGAGGTGACGGCGTAGGTCCTCTGCGGCTCCAACGTCTTTTCGAGCCGATCGATCTGCGCTCTCGGCACGTCCCACAGCAAGAGACGGCGCCGCGACGCCGCAACGAGCTTGTCCCTCATCTTGGCGTCCGCGTCCTCGGCCTCCACGTCGCCGAGGTTCAACCGTTGGCTGTTTGAGGAGCGCGAGGTGCTCGAGCTGCGCGGCGTAGACCTGTTGACTGTAGATCGCGGCGAGCACCTCGCCCTTCTTCACCGACCTCCCGACAAAGTCCGCGGGGAGCGCCTCGATGAAGCCCTTCACCTTCGTGTGCACGTGTGCCGTGCGCGTCTCGTCGAGGGCCACGACGCCGACGGTGCGGAGCAGTTTGGTGAAGTCGCGCTGCTCGACGGTCGCGGTCGCGAGCCCGAGCGGTCCGATCCGAGCGGGATCGATCACGATCGGCGCGTAGCCGGGCACGTGTCCCTCGTGCGGCCCACCGCCGACCGCGCTCGAAGCGGGCACATGCCCGCTGTGATCCTGCTTCTGCGCGCAGTTGCCGCCGAGGCCGACCAGGGCCAACGTGACGACAGCGAGCGCGCGCGCGTTCATGACGGCACCGCGATGCGAACGACGCCGACAGCGCGCCCGAGCTTGACCCACGCTGCGCCGAGGCGAACCTCCGACACGACCTGCTCCATGCGCGTCATGCGGAGCATCGCCAGCGCGTCGAGCACCGACACCAGCGGCACCTGCCCGGTCGCGTAGCTCGCGAGCTGCAACGACACGGCCTGACGCGCGATGGGGACGAGCTTGTCGCGCGTGGTCTCGAACCGAATCCTCGCCGCGACGACGCCGCCTCGCGCGCTCGCCACCTGGCCCTCGATCATCGTGCGCATCGCCGCGGTCTCGGCGTCGACCATGCTCGACATGTGGGTCGCCTCGGCCACGCCGGCACCGAGCTTCTCGCGCCAGATCGGCAGACTCACGCCGACCATCAGCATCACTCCCGGTCCCTCGTTCATCGTGTACGACGGGCCGGTCCGCACGAACGCCATCGGGTTGTACATCGCGTTCATCACTGCGACGTCGGCCGACGCCTTCTCGAACCGGTGCTTCATCACTGCGAGCTCGGGACGCTTGGCGATCGCGATGGCGACGAGCTTGGTCGCGTCGGGCGGATCGGTCGTGGGGATCGTGAGCGACGTCGGCGGGACAACGGCGGCGATGGGACGCGCGAGGGCCGCGTTCAGCATCGACCTCGCCGCGACCAGCTCGGCGTCGACGGCGGAGCGCTCGCCCGTAAGCCGGGCGACGTCGAGCCGTGCGCGTACGATATCGCCAGCGCTGCCGCTGCCGCCCTCGAGGCGCGCGAGCGTCGCCTCGACGATGTCCTTCGCGGTCGCGATCTGTTCATCGAGCACCGTCTGCATGCGCTCGCGCTCGACGACCATGAGGTACGCGATCAACGCTTCGGCCGCGACATCGAGCGCGACTCGCTCGACATCCGCGCCGGCTGCGCGCGCGTCTGCTTCCGCTGAGGCCTTCTTCTTACCGAGCACGCCCGAGAGGGGAAAATCCTGCTGCAGGAGCAGGCTCGCGTCGGCGCCCATCATCTTGAACGGCAAGTGATCGAGCGACACCATGACCATCGGGTCGGGCAGCGCGGAGACCACCTTCGGCGCCTCGTTCAGGGCGTTGGTCTTGGCGGTCGCCGCCGTCAGCTCGGCCCGATGAGTCTTGGCCCAAACGACCACGTCGTCCGGGCGGAGCGGCGACGGCAGCGCGTCTTTCGACTGTGCCGACGCGTTCGTTGCGGCGAGCGCGATGGATGCGGCGCCGACGGCCATCGGGAGCCAGGAGAGCCGGCGAGAGCGCATACCCTGCCGAAACAGCAAGTCGTGGGCCGCGCGGTCGTTGCGCCGTTCGATCCGGCCCGTGGCACCATTCTCGAACCGCTGCGACGGGGAGAGAACGCTCGCCATGGTCTGCATCCGCCTCGAAAAGCCGATCGCGTGATGGACGCGCGAATCCTCGCCACGGTCCTCGCACGACGGCGTTTGCTGCGCTCGCACGATCGCTGGTCGCGCCGCGAGCTCGAGGTCCATCAGGCGGGCGAGCTCCGTGACCTCCGCAACTTCGCGGCGCTGAACTCACCGTTCTACGCGCGTCTTCACCGAGGTTTCGAAGACCGCCCGCTGCACGAGCTGCCGATCGTAACGAAGCGCGAGCTGATGGCCGCGTTCGACGACGTGGTCACCGACCGTTCGCTGAAGCTCGCCGACGTGAGCTCCTATCTCGCCGCCGCGTCCACCGACCAACCGCTCGCCCCGCTGCGCGACCGCTGGTACGTCACCTCGACCTCCGGGAGCACGGGGATGCGAGGCATCTTCGTCCAGGACCACGACGAGTGGCTGTGGGTGCTCGCGTCGTATGCGCGCGCGAACGATTGGGCCGGGCTGAGGGCAGGGCTCACGCATCGAATGAAGCTCGCGGTGGTGAGCTCGCGAACGCCCTGGCATCAGTCCGCGCTCGTCGGCGCCTCGCTCCACAGCAAGTTTGTCCCCACCCTGCGGATCGACGCGACGGATTCGCTCGCCACGATCGACGAGCGCCTCAACGAGTTTCAGCCGGAGTCGCTCGTCGGCTACGCGTCGATGATGCGCCTTCTCGCCGAGGAGCAGCTCGCCGGTCGCCTGCGGATTCACCCGAAGGCCGTCACCTGCTCGTCCGAGGTGATCACCGACGACACGCGAGAGCGCATCCGACGTGCGTTCGGGAGGCCGCCGGTCGAGGTCTACGCGGCGACCGAGCCGGCGGGGATCGCGTCGCACTGCGATCGCGGTCGGATGCACCTCTACGAAGATCTCGTCGTCCCCGAGTTCGTGGACGAGAACGATCGGCCCGTTCCTCCCGGCGTCTATGGCGCGCGCGTTCTCGTGACGGTGTTGTTCAGCCGCACCATGCCGTTGATCCGCTATGCGATGAGCGATTCGGTTCGCCTGTCATCCGAGCGGTGCGATTGCGGGCGCCCGTACGCGCTCATCGACGGCATTCAGGGGCGAAACGAGGATCTCCTCACGTTCGGCTCCGTGACCGTGCAGCCGAATGCCTTCCACAAGGTCATGGAGGTGTTGCCCGTGACCGCGTGGCAGATCGAGCAACTCGATTCCGGGATCCTCGTGCGCCTGGTGGGTCGCGATGGGACGAAGACGCTCGAAGCCGTTCGCGGCGAGGTGCGTGACCTGCTCGCGAGCCAGGGTGCTGCCATCGAAGTCCGCGTTGAGGACGTGGCGTTCATCCCGAAGACGCGAATGGGCAAAGCGCCGCTGATCGTGGCCAAGCGTTGAGTGCCGAGCCGTTCGGACGGAACAGCTTCGCGCCCGTGTCGATCCCGCGGGCCCTCGTTCGACGCATGGGCAGACCCCGAAAGGAACAGCCATGTCGGACGCCCCGAACCTCCTGAACGACGACCACACCGCCTCGATGGCGACCGCCCTCATGATGTCGCACCACGGATTTCGGCGCGATCTCGCCCGCTTCCACAGCGCGCTCGAGGCGGTTGCCGGCGGGGAGGTCTCGCGCATCGAGGCGCTCCGTGAGGAGTGGAAGAGCCTCTACCAGACCCTTCACGGTCACCACCATTCGGAGGACGCCGGGGTCTTTCCGAGCCTGCAAGCCGAGCACGCCTCCGTGCGGGCGGTCATCGAGCAACTGTCGGCCGACCACCGCCGCATCGATCCGATCCTCGATCGCGGGGAGGCGGCGTTCGCGCGCCTGCCGGACGCGAAACCGGCGCTCGCGATCGTGCGCGAGCTAGAGGGGTTGCTCGATGCGCACCTGGCGATCGAGGAGCGGGAGATCATCCCCTTGCTGCGCGGGGCGAAGAGCTTCCCGGCGCCGCCGAGCGAGGAGATGGCCGTGATGTACGCACAGGGCTTCGCGTGGGCCATGCAGGGCATCGCGCCCGACGTGCTGCGGCAGGTCGAGCAGATGTTGCCCGAGACGCTGGTCGCTCGCCTGCCCGAGGCGCGCGCCGCGTTCGATGCGCGCTGCGAACGGGTCTGGGGCTCGGCTGCCGCCGGCGCCGCGCGAACGCCGATCCCCACGACGTGAGCCGCGCGGGACGGGGCCGCGGGCGTGAGCCAACGGTTGCCACAGAGCAACCCCACTCACGTCGGATTCAGGCGCTCGCTGACGCGCGCGCCTATCGGGCCTCGCTCCTGACAGACTGCTGTCGCGAACCGCGGATAGCCTCCGGGCATGATCGATCACACCGGAGTCACCGTCACGAAGGGTTCCGTCAGCCGTGCGTTCTACGAGAAGGCGCTCGCACCGCTCGGCTACGCGGTCCTCGTAGAGATCCCCACCGAGTACACCGACGGGCGCGTCGTGTTCGGCATGGGTGTCGCGCCGAAGCCCGATTTCTGGGTCACCGAGGGCGACACGCCGCGGAAGAACCACATCGCGTTCCGCGCCGAGTCGCGCGCCGCGGTCGACGCGTTCTACCAGGCAGCGCTTGCCGCCGGCGGCAAGGACAACGGCGCCCCCGGCCCGCGTCCGCAGTACCACCAGCACTACTACGGGGCGTTCGTGCTCGACCCGGACGGTCACAACATCGAGGCCGTGATCCACACCCCCGAAACCGCGTAACTCCCGCCATGCTCGCGCCGACATTCGCTCGCGCGGGGTGAATTCTTTCGCGCGCTGCTCGTCGGAGGTGCTCCCGCAGCACCTGGAGTCCCCATGTCCGACGACGCCTCCCTCGCCCCCCTCCGCGCGACGCCCCTTTCGTTCCGACGGAGCGCCGCCGCCCTCGTGCTCGGGGGCGCAGCGCTCCTCGTCGCGTGCTCGAGCGGCTCCGAGGGCCCCACCACGGGCGAGCCGGCAGACTCGGACACGACCGACGCAGCCACCGACGACGTCGCCGTCGAAGAAGACACGACCACGGAGGACTCGGGCGGGTCGGACACCGGCCGGGTCGACACCGGCACGACGAAGCCGGACACCGCGGTGAGCGAGACCCCGGCCGACACCAAGCCGCCGGGGTACGACTACGGCAAGACCGCGCTCGACGAGTCCTGCTATGCGGCGGGCAACTTCGGTCAGTTCGACGACGTGCAGGCCTCCGCGGACGGCACCAGGCTCGTCTTCCAGCGCTGCGACGACGCGAAGTCCATCGTGTTGCGCGATCTCAGCGGCGGGACCGCGACCGTGATCGCGACCGGCAGCGGCTTCTTCCAGGCGGTGTCCAACGGCGTGCTCGGCGTCGACGGCACGGCAACCGAGCTCACCCCGTGGACCGGCGGTTCGCCGGTGTCCCTGCCCGTGGTCACCACCGCGGCCGAGGCCTGGCGCGTGTGGCAGGGCCCCGGCGCGCTGAAGCTCGCGAACAAGGCCGCGGGTGCGTCGAGCAGCAAGGAGAAGCTCGTCTTCTTCACCAGCGGGAGCACGACGTCCGTCGCGTCGGCCGAGTACGACGTCACCAAGTCCACGATCGCGAGCGTCATCTTCAGCGCCGACGGCACCAAGGTCGCTTCGCTCGAGCGGTATCCCTCGGAGCTCGGGAGCCGGCTGCGGGTCGCGAGCCCCACGGCGGGCGCGGCCATCACCACCTACGATCTCGCGATGTTCGAGCCGCGCTGGGTGCGCGGCGGTCAGCTCGGCAACGGCGCGCTGTTCCTCTCGGGCATGAGCGGCACCCAGCGCGCGAGCCGCCTCTATTTCGTCGACTTCGGCACCGGCGTCGTCAAGCAGTTGTCGACCACCGACGTCATCCCGGTGATGCCGCCCAAGGACGACGACGTCCCGGCGGTCGCCATCGTCGGCGACAAGGTCTTCTTCCTCACCGGCTCGGTCTCGTCCACCGGCAGCTCACCGGTGGGCAAGAGCGTCACCGTGAACGTGTGGAGCGTCACGAGCCCCACCAGCTCACCGACGACCCTGACCACCATCACCGACGCGCAGATCTACAACCTCGCGAAGTACACCTCGCAGAAGCAGTCGATCGTCGTCTCGCCGGACAAGACGCACCTCCTCCTCAACCTCGTCGCGAAGTCCGGCACCATCTTCGGCAACGCGTGGGCCGCGGTTCCCGTCGCGGGCGGCACGGCGAAGTTCGTCGCCGGCACGAGCGACATCGCGGTCGGCGCCCCGAACAAGGTCGCGGCGTCGAACTACATGGAGACCGACACGAAGTTCGTCGACGTCGTCTCGGGGACCAGCGTCGGCATGACGCGTGGCACGCCGCTGTTCTCGCCGGACGGCGCGGTCTACTTCACGACCAACGCGATGGGCTCCTCCCCGATGTACAGCTTCACCGCCCGCCGCAAGGTGGGCACCGCCGCCGAGTCGACGATCGTCTCGCTCCCGAAGGTCGACTCGATCCCGCGGCCCATCGCGGTGCAGGCGTCGTCGCTGTTGCTCCGCTTGCCGCGAAACGCCCCGGTGACCGGGAGCGAGACGAAGCACGACCTCTACGTGTTCCCCTGAGGGTTCAGGGCACGATGGCGCCGAGCTGACGCAAGAACGAGATCGAGTCGGCGTAGACGTCTTTCCGAGCGACCAGGCCACCGCGCATCGGTATGACGTCCATGCCGTCCCAGGACAGCTTCCGGCCGGAGGGCGGAAAGGTCCGCGTGCCCCGGGTCACCGGGTTCGCGTGCGTGGCGGTGGCGGTCCACTCGAGGACCGCCAGGTCCTCACGGAAGTACGCGCGACGCGTCGCGAACTGCAGATCGGGAAACGTCGCGAAGACGCCCTCGAGCAGCCTGCGAATGCCTGCCCTGCCGACCGCGACCCCACCGCTCGTGTGGTTCTCGAAGACGGAGTCCTCGGTGTGCATGGCGACGATGGCGTCTACGTCGTGACGACTCCAGGCGTCGCTGTAGCGCTCGAGGGTGGCCTCGAGCGGCTGCCCCGCTCGGGTCCCGAGCGGGCGGCTCATCGCTTCGCGTAGTTGCTCGCGCCGAACCAGTCCACCACGACGACCGGCACGTCACCGACGACCCACGCGTCGTGGCCGCTCGGGAGCGAGGTGATGTCGCCGGGGCCGGCGACGAACTCGCTCCCGTCGTCCATCTTGATCGCGAGCTTCCCGGACACGTGGTACTGGAAGTGCGGCGCTTCGCAGCTCGAGGTCTTGGCGAGCGGCTGCACGTCCTTCGACCACCTCCAACCCGGCTGGAACACCAGGCGACCGACCTCGCCGTCGCCGACCTTCAAGATCTCCGCGCGACCGCGCGGAAACTCGCGGATCTCGTCGGGCTTCGCGAAACTCTTGTGCTCCGTCTTGTGCTCGTGGGCTCCCATGTGGACCTCCTGATCCGGGAGGCGTGACGATCGACCGGAACATTGTTCCGGTTTTCGGCGAGCGCCGTTCGGGTACGGTCTTCGGGTGCGCTTCCTCGGGCGGGAACGGGAGGTGGAGCTCCTCGTCCGGAGCTGCGAAGCCGCCATCGACGGCCGCGGCAGCGTGCACCTGGTCCTCGGCGAGCCGGGCATCGGGAAGACACGCCTGGCCGACGAGATCGCAGCCCTGGCTGCCAAGCGCGGGATGGTCGTCGCGTGGGGCCGCGCCTGGGAGACCGGCGGCGCCCCCCCGTTCTACCCGTGGATCGAGGTGCTCGAGGCGCTCGGAGGCAGAGCGGCAGGTGCGCCGAGTCTCGACGACACGGGGCCGACCCGCGGCGAGAGCGCCCGCACGGATTCGGGGCGCGAGCGCTTCGCCATCTTCGATCGAGTCGCCACGTTCCTGCGCGAGCGATCTCGAGAGGCGCCTCTGCTCCTCATCTTCGACGATCTCCACGCCGCAGACCTCCCCTCGCTCGAGGTCCTGCACTTTGTCTCGCGCGGCCTGCGCTCGCGGCGCATCGTGGTCATCGGCACTTTGCGCGACGTCGAGGCGCAGCGCGCCCCGATCGCGGAGGTTCTCGCTCGTCTCGGGCGCGAAGCGACCCAGCTCACCCTGGGGGCGCTCGGCTCGGAGGATGTCGCGAAGCTCGTCGAGGAGCACATCGGTCGCGCGGACGCCCGCCTGACCTCCGAGCTCGTCACCAAGACCGAGGGCAATCCGCTCTTCGTCGCCGAGGCCCTCCGCGTGCTGGACCAGCGGGGGGCGATGGCGCCCTCGGGGGTCCTCTCGATCATCGCCTCTCGCATCGATGGGCTCGACGCCGCGACCGCGGCGCTCCTCGACGCAGCGAGCGTCTTCGGTCGCAGGATCGTCGCCGCCGCGCTCGCGAGCGCGACCGAGACACCTCTCGTCGAGGTGATGGGCCGACTCGGCGACCTGTCGGCGCGAGGTCTGCTCCGCCGGGACGACGACGACTCGTACGTCTTTTCCCATGCGCTCGTCCGCGACGCGTTCTACGAGCGCGTCGCGCCGAACCGCCGTCGCGAGCTCCATCGGTCCTTCGCAACCACGCTCGCCCGTGACGGCCAACGGAACGCGGCGCTCGCTGCCCACCACATGCTCGGCGCTCTCCCGCTCGTGAGCGCCCACGAGGTCATCGGCGCATCGATCTTCGCCGCCGAAACCGCGCGCGCCCGACTGGCGCCCGAGGACGCCGTCGCGCTCCTCGAACGCACGTCCAAGGCTGTCGAAGAGCTCGACACCTCCGAAGCCGACCGGATCGAGCTGTTGATCGCGCTCGGCTGGGCCGCGACGGAGGCGGGCTCCCTGGCTCGCGGTCGCCAGGTCTTTCGCGAGGCGAGTCGCCGCGCGCGCGCGACCGGTGACGCCGTGCTCATCGCGCGGGCCGCGCTGGGCCAGGGCGCGGAGCTCGTCTTCGGCGAGGTGCGCGAAGAGCTCGTCACGATGCTTCGAAGCGCGCTGGTCGGCCTGGCCGGCGCGGACGATCTGCGCGCGCGCGTCCTCGCTCGCCTCGCCGCCGCGCTCCAACCGAGCACCACGCCCGAAGAGCCCGTCGCCCTCGCACGGCAAGCGATGGAGATGGCCGAGCGGGTGGTCGACCCCCGCGTCCGCGCCGAGATCGCGCTCGCCGCGGGCTCGGCGCTCACGGATTTCGCGCCGCCGCTCGATCGCATCCCCGTCTCGGAGGAGCTTGTTGGCACCGCGCGCACCACCGGCGATGCGGTCGTCGAGCTACGCGGCCTGACAAGGCTCGCGACAGACTGGATCGAGCTCGGCGACTTCGCGCGGGCGGAGGCCGTCGTCGAGGCGCGCGCCGAGCTCGCCGCGCGCCTCGGGCATCCTCGCTACCTGTGGCAGACACCGCTCCTGCGGTCGATGCTCGCGATGCCGCGGGGCGCGTTCGCCCTCTGCGACGAGGCGATCGAGGAGGCGACGGCGATCGGGCAAGAGGGGCTCGACGTGAACGCCGCGCACGTCATCGCGATGCACCGATTCTGGATGCTCCTCGTGCGCGGAGACACCCGCGGCCTCCGCACCCACGAGCCGGAGATTCTTCGCGCGATGCGCCGCATGCCCGAGCCCGGGCAGCACCAGGCGCTCGTCCACGCGGTGGTCCATGCGCGCTCGGGCGACGGGGCGCGCGCGCGGGAGGCGCTCGCTGGAATCGGCGACGGGGCGCGGATGCTCGCGCCGATGATGCTGGCGACCATCGCGGATGTGGCGCTCCTGGCCGACGACACCGCGCGCTTCCCCGATCTCCTTGCCAAGCTCACGCCCGCGCGCGGACGAAACACCGCATGGGGCCCCTTCGGCTTCGTCTGCGGCCCGCCGTACGACGCGATCCTCGGCTCACTCCTCGCGCGGCAGGGCGAACGCGACCGCGCGCTCGCCTCGTTCGCTGCGGCGCTCGACCTCACCCGCCGCTCCGGCGCCACGGCCAGCGAAGCGTGGGTTCATCTCGCGCGGGCCGAGGCGTTGACGCGTTGGTCTCAACCCGCGTCCAACGACTTCACGCTCGCCGCGCACCTGGCCAGGGAGCACGGGATGGACGCGATCCTTGCGCGCGCAGAGGCGGGCGCGGGCGCCGCGTCGGCAGCCCCCCCGCAGCCCGAGCCCCGCGCCGAGCCGCCCCTCGACTTCACGCTCTCCACGGCGGGCAAGGAGGTCGTCGTCGTCTGCAACGGGAGAACGACGCGCCTCAAATCGGTGCGCGGCCTGCCGATGCTCGCGCGCCTCGTCGAGCAGCCCGGCCGAGAGTTCCACGTCCTCGACCTCGCGGCGGAGCCCGACGACGGGAGCGCTGTCGGCGATGCCGGCGATGCGGGCGAGGTGCTCGACGGAAGGGCCCGAGAGGCTTACCAACGGCGCATCGGCGAGCTGCGCGAAGAGCTCGACGAGGCCGAGCGCTTCGCGGACGTGGCGCGCGCAGATCGCGCTCACCGCGAGCTCGACATGCTGGTCCAGCAGCTCTCGAGCGCCGTCGGGCTCGGAGGTCGCGCGCGACGGGTCGGCTCGATGGCCGAGCGCGCGCGCATCGTGGTGCAACGCCGCGTCCGCGAGGCGATCAAGAAGCTCGCCGAGCGCGAGCCCGAGCTCGGGCGCCACCTCGACTGGGCGATCCGCACGGGGACCTTCTGCGCCTACGAGCCCATGGGGCGCAAGACCGCAAGGTAGGCGCGCGCGTAAGCGAGCGCCTGGCACCGCAAGGTAGGCGCGCGCGTAAGCGAGCGCCTGGCACCGCAAGGTAGGCGCGCGCGTAAGCGAGCGCCTGGCACCGCAAGGTAGGCGCGCGCGTAAGCGAGCGCCCAACGCGGCGACCAAGGACGGCCCGTGCTGAGGGTTCCACCCGTAGCCGGCTCGAGGAGCACGCGCTCGGGGGACCATGCACCGATCCATCCTGCTCGCTTCGATGGTTCTCTCTGCGTGCCAGCGCGACGCACCTCCGAGCGCCACGAAGCTGACAAGGAAGGAGCTCGACGCGCGCGCCCCCGAGCCCCTCGTATGCATCGACGCTGCGGCGCGCAGGGATGACGCCGCCGCCGCCACCGGCCTGACGAGCGACGGTGACGTTGTAGTGTGCGTTCGCGGACGCTGCTCGGTGTTCGAGCTCGCCACGGGACGCAGGCGCTACGTCGACAAGGTCGAGTCCCGGGCCCCCTACGACGACCCACCGTGGTCATCGCCCTATGTGCAGACGGTCACCGACGGCGTGGTGGTCACTTTCGCGGGCGGGGCGACGCGGACGATCCCGGTCGCGGGCGCGCGCGCACCGCACGCCAAGTCCAGCTACGAGGGCACGCCCGCCGAGATCGATCGTGACGGTGAGCTGCTCGTCGTCCTCATCGACAACGATGCGGTCGTCTACGACGTCAAAACAGCGAAGTTCGTCCATCGGTTCACGTCGACGCCGCAAGCGTGCTTCTTCGGCAAGGCGTTCTACGCGCTCGGCTTCCGCGACCCGCGATCCGGCGCGCTCATCGCGCACCTCGGTGGCTCGCCGGGGACGCCGATCGACTGTCGGGAGCGGCGAATCGGGTGGGGCCATTCAATCCCACAATCGCCCCACCTGCGGCTCTCCGGCGAGACGTGGGCGTTCCTCGCGAACGACGGCACGAGGCTGGTCATCGACGACGTCTCCACGCACGCATCGCCGACCATCGTCGAACTGCAACCGAAGCGACCGTTCGCGCCCTTGCCGACGATCGTCGAGTCGAAGAAGCGCCTCGTGGCCGTCCTCACCGGACCGCAGCTCGGCGACATCGTCGTTGTCGATCCTGCAACCGGGACCTCGGAGCGCTACCCCTTGCCCACCTGCGGGGGCGACGCGGGCTAGCTCGGAGTCGCGCACCGCACGCGGAGTCACCGTCGTCGCACGAGCGAGTACGCCACCGGCAACACCAGCAGCGTGAGGAGCGTCGCGGACACGAGGCCACCGATGACGACCGTCGCGAGCGGACGCTGCACCTCGGCCCCGGGTGCTGTCGAGAGAGCCATCGGCAGGAAGCCGAGCGACGCGACGAGGGCGGTCGTGAGGACTGGCCGCAGGCGGAGCTGCGCGGCGTCGAAGATCGCGTCCGACGGTGCCGCCCCTCGCTCCTCGAGGTGGCGCGCGAAACCTACGAGCACGAGCCCGTTGAGCACGGCGACGCCGAAGAGGGCGATGAAGCCGACCGCCGCCGACAGCGAGAACGGCAGCCCGCGGGTCCACAGGGCAACGACGCCGCCGACGATCGCGAAGGGGACGCCGAGGAAGATCACGGCGGCCGCGCGCAGCGAGCGGAAGGCCATCCACAGGAGGAACCCGATCAGCGCGAGCGCCAGCGGCACCACGACCGCGAGCCTCCGCTTGCCCTCGACGTAGTGCTCGAACTGACCGCCCCACTCGACGCGGTAACCCGTCGGCAGGCGCAGCGCGGTCGAGAGCGCGGCCCGGGCATCGCTCACGGTCGACAGCAGATCGCGACCGCGTACGTTGAACTCGACCGTGAGTCGCCGCGACAAGCTGTCGCGGCTGACCTGCGCCGGTCCGACCGAGAAGTCGAGCGCGGCGACGTCGCCGAGGGGGACCAGTTGACCGCTGACCGAGCGGAGCGGCAGAGACCGGAGCGCGTCGAGCTCGCCCGCATAGGCGTGGTCGCTCTTGATGACGAGCCCGAAGCGCCGCTCGCCCTCGAGCACGAACCCGAGCGAGTGGCCGACGGCGATCGTCTCCGTGACCTGATTCACGTCCTCGACCGCCAGCCCGTATCGCGCGAGCTTGGCTCGGTCCGGAGCGACACGGAGGTAGCGGAGCCCGGCGACCTGCTCGACGCGCAGGTCGACGACGCCGGGCACCTTGCGCAGCGCGCCCGCGGCGGTGTCGCCCAGCGACGCGAGCACGGCCAGGTCCGGTCCGTAGATGAGCGCCGCAACGTCCGACCGGACACCCTCGATCAGCTCGTTGCTGCGCATCTGGATCGGCTGCGAGATCGCCAGCGCCGCCTCGGGCAGCGCGGCGCCGAGCTTCTCGGCGATCTCCCGGCCGAGGTCGTCCTTGGTCAGCCCCGGTCGCCACTCCGCGCGCGGCTTGAGCGCGATGTACGTGTCGGTCTGTTCGATACCCATCGGATCGGTGGCGAGCTCGGGAGCGCCCGTCTTGCTCACCGCGTGCTGCACCTCGGGCAACTTGAGGAGCTCACGCTGAATCCGGGTGTCCATCGCGACCGACTCGGTCAGCGCGACGCCGGGGAGTCTGCGAACCTCGACGAGCAGATCCCCCTCGTCGAGCTGCGGGACGAACTCCGCGCCGATCCGGCCGAAGATGACGACGGCGCCCGCCAACGCCAACACGGCGATCGCGATGGTGGCCGCCCGCGCGCGCTTCACCCGTCGCAGGACCGGCGTGTACAGCGCGTGCGCTTTGCGCAGGATCCATGTCTCGTGCTGGCCGACCGACGGACGCAGCAGGTAGCTCGCGAGCACGGGCACCAGCGTGAGCGAGAGCACGAACGCGCCGAGCAACGCGAGCAGCACCGTCACGGCCATCGGCTTGAACAGCTTTCCCTCGATCCCGGAGAGGGCGAGGATGGGCACGTACACGATCGCGATGATCGCCTCGCCGAAGACGCTCGCCGCACGCACCTCGAGCGTCGCCTCCCGCACGACGCTTTTGCGCTCGTCGCCGGTCAGGTCACGGCCGAGCATGCGCCGGTGCTCGCTCAGCCTTCGCGCCGCGTTCTCCACGATGATCACCGCGCCATCGACGATGAGGCCGAAGTCGATGGCGCCGAGGCTCATCAGGTTCCCGGAGAAGCCGAACGCCTCCATGATGACGACGGCGAACAGCAGCGAGAGCGGGATCGTGAGCGCGACGACGACACCCGCGCGCACGTCTCCGAGCAGGAGGAACAGCACCGCGATGACGAGGACGGCGCCCTCGGCGAGGTTCTTGCCGACAGTTCGGATGGTGCGGTCGACGAGGACCGAACGATCGTAGAACGGCTCGATCACCGTGCCCTCGGGGAGCGATGACTGCAACGCGGCGAGCTTGGCCTTGACGGCCGCGGTGACGATGCGCGAGTTCTCACCGATCAGCATCAGCGTGACGCCGACGACGACCTCGCCCTTCGCGTCCTCTGACGCCGCTCCGCGACGAAGCCGCGGCCCGAACTGCACCTCTCCGACGGTGGCGACGGTGATCGGGACGCCGTCGGGCGTCGCTCCGATGACGACGCGCTGGAGGTCCTCGAGGTTCTTGACGAGCCCGGCGGAGCTGATGACGAAGTGCGTGCGGTCGATCTCGAGGTAGCCGCCTCCGGCGTTGGCATTGGCCTTCCGGATCGCTTCGGCCACGTGCGACACCGACAGGCGCGCGGCCTGAAGGCGCTTGGGATCGAGGATGACCTGATACTGCCGCTCCTCCCCGCCGAAGGTGTTCACCTCGACGATGCCGGGCACGGTCCGGAGCTGGGGGCCGATCTGCCAATCGAGCAGCTCCTTGAGCTGCATGATCGAGAGCCGATCGTTGCGGACCACGAACTGGAAGACCTCGCCGAGCCCGGTCGTGATCGGCCCCATCTCGGGCTTCCCGTACGCACCGAGCACGGCGTCCTGCGCCTCGGGCATCCGTTCGTTCACCATCTGGCGGGCGAAATACACGTCCGTGTCGTCGCGAAAGACGACCGTGACCAGAGAGATTCCGTACTTCGAGACCGAGCGGATTTGCGTGGTCTTCGGGAGGCCCGCCATCGCGCGCTCGACCGGGATCGTGACGTACTTCTCGATCTCGACGGGCGAGAGCGCCGGAGCAGACGTAATGATCTGAACCTGCACGTTCGTGACGTCGGGCACGGCGTCGATCGGCAGGCGCTCGGCGGCGCGCAGCGCAAACACCACGCCGAGCAGCGTTAGGGCGATCACGACCGCGCGGTTGGCCAGCGAGGCCTCGACGATCGCGGAGAGGAACCGCATCATCTCAGTCCTCCTCCGCGAGGGTGCTCTTGAGGAGCACGCTCTTGACGTTGAAGGTGCCCTCGACGACGACCTCGTCGCCCTCGCGCAGGCCGCTCGTGATCTCGAGCATGCCGACCCCTGTTTGGCCGAGCACGACCTCGCGCGCCTCGAAGTCGTCGTTGGCGAGCCGCACGAACACCACGGGCTTACCTGCGATCTCGGTGAGGGCGCCTCGCGGCACGACCAACACCGACGGCTTCGCGGCGTCGCCCACGATCGCCACGCGCGCGGTCCCGAAGAGACCGATGCGCAGGATCTCCGCCCGGTTGGTCAGGCGAATGCGTGCCGTAACAGTGCGCGCGATGGGGTCGATTTGGCGCGCGATGGCGTCGACCTTCCCGAGGAACGACTCGGTGGGGTGCGCGTTCAGGTGCACCTCGGCCGCCGAACCGACCGTCAGACGGCTGAGATCCTTCTCGAAGATGCGCGCGAGGAACCACACCTCCGACAGATCGGCGACGCTCGCCAGCGTCTCCTCGGTGGAGATCGGCTGACCGACCACCGCCGCGCGAGAGAGGACCACTCCCGCGAGCGGCGCGCGTAGCGGCAGGAGGAACGGCGTGCCGAGCGGCGTCCCGGCGCCCATCGACGAGAGCTGCGTCGAGAGGCCCCGCGCGTCGGCTTCGAGCGCCTCGGCCGCGGCCTTGGCGTCGAGGTACACCTGCTCCGGGCGGAGCCCCTGCTCGTAGAGCGCCTTCAAGCGATCCGCGTCGGCGCGCGCCGCCTTGGCGCGCGAAATGGTCCCGGCGAGCGCGGCGTGCACCTTGCCGAGCTCCGGCACACGCACGATCGCCAGCACGTCGCCCTTCTTCACGGTGGCGCCCTCTTTGATCTTCACCTCCTCGAGCCGGCCCGCGACCGGCGAGGCGATGCGCGCGCTCCGATCGGGATCGGCGACGATCTCGCCGGTGAGGGTCAGGGTCTCGGTGAGGACCGCCCTCGCCGCCGGAGCCCAGCGAACCCTCGCCGCCGCGATCACCTCTTTGCTGAGGTGGACGCGTTTGGGGACGCCCTCGTGCTCGGGCTTATCGCTGGGGGCCCCCGCGGCGTCACCGGGCGGAGGCGGTTGTGCATCGCGCTTCCCACAGGACAGCGCGATCGCGGTCGCGGCCGCAAGAAGGGCGGCAGCGACCCGAGCTCGGATCGAAATCACGGCATGGCTCCACGTCAGGCCGCACGCGTGCGTGCGGACGTCCTCGATCGACGACGCGAGAGATCAGCTCACGACGAGGAGAGGTCGAGGTGGCCGCTCGAGCGTGCGCGGCGCGGGCGCGAGCGGGCCGTCGCCCGTGCCGGCGGGGGCCGGGAGGTGGGACATGATCACCGCGGCGGTCACCCGGAGCTCCATCGCGGGCGCGATCGGCGCCGAACCGGCGTGAGCCGTGTGACACGATGGGCAGCCGGGCGGGCAGTCGCGGTCGCCGTCGTCGCAGTCGTCGTCGTGGCCCTCGTGGGGATCGATGGCGAACGCGAGCTCGACGACGTCGCCGAGCAGGTGCATCGCGCCCGAGAGCTGCAGCGAGACGAGCACGATCAGGACGCGCGCCAGATCGGCGAGCCGACGCCGAAGTCGGTGCGCCCAACGTCGCACCGCAGGGGGCCGTCGCCGATGGGTCACGAGCGGGAGATTAGCATGGCCCGGGACCGCCGCTCGGCGCGGGCATGACCGATCTCACCCAACCCGGGGGCCATACACGAGCGCCAGCGGGAAGCTCAGCCGGCGGGCGGCTTCGTGCACTGCGTCGATGCGCTCCTCGGCGAGGCGTCGGCCGCACGTCGCGATGCGCGCGCGTCCGCACGCGTCGATACGGTAGGTGCAGTGCATCGCGCGCAGGGCGTCGTGGCCGAAGTGTCGCTGGAGCGCCTCGACGACGAAGTCCATCGGCGTCACGTCGTCGTTCAACGCAACGACATCGACGACGGCGTCGTCTGCGAGCCCCGAGGGGTACGAGACCTCGGCGGCGACGTCGCCGTCGAGCTGCTGCGGATCGAGGGCGCGTCGACGAAGGACATCGTCCACGAGGGCGCTCGCGCCGGCGAGTCCGTGCGCGAGGTCGCCGACCGAGAGCACTCCGTGGAGCGCGAACACGAGCGGGACCGCGCGGTTGCCGCTCGCGATGGCGCCGAGAGACGACCGCACGCGTT
Source organism: Deltaproteobacteria bacterium (assembly GCA_022843175.1). Taxonomy (GTDB): domain Bacteria; phylum Myxococcota_A; class Polyangia; order Polyangiales; family JADJMO01; genus JALHOE01. The sequence continues at coordinate 66,439 of JALHOE010000008.1, forward strand.
CGCCGATGGGGCGGCTGCGCTCGCGCGCGACCGCCCGCTGCCACGCGCGGTCGTACGTTGCCGACGCGCCCGGCGACCAGCCCCTGTGGTCGCGCGGCTCGCTCGATTCGAGGATCGCGCGGCGCAGCTCCGGCTCCTCGAGAATCGGCGCCCCGGTGTCGGTGAGCGCGGGATCGCAGAGCAGGGCGAGCAAGATCGCCTCCGACGTCATCGCATGCTGCGGCTGCAGGTTGGAGAGCGCGCTCGCCGTGTGGAGCAGGGCCTTCGCCGCGCCGGTCGTCTGCGGGGATGCTTGGGTCATCCGGTCCTCTCCCCAGACTAGGCGCCGGCGACGAGGAACGTGGGCTCGAGGTTGGCCGGCCGCTCGGCGAGCTCGGCGTCGGTGAGGCGCGCGTAGATCTCGATCGCGTTGCCATCGGGATCTTCGAGCCACAGCTCGTGGAGCGGCGTGCCTCGCCAGGTCGTCCGCGGCGGCTTGACGACGGTGACCGCCGCGCTGCGCGCGAGGTGATACGCGCCGATCACCGCGGCGCGATCGGCGACGCAAATCCCGAGGTGATAGAGCGTGTCATGGTGGAGCTCCTTGCCGTCCGACACGAGGATGACGAAGTTCGTGCGGAGCTCCGCGGACACGAAGGTGACGTAGCGGTGGGTCCACTCCTTGGGCTGCACGCCGAGCAACCACGCGTAGAACCTCGCGCTCGCTGCGAGGTCGCGCACACGAACGCTCGCGTGAAACTCGCTCGCGCGAGGCCCCTCGGGGACCGAGGCCACGGCGTCGAACACCTGCAGCCGCGCGCGGATCTCGTCGCGCGCCCTGCGGAAGCGCTCCAGCGATTCCTCGCGCGTCAGTCCCTCGACCGCGGGATCGGCGATCGGCCAGTGCAGGCGCTGGGCAGCGCCGAGATACGCCGGACAGACCTCCTCGGCGCAGAGGGTGATCACCGTGCCGACGGCGTCGCGGTCGATGTCGTCGACCGACTTCGAACGGTGGCCGGTCGTCTCGATGCCGAGCTCGGCGAGGACCTCGCGCGCGAACGGGTTCACGTGCGAGGGGTCGCTGCCGGCGCTCTGCACGCCGAGTCGATCGCCGAAGAGCGCGCGCGCGAGCCCCTCGGCCAATTGGCTGCGCGCCGAGTTGCGCACGCAGAGGAACAACAATCCCTTGGCGCTCATGTCGTGCCCTCCGATCCGGTAGCACAGGGAGGCGCCACGACCTCGAGGGGCGTCTCCGGGAAGTAGCGCCGCTGGATCCAGAGCGCGACGTGGACGAGGGCGATGAGCACCGGCACCTCGACGAGCGGTCCGATCACGGCGGCGAGCGCGGCTCCGCTGTGAATTCCGAAGGTAGCGACGGCCACCGCAATCGCGAGCTCGAAGTTGTTCGAGGCGGCGGTGAACGAGAGCGTCGCGGAGCGCTTGTAGTCTGCGCCGAAGCGCTTGCTCATCCAGAACGACACCGCGAACATGACGAGGAAGTAGACGAGCAGCGGGATCGCGATCCGCACCACGTCGAGCGGCAGCTGTACGATCGTGGAGCCCTTGAGCGAGAACATCACCACGATGGTGAACAGCAGCGCGACGAGCGTGAGCGGCCCGATGCGCGGCACGAACCGGTGCTGGTACCACTCGAGCCCCTTCGCGGCCACGAGCACCCGCCGCGTGAGGAACCCGGCGGCGAAGGGGATGCCGAGGTAGATCGCGACGCTCTTTGCGATCTCGCCGATGGTGATCGCGACGACCGCGCCGCGCAGGCCGAGCCATTGGGGCAAGAGCGTGGCGAAGAAGTACGCGTACACCGAGAAGAACAGCACCTGGAAGATCGAGTTGAACGCCACCAGGCCCGCGCAGTACTCGGTGTCCCCCTTCGCGAGGTCGTTCCACACGATCACCATCGCGATGCACCGCGCGAGGCCGATCAAGATCAGCCCGAGCATGTACTCGGGCCGATCGCGCAGGAAGATCACGGCGAGCGCGAACATGAGCACCGGGCCGACGATCCAGTTCTGGATGAGCGACAACGCGAGCACGCGCTTGTCGCGGAAGACCAGGTGGAGCTCCTCGTATCGGACCTTCGCCAGCGGCGGGTACATCATCACGATGAGCCCGACCGCGATCGGGATCGACGTCGTGCCGACGCTCATCCGCTGCAGCCCCGCGGAGAACGCCGGGACCCACAGCCCGAGCGCGATGCCGAGCCCCATCGCGAGGAAGATCCAGAGCGTCAGGTAGCGATCGAGGAACCCGAGCTTCTTGGTGACCGACTGCGCGGAGGCCATGGCGCTACTTCTAGTCTTTTCGAAGTAGCGTGTCGAGGGGCGGAGGTTGCGCCTGCGCGCGGCACCCTCTCCAATGAACCGCGATGAAGCTCGCGCCCCTCGTGCTCGCGGTCGCCGTGCTCGCCTGCGGCGCATCGGCGTGCGCTCCGAGCCGGAGCGCCTCCTCCGCCGCGGGCGCGTGCTCCTTCTGGGGCGGCCGCGGCTACTCGCTCACCGTGCGCGCCAGCAGCTCCCACGGCAAACAGTTCCGCGAGCTCGCCTACGACGACAAGACCGGCGTGGTTCGCGTCCACGACTCCGATCTCTTCGCGTCGGGCGCCGAGGCGAGCGAGCCTCGCGTCATCCAGCGGAGCATCACGCTGAAGCCCGCGGAGCGCGATGCGCTCTCGAACGAGCTCACCGCGCTCTGTCCATCCTCGGAGGAGCTCGTGCCCGCCGACGCCGTGGGCGGGGGCACGACCACGCTCGAGGTCCATACGGCCGAGGGCGCCGCGGCGCGGGCACGGTTCGTTCGTGACCAGGGCTCCGACGTGGCGCGCAAGACGCTCGCCCGGCTCCAGGCGTTCTTCCCCGAGCTCCGCGTCTAGTTCCTGATCGAGCGAGCCGCGGTCAGCGGCTGCCGTGGAACTCGAGCTTCGCGAGCAGCGAGGTCGTCGAGTGCCCGTTGACCACAATGCTGTGGATCGGACGCGGGCCACCGGGCAGCTGGATCGGCGCCGTCCACTCGCCTGCGCCCATGGCGGCGGGCGCGGGCGCGACCCAACGCTCACCGTTCGCGAAGATCACGAGCACCTGCGAGAAGGCCACGGGCTTCTCGGTGTGCATCCGGATCGCCGAGAAGGCGCCGAGCTGCGCGCCGATGTCGTAGGTCTCCTGGTCCTCCGGCTTCGACGCGGTGGCGCGATTGATCAGGTGCCAGCCGAGAAAGACCGAGCCGTCCTGAGCGACGCTGCCCACATCGCGGGGGGCGGTCGTGGTGACCACGCAGGCGGGCACGGCGAGCGACAGAAGGGCGAGCATCGCGAGGGCGTTCTTCGTCATCGTTTCTCCAGGGGTTCTCCGGGGACTTCACACGTCAGACGGACCGACCGCCAGATCATTCGTGCAACCGCGCAATCGCGCGCGATTTCGCGTGGTTCCGTTGACCTTCGGGGTCAACCGGGCAGCACGATCGGCTTGGGCACCGTCGGGGGCTTGACCGTGGGCGGGGCGGTCGGGACGAGCATGCCCTTCGCGACGAAGGTGACGTCCTCGCTGGCGACCGCGGCCCCCGTCGCGCACGTCCCGGTGACCTCGACGCGACGAACGTAGCTGCCCGCCGTGGGGCGTCCGGTGAGCACCGACCCCTGCAGCTGCATGCCCGGGGGCGGCGTGGTCTTGAACGTCAGGGGTGCGACGCCACCCGTGACGAGCGTGGCGAGGTCGAAGCTCTGCACCTTGTCCGCCTGGAGCGAGACATCCTTCGTCACGAACGAGATCGCCGCGCAGGGCTCGCACATGATCGAAAGGGTCGGCGCCGGGTAGCGGACGCGATCCTCGCCCGCGCTGCCGTACGACAGCGACACCTGCAGCCCCGTGACGAGCGGGTGCGGGACGAGCACCTTCGCGGTGCCAGCGGCTCGATTGCGGCAGGCTGCGCGGAGCGCGTTCATCTCCGCCGGCACGCTGGCGATAGGGCCCAGCGGAAATGCGACGTTGAACGACGCGGACGACGCGGGGAACGTGCAGGCGTTCGGATACGCAACGTCCGGCTTCGGCGACGCCGAGAACCCAGCCGTGGTCGTGAACGACGCCGACACCGACGACACCTTGCGGCAGCCGGCGCCGCTCTCTTCGTGCGCGACGGTGATCTTCGAGCCGCTCAGGGCGGTCACCTTTCCGTCGGCCGCGACGCTGACGGCGTAGTACACGCTCGGCACCGAGACGACCGTCTTTCCGTAGCGCTTGCTGCTCGGATCCCACACGGCCTGCGCGTCGGCGGTCGAGGACACGAACAGCGCCGCGAGCACGAGCGCCGCCCCACGAAGTGCGATGGAAGCCATGCGGTCGCGTCGTGCACCGCGCATGCCGAGCTTCGGGGCGCGCCCCGGCGCTCCCCAGCCCTTCGAGCCCCGCAACGTCTGCGGCTGACGCGTCGATTGCGTCTACGGACAAGCGCTCGTGACGGTGCCGCAGGTGGCGTACGCGGCGCACGCCGAGTTGAACACCGACGTGACGTGGTGGGTCGTCTCCTGCCCGTCGACGACGAACCACACCTCGTACCGGCCGAGGTTGCCGTTGGCGCAGTCGGGGGTCGCGGTGTTCTCGAGGGTCTCGCTGTACATGCCGGTGGGGCCGAGCGAGAACGGCGAGCCAGGGGCTTCGGCGACCGCGGCGCCGGGGCAGCTCACCTTCTTGTACATCCGATGCGCCAGCGCGCCCGCTCGGCCGCGCACCGTGAACCTCGCGAAGAACGCGGGCTTGACGTGGGTGACGCCGAGGTCCGAGCACATGCCGGGATTGCTGCCCTCTTCGACGCCGGTGGGCTTCTCGTAGCAGCTGCCCGCGAAGCAGTAGCCGACCGAGCACACCGAGCCCGGACAGCACGACATGCTGGGGACTCCGCACGACGGGGCCGTGTCGCTCGGAGGAGCCGTGTCGCTCGGCGGCGCGGTATCCGTCGACGGCGCGGTGTCGTCGGCGCTCCCGTCCTCGGTGGGGAAGATCGGGTTGGAGTCGGTGACTGCGTCGGTCGAGGTCTCGGACGATGCGTCGTTGCGCGCCGGGCCCGGCGTGGTGTCGCCGCCGCCGCTCACGCACCCGACCTCGAGGACGAGGGCCAACGCGAGGAGTCTTCGCACAGCGGCATTGTAGCGCTCGACGGCGCGCCGACGAGTCACTCGAGCCCGATCTTGCGCGCGGACCCACGGAACAGCTTCTCCGCCTCGGGCGTGAAGCGGAACGCGCGCAAGAAGTCCTCGACCGTGTAGCGCGGCGCTCGGCTCCGAATGCGCGCGACGAGGACGCGCGCCTCTTCCCGGCGCTGCGTGAGGCCGAGCGTCGACGCCGCGATCGCGAGGATATGGGCGTGCGCGTTCGGGCGGGCCGCCGCGCGCACCGCCCAGTCCGCGGCTTCCTCGGTCTCGCCGAGACGCACGTGCGCGAGCGCCCGACTGGCGAGCATGCCGAACTGGAGCGGGTCGAACGGGCTCAGCGCGCGCGAGTGGTTCGTGGCCGCGATCGCCACCCGGGGGTCTCCGGACTGACTGTGCACGAAGCCGAGCGTGTAGTGGCCGAGCGCGAAGTTGGGGCTCAGCTCGATGCTCCGTTCGAGCTCCGCGAGCGACTCGCTCTGCGCGCCGCGCAGCCACAGCGCCCGACCCATCGCCCAGTGCGCGGCGGGATCGCGATCGTCGGCGCCGAGGCTCTCGCTGGCGGTCTGCAGCGCGAGCTCGATCTGGCGATCGCGGTCGTCCTTCAGCTCGAGAAAGACGTTCTGGAAGTGGGTGAACGACAGCGCGGCGTGCGCGCGCGCGAACGTCGGATCGAGCCGCAGCGCCGCGCGAAACAGCTCCTCGGCGCGGACGTTGTCGGTCGCGGTGAACTTGTACATGTGCCACAGGCCGCGGTGGTAGGCCTCCCACGCGTCGAGCGAGCTCGGGGGCTTGAGGATCGCGCGCTTGCACTCCTCGGCCTCGATCTCCTCCGCGATCGTGGCGACGACGCGATCGACGATGGTGTTCTGAAACGCGAGCGTCTCGGCGGATGCGGCCCGCAGCTCGTCGGTCCAAACGATGCGCGCCTGCTTCGTCTCCGCGAGCTCGACAACAACGCGCAGCTCGGCGCCATGACGGCGCAGCACGCCGCTCACCACGTAGTCGACCGCGAGGAGTCGTCCCGCCTCGTGCGCCGGGATCCCGCGCTCCGCGAGCGCGTACGAGCTCCCCCGCGCGATCACGAAGAGCGCCCGCAGCTTCGCGAGGCGGGTGATGATGTCGTCGGTGAGCCCGTCGGCGACGCGCGTCTCCGGCGAGGTCGCGTCGACGAACGGCATCACCGCGACGGACGCGCGGCGGGCGGTGACCGGCGCGGCCGTCGGTGACACGATCTCGACGCGCGGCGACTCCACCGTCGCGACACGGATTCTCTGCCACGCATCGCGGAGCGGCCCCCAATCGACCCCATGCTGCTCGAGCGCGTGGATCGTCGTCGAGAGGTGCGCCTCCGCGTCGCCGGGCCGGCCGCTGCGGACGAGCGCGTCGAGCATGGCCTCGTGGGGTCGTCGATCGAGCGGCGCGAGCTGTAGCCACGCGTCGAGCACCCGAAAGGTCTCGTCCGACACCACGGTCGAGCGCGCCGAGAGCTCGCTGAGCACCGCGACGTGCATCGCGCGAAACCTCTGGCGCTGCGCGGCCAGCCAAACGCTCAGCTCGGGGCTCGCGTCGACGATGAGCCCCTCGAGCAGGTCGCCGCGGAAGAGCGCGTGCAGCTCGGCGAGGCGCTCCCGTGTGGCCTCGCCGAGGCCCGCCCTGGTGGCGCGCTCGACCTCGAGCGCGTCGACGAGGCAGTCGGAGAGATCGAGGGCGGTCGCTGGACCGAGCGCGAGCACTCGCGTCCGCTGCTCGTCGTCGAGCACCGCGCGCAGCTTGCTCAGCGACCAGCGAAGCTCGCCGCGCGGATCGTTCGGGACGTCCCAGAACAGATCGCACAGACGCGATCGCGACAGCGGCGACGACGGCGACGACTCGAGCGCGAGGTACGCGAGGAGCGCGCGAACCTTGCGCGAGCGCGGCAACGGCGCCGGCGCTCCACCGCGTAGCACCGCGAGCGGGCCGATGATGCGAACCTGGAAGTTGGGTTCGCTCATGACGGATCCATGCTTACATCAAGGCTCCATGCTCTACGACGACATCTCGCAGACGATCGGCCGTACGCCCGTCGTGCGCATCAACCACCTCGCCCCCGGGCACGTGCGAATGTACGTCAAGATCGAGGCCGCGAACCCCGGCGGCTCGGTGAAGGATCGGCTCGCGCTCGGCATCATCGAGGACGCGGAGCGACGCGGCCTCCTCGCGCCGGGTCAAACCGTCGTCGAGGCGACCTCCGGCAACACCGGTGTGGCGCTCGCCCTCGTGTGCGCGGCGCGCGGCTATCCGTTCGTCGCCGTCCTGCCGGAGTCGTTCTCCGTCGAGCGCAGGCAGATCATGCGCGCGTACGGCGCCAAGGTCGTGCTCACGCCGGCCGCGGAGCGCGCCTCGGGTGCGGTGCGTGTCGCGGCCAAGCTCGCCGAGGAGCGGGGATGGTTCCTCGCCCGACAATTCGACAACCCGGCGAACCCAGCCTTCCACCGGCAGACCACGGGCCCCGAGATCCTGTCCGACTTCGCCACCAGCCGACTCGACTTCTGGGTCACCGGCTGGGGTACCGGCGGCACGCTCACGGGCGCCGGGCAGATGATCCGCGCGGCCCGCCCCGAGACGAGGATCATCGCGTGCGAGCCGGCCGCGGCCGCGCTGCTGGGCGGCAACGAGTGGAAGCCGCACAAGATTCAGGGATGGACTCCCGACTTCCTGCCGTCCGTCCTCGACCGCTCGGTCTACGACGAGGTGATCCCCGTCGCCGACAGCGAGGCGATCGCGTGCGCGCGCGCGCTGGCGCAGAAGGAGGGCATCTTCTGCGGCATCTCCTCGGGGGGCACCTTCGCGGCCGCGCTCGTCGTCGCAAAGTCGGCGCCCGAGGGGAGCGTCATCCTCGCCATGCTCCCCGACACGGGTGAGCGCTACCTCTCGACCGCGCTGTTCGAGGGCGTGGAAACCGGTTCGGACACGGTCTAGCCGCAGTTTCCACGCCGCTTACCACGGTCTCATCCACGCCCCGGGGCCATCGTCGTTCCCGGAGGCACGCGATGGAAACTACCGTTCAACCGCACAACGTGAAGGCGCAGTCGGTCTGGAACTCGGCCGGCGGCAGATACGACGAGATCAGCCGGAGCATCGCCGATGCGATCGAGCACGGCGTCGAGCGGCTCGCGCCGAAGCCGGGCGAGCGCATCCTCGATCTCGCGACGGGCACCGGATGGGGCTCGCGCGTGATCGCGCAACGATTCCCCGAGGCGTCGGTGCTCGGCGCCGACATCGCCGAGCAGATGCTCGACCACGCGAGGACGACCGCGGCCATTCAGCGGCTGCGCATCGACTACCGCCAGGCCGACGCGGAGAACCTTCCGTTCGAGGACGGGTCGTTCGACGCGGTCATCTCGACCTTCGGTGTCATGTTCGTGGGTAGGCCGGAGGCCGCCGCCGCCGAGCTCGCGCGCGTGGTGAAGCCGGGTGGCCGGGTGGTGCTCACGACCTGGAAGAACGACAGCAACGTCTTCAACATGTTCGGCGTGATGAAGAGGTTCATGCCGCCGCCGCCGACGCCGGCCCCGCCGTCGCCGTTCGAGTGGGGAAAGCTCGAGCGGCTGCGGGAGCTGCTCTCCGCCCGCTTCGACCTGCGCTTCGAGGACGGAACGAACCAGTTCCGCTACGGCTCCGGCGAGCAGGCGTGGAACCTGTGGGTCAACCACTACGGGCCGACGAAGTCGCTCGCCGCGGCGCTCGACGACGCGCGACGCCATGAGCTGAAGCGTGACTTCATCGCGTGGCACGAGACCTTCCCGAGCCCGATCGGCTTCACGCAGCCGCGCACCTACGTCGTCACGCACGGCGTCCGCAAGTAACCCCTCTCCACGTCGGCCGCGAACGCCTACTCCAGATGCAAAGCACAGGCGCGCGCGTCAGCGAGCGCCTGAACATGCCTACTCCTTCGGCTTCGCGGCCGGCGTGATGAGCACGTAGTGCCGGGGCTTGGGGTGCAGCAGCACGACCTTGTCCCTGTGCTGATCCGGCTTGAACTGCGGATACCACTGCCAGATGTCCCAGCTCTGGTCGATGTACTCGCGTACGAAGACGTGGACCGAGACGTACCGATCCCTGGCCGCCTTCGCGACGGGCGCGGCGAAGCTGAACTCGGCGCGCTCCTCGGGGGGCTCGGGCTCGGTGTGGAACGCGCCACCGTAGATCACGAACATCTTGTCGTCGGTCTTCGCGGCCACGGCCTGGCTCGCGTCGCGGGAGATGAGCGCGGTGATGGTCTGCAGCACCGTCAACGGCGGCGACTTCGACTTCGCGATCTCGGCGAGCTGCTTGCACGAGGGGTGAAGCTGACTGACCTTGATCCCGAGCTTCTCGGCCGCCTTGCCGAGCACGACGTACTCGTTCGGCGCCTCGGCCGCTTGATTCTTCGCGATCTTGCCGAGCTGCTTGTTGGTCTCCTTCTTGGCCTGCTCGCAGCCCTGCGCGGGCGCCATCAGCTCGAGGAGCAGGTCCGACGCGCGCCCCTCGAGCTTCGGCAGGACCTCGTTCGTGAAGCGCTTGGCCGACGTGTCGACCCACTCGAGGCCCTTCTTGCCGTGCGCTTCTCCGACGGCGACGACGAGCGGCTTGTCCTGCAACGTCGCCTCGAAGGCGGACGCGAGATCGTCGTACGCGCGGCAATCGAGCGCACCGCAGGCGGTGAAGGCGGGGCGCGGCACGCTCGGCGCGGAGGACGCGACGGGGCTCGCGGACGACGACGGCTTGGTCGGGGCGGCTCGGTCGCACGAGAGACAGGCGACGGCGACAACCCACGCGAGCACGCGCATGCCCCGAAGCTACCCGCTTTGGGGCTGATGCACTCGGGGAAGCTTCGTGGCCGGAGCTGGGCGGACGGGCCGAGAGCGCGGGAGCGTGCGGTGTCGTCGGCCCACACGAGCTGCACCCCTCGGCGTTGCAGCAAGACGAGCACCGCGCCCGCGCGGCTCCCACGAACGTTGCGGTCCATCAGCAAGGGCCCCGTCGTCCCACCCGAGCCCTATCGGCCGCGAGCAACCATGGACTAGAAGTGAGCGTGCGGTCGTCGTTGTTTCACCGCGTCCTGCTGCCGCCGCTCGCCGCCGATCGCGAGTCGCCGGACGCGCTCCGACGACGCGCCGACGTTCGCTTCGTCCTGATCCTGGTGTCGCTCGCGGTCGACGCCTTCATCCTGCTCGGACTTCGCGACCCGACCATCGTCAACCTACGCGTCCTCGACGCGTTCGGCGCGATCAACGTGCCGCTGCTGACGCTCGACGCGCTGGTGAGCCTCGCGATCCTGCGCGATCCGGCCCGACTGCGCCTCGAGCGGTGGGCTCCGCCGATCCTTTGGGCCTGCATCGTCATCGAGATGTTCACCACCACGGTGTGGGTCCAGGTCACCGGGACGGTTTCCAGCTACTTCTTGCTCGTCGGACCGATCTTCGTCTTTTCGTATCGCCTGGTCATCGGCTACCGCGCGGGCCTGGTGGCCTGGTTCTCCCTCGTCGCCTGCCACGTCACGGCCTTCGCGCTCGAAGAGCTCCACGTGCTCCGCCCGGCCGCGCTGTTCGTCAGCGATCCCGGCGCGATCTACTCGTCGCCGATGTTCCGGCTCGCGGCGCTCGCATCCATCCAGAGCGTCTACTGCTCCACCTTCTTCCTCTCCAACTTCGTGAGCAACTCACTACGCGAGAAGGACGAGGCGCTCGACGAAGCGCGGGAGGACGTCGAGCGCCTGATGGAAGAGGGGCAGCCGGGGCGACTCTCCGGGCAGACGCTCGCGGGGAAATACGAGCTCGGCGAGCTGCTCGGACGCGGCGGCATGGGCGAGGTCTACGAGGCGCGGGCCATCGTCTCCGACGTGGTGCCCGCGGGGGACCTCGTCGCGATCAAGGTCTTGTACGCGCACCTCTCGAACCATCGCTCGGCGCTCGCGCGATTCCGGCGCGAAGCGGTCGCGACGCGGGAGCTGCCGAGCGCGCGCGTGGCGTGCGTCCACGAGTTGGGCTCGGACGGCGAGACGCTCCACTTCATGGTGATGGAGCTCTTGGCCGGAGAGGATCTGGGCGCGCTCCTACGCCGCCGCGGCAAGCTGGCGGCCGACGAGGTCCTCGCCCTCGCCGCACAGCTCGCCGAGGTCCTCGACGCCGCGCACGCTGCGGGGATCGTGCATCGCGACGTCAAGCCGCCGAACGTCTTCATCGGAGCACACGACGGCGCGATGGACGTGCGCCTGCTCGATTTCGGCATCTCCCGGCTCGGCGAGGGAGGGCGCGAGACGCAACTCACGCAGACGCTCGCGGTGCTCGGCTCTCCGGGCTACCTCGCGCCGGAGCAGGTCGATGACGGGTACGGCGAGATCGGCCCCGCGACAGACGTCTTCGCGTTGGGATGCGTGCTCTATCGCGCGCTCACCGGTCACGCCGCCTTCAGGTCGCGCACCCCCGCGGGGGCGCTCTACGAGACCGTGCACCACCACCCCCCGCCGGTGACCACCGCATCGCCAGAGCTTCACGCGGACGTCGATCATGTGCTCGCCCTGGCGCTCGCGAAGCCGGCGAAAGAGCGCTACGCATCGGCTGGCGAGCTGGCGCGCGATCTCCGTCTCGCGTGCGAGGGAGCGCTACCGCCCGCCGCGCGCGCTCGCGCCGAAGCAGCCGGCCGGTGGGGGCCAGCGAGGGACGCGACGCTCACCAGCGCAGGATGACCATGACCGACGACCACTCGACCACCACCCTCGAGGAGCCCGCGCGCGAGGCCTCGCACGTGCCCGAGGACGCGCCCCGCGCCTCGCTGGTGGTGGTCTTCGCGAGCGAGCCCGGTCGCGTCGGCGAGACCTTCGTCGTCACGAGGGACGAACACGTCCTCGGCCGCGGCCCCTCGCGCGACGACGATCCCGCCCCGCGTCTACTTCCGGTGCGGCAGCGCCCCGGAAGGAACGAGGTGCGGCCGCCGTGGACCAGCCCGTTCCTCTCGCGGGTGCAGCTGCGAGTGGGTAGGCGTGGCGGCGGTCTCTACGTCGAGAACCTCGGGCGCTGTACGCTACGGGACGGCGCGGGCCGCGAGGTGCGCGAGCTCGAGCTCACGCCGGGCCAGTGCATGTCGCTCGGCGATCAACTGCTGCTGCTCTGCGCGCTCCGACCCGCGCGACTTCCCGCGGCGCGCAGCGTGAGCGAGAGCCTCCTCGCGACTCCGTTCGGCGACGCCGACCTCCACGGCTTCGTCGGTGAGTCCCCCTGCGCATGGAGGCTCCGTGACACGCTCGCCTTCCTCGGCGCTCGCTCGGCGCACGTGCTCGTCCTCGGACCGAGCGGCAGCGGCAAGGAGGTCGCCGCACAGGCCATCCATCGCGGCTCGTCGCGCAAGGCCAAGCGCCTCGTCGCACGAAACGCCGCGACGATCCCTGCGACGCTCGTCGAAGCCGAGCTGTTCGGCAACGCGGCGAACTACCCCAACGCCGGCATGTCCGAGCGGCCCGGTCTCGTCGGCGAGGCCGAGGGTTCCACGCTGTTCCTCGACGAGATCGGCGATCTCCCCGAGGAGCTCCAGACGAAGCTCCTCCGCCTGCTCGATGGCGCCGGGGACTATCAGCGTTTGGGCGACGCACGACGTCGCACCTCCGACCTTCGCTTCATCGGCGCGACCAACCGCGAGCTGGAGGTTCTGCGGCACGACGTCGCCGCACGCTTGAAGCTACGCGTCACGCTCCCCGGTCTGGACGAGCGGCGCGAGGACATCCCTCTGCTGGCCGCGCACCTCATACGCACGATCGGTCGAGACGACCCCGAGATCGCCCGACGGTTTGTCGAGGGATGGAACGGCACGAGCGGCGAGCCACGCCTGTCCCTCGCCTTCGCGCGCGCGCTGGTCCTCCACGAATACACCACCAATATCCGCGAGCTCGAGTCGCTGCTGTGGCTCTCCATCTCGAGCAGCCCCGCCGACGTGCTCGAGCTCCCGCCGGAGCTGCAGGGCGAGCGCAGCGGGCAGCGTCCGCTCACCATCGCCCCCGCGGAGATCGGCGAGGAGGAGGTGCGCGCGGCGCTCGAGCGCGCGGGCGGTGTGCGCGAGCGGGCGTGGCGCGACCTCGGCCTCGCCAACCGCTACGTCTTGAAGCGCCTGATCAAGCGCTTCGGGATCGACGCACCAGAGAAGGACGGCTGACCCGCCGGCGAGGGCGCGAGGAGCCACGCACACGCTCGGGCTCGCTCGCTCGCGCGCATTGCCAAGATCGGATCCGCCCCGTACTGTCGACCTGCTCGAACGCGCCGCGATCGTCGCTGCGCGCGTTCGTTTCGGAGGAAGAAAATGCGACGGTTTGGTGCGCTCGCCGCGATCGCGGCGTTGGTGTGGAGCTTTGGCTGTGGGGGCGGGATCGTGAAGGGTTACACGGCGCGCGCGGCGCGCGACCGTCACGCGAGCAAGGGATGTCCGGCGAAGGAAGTGAAGACCGAGGTCGTGCAGGAGCTGCCTGCGCCCGAGGGCAAGGACTACATGGCGATCGTCCGCGCGACCGGCTGCGGGAGCAGCAAGACGTACAAGTGCTGGAGCAACTCCGGCCTCGCGAGCTACGAGTGCGAGGACGCTCCCGGCTGAGGAAACCGCGAGGGGGCGCGCGAATGGCGCGCCCCCCCGAGGCGCGACGTCAGCGCTGTCCGTACGCCCTCGCCGGCACCGAGGTGAGATACGCAAACAGCGCGCGCTTCTCGGTCTCGTCCATCTTGCGAACGCTCTTCACCGGCATGAACGCGTTGAGGTCGTTGCCGTTGCGACGCTTGCCGGTCTCGAAGATGCCCACGAACTGCTCGTAGGTGATCCCCGCGAGGCCGGTGGCGTGTGGCGTGAGGTTGAGCGGAGGAGGCAGCGACGGGGGCGCGCCGGGGATCGGTCCGCCGCTCAACCCCGGCCCGTGACAGCCGGTGCAGAGGCGGCCGACCCACTTTCCGTACTCGGCGGTCGGCGCGGGGACCGCGGGGCCGAGCTCGATGTTCGCGTGGTCGATGCGACGGGCGACGTCGATCGGGATCGAGTCGCGCCGATCGAGCACCTTGCCGAACGCCTTGATTCGCATCGCCGGGGAGGGCCGGTCGGACGCTGGCATCGAGCGCACGAAGGAGATCGCGGCGACGAGATCGGCGTCGGGCAGCCAGTTCCACTCCTGCACCGGCATCAGCCGGACCGAGCGGTCGTCCATTTTGACGCCGTGACGGAGGAGGCGAAACAGCTCGGCGTCGGTGTACGCGGCGCCGAGCCCTCCGGCGGTGATGTTGGGCGCGCCGACGACCATGATCGGTCCGACGTCCTCGACATGGCCGCCCGCGAGATCCTCGGCGTGGCAGTCGAGGCACGGCATCATCGTCTCCGCGAGGTGTTTGCCCCGCGCGAGCACCGTGGGGTCGGTCGAGCGCGCGATCTCTCGCAGCGGCACGTCGTAGACCTTGTCCATGCTCTGGTCGTACGCGCGCCCCTGGAAGAGGACGTAGCCCGTCGGCACTGCGGCGAGGGTCGCGGCGCCGATCAACGTGTTTCGGATCCAGCGCTTCATGTCACGGTCAGCACGGTGTTGAGGTGGGCCTCCTCGAGCTCGATTCCCAGCGGGTTCGGCTGGGTGGCCTGCGCGCGCAGGAAGGTGAAGAACCGCCGCGCGGTCTCCTCGGAGTCCCACACGAGGTGCGAGTAGCTCCGGCTCTCGATCGGATCGAACGACCAGGTGCCCGAACGGAAACCCGGCTGCTGTTTGACGATCGGGACGATGCGCGTCTTGAGCTCGGCGATCTGTTGGTCGAAGCCCTCGCGGGGATGGCGATGGACGAAGAGCGTGGCAAACATCGTGGCCTCCTGAGAGAGAGGCGTTCCATCTGGTGGAACGGTCGTTCCCTCAGTCCGGCCAGGTCGGGGCGTACACACAGAACACCCCGGTTCGGACGCTCAGTTCGAGGTGCCGGCCGAGGGTCGCGTCGTGTTGGGCGATCTTCTTGATGGCGTCGCGGACCCGGCGTTGGAGCTCCTCGGCGAGCCTCGTCTTTCCGATGCCGGCCTCGCCCGAGATCCACGCGAGCCGCCCCGAGCCCCCGCGCGCCTCGGCGAGACAGGTCTCGAGCATGGATAGCTCGAGGCCCCGGCCCACGAACGCATCCCCCATGGGTGGATGGTAACGCGAATGCCGGGGCCGCGATCACCGCGTCGGAGTCGTCAGCGGGGCGGCTGTGCGCGCGCGCCGCCGCCGTCGGTCCTCGCGGCCTGCTGCTGCGGCGCGCCCACGCCGAGCTGCCGCATCATCCCGGCGAAGTCCCAGTTGTTCCAGCTCTCGACGATCTTGCCCGACGCGAACCGCTCGATGGAGGTGCCGATCACCGTGACCTTGCGCCCGGTCGGCGGCAGCTGGTCGAGGTTTCCGGTGTGCGTGCCGCGACACGTCCAGCGGGTGACGACGCGATCGCCCTCGGCGATCTGATCGTCGATCGTCATCACCATGTCGGGGAAGGCGCCGCGGTAGATGCGCGCGACCATCTTCAATCCGTTCGGGCCCTGCATGTAGCCGGGCGGATTGTTCGGATCGTGGCTCACGTGGTTCGGCGCGAGGCACTCATCGGCGACCTCGTACTTCCCCTTGGTGAAGACCTCTTCCAAAACCCTGCGCGCGATCTGCTTGTTATCCATCGAGCCCCTCCTAGTGGGTGGAGCGCGCCCCTCAGCAACATCCGCGCTCAGCGCGACAGCGCCTGCGTCGACGATTGACCGTGCCCGAGCCGTGCAGCGGCGCGACGCGCAATGCTCCCGCCGACGACGCAGACGCCGCCGGGAACCCAGCGTTTCAATGGGACTTCCGCGCCTCGATCATCTTCCAGCCGTTGCCCGAGGGATCGCGGAAGCCGGCGTCCACGGTGCCGTAGCGGTCGATGGGCTCCTGGGTGAACTCCACGCCGCGGGCGCGCAGGCGGTCGTAGGCGGCGCGGCAGTCGTCCACGACCAGCACGAGCGGCGGCATCGCGCCCTTGGCCACGATCTCGCGCACCGTCTGGGCCGTCGCCGCGTCGAGCACCGGCGGCCCCGGCGTGAACAGACCGAGCTGGAACGACGGCTGCTCCGGGTGCTGGACGGTGAGCCAGCGATAGTCGCCGCTCCCCACGTCCGTGTGGACGCGAAAGCCGAGCTTCTCGACGTAGAACGCGAGCGCTTCGTTCTGATCTCGCACGTACAGACCGACGACTTGAACACCCTGACTCATGGGACCTCCGTTTCCTCGGACCCGTTCGTATCGCGTGCCCCCTTTCGTCGCTTCTCCGAAACTGCGATCGTGAGGTCGGGCCGGTGCCCGGCACTGAGAAAGCACGCCGGCACGCGGCCGAGCTCCTGCGCCACGGCCCGCTCGCGCACGCGGAGCGCTCCCGGGCTCTCGCCGGTGACGTCGCGGAAGGTGCGCCCGAACGTGCCGAGGCTCGCCCAGCCCGTCTGGAAGGCGATCTCGGTGATGGAGAGGTCGGTGTCGCGAAGCAGCGCCGTCGCCTTCTCGACGCGCCGGGTGAGCAGGTACCGGTGCGGCGGCACCCCGAAGGCCTGCTTGAACGAACGCGCGAAGTGGGCCTCGGAGACGCCGCTCACGCGCGCGAGCCGCCCGACGCGCCACTCCTCGTGCGGGGCGGCGTCCATCCGGTCCTTCGCGCGCAACAAGCGGCGGAGCAGCTCCGGGTCCTGGCTCCTGTGAGGACCATTCACCCGCGGTAGCGTAGCCAACCCCTGCGACAGTTCACGCCTCCGCGATCACGGTGCGCAACGGTACGCGGAGAACGTTCCCTCGAGGCGGCCATCCGCGAGCTCGAGCTTGTATCGCCCCTGCACGACGCCGCCCTCGTGAGGATCGAACCGAGTGATCTCCACGGTCCCCGAACGCACCTGATCGTGGCAGGGCGTGTCGCCCCCGGCCGCGCACACGTGCGCGCGCGCCTGCGCAGCCGAGAGGGTCGCCTTCTTCGGGAAGCCGACCACGACCGTGTAGACGCCGACCTTCTCCGCGCCGAGGTCGAACGTCACCCTGTCTCCGCCCTGCACCGCCTCGCACGTCACGCCGCCGGGCGAGACCTTGATCTCGGTGGTGGGCGGGAACATGCGCGCGATCGCGACGCCGCCGTCGCTCGCGAGCGACATCCCGTCCACGGTGCCCACGATCGTCGCCGAGCCGGTGTGCGACTCGGGCGAACCACAACCGAGCAACGCCAACGCGAGGAGCGATCTCACGCTCGGTTGGATGCCCGCGCTACTTCTCGATCGCGAGCAGCTCGACCTCGAAGTGCAGCGTCGAGTACGCCGGGATCTTCCCCTTGGCCGAGGCGCCGTACCCGAGCGACGGCGGGATGGTGAGCTTGCGAACGCCGCCCACGCGCATGCCGGGGATGCCCTCGTCCCAGCCCTGGATGAGCATGCCCTTGCCGATCCAGAACGTCGCGCTCGGGTTGCTGTCGAACTCGCTCCCGTCGTCGAGCGTGCCGACGTAGCGCACGGTGATCTTGTCGCCGGCTTTGCACGCGTCGCCGCCGCCCACCTTCACGTCGACGACCTCGAGGCCCGGCGAGTATTGCGCCTTGCTCTCGACGGGCTCGGGCGGCGCAGCGGGACGCGGCGACACGGGTTCGGGCGCGACCGCGGCGGGACCGCCGCAGCCGATGAGCAGCGTGAGGACGAACGTTCGCATGGCGCGAACGATAGCGCGCAACCGGAGCCGCGAAGCGGTCGACCTACCGGAGTGCTACGTCGAAGACCGATATGGGCACCACCGCACCATCGGCTTCGATCCCGACGTCTACGTCGTCGAGCCCGCGCCGCCCGAGGGCGAGGAGGTCGACTGGTTGTTGCTCTGGCAGCCGGGCCATCATCCCCCGAGCCTCGCGATCGAGGTCGTGAGCCGCGACAACGCGCGCAAGGATACCTTCAGCTCCCCGGACAAGTGCGCCGCGGCCGGCGTCGGCGAGCTCTGGGTGTTCGATCGGTACCTCGCGGGCTCGCGCACGCGCGGTGTCTATCGCCTGCAGGTGTGGCGGCGGAGCGAAGGGGGGTTCGAGCGCGTCTATGCGGGCGATGGCCCCGCGTATTCGCCCTACCTCAACGCGTGGATCTTCGTGGTCGACGAGGGGACGCGCGTGCGCCCGGCGGACGACCGGCACGCATCGCCGAGCTCGAAGAAGCGCTGCGCCGGCGCGGCGGCGAATCGCCGCGACGCGCGCGACGAACGATTGTTCTGAAATAACCCGGCGGCATCGCGATCGATGCTTAACCTGCCAACTCGCCGAAGCTCGTGGCTCTCGGAGCCATGCACGGCGTGCGCGCAAAGAAGGAAACGCCCTCGCGTCTCCGAGAAAGCCGGTCCCTTTGTCCCCACTTATGAAGCTTGTGTCCTCCTCGTCGTGTCTGTTCCTTCTTGGCTCGCTCGGCGCCGCGTGCGGAGGTTCCGACAGCGAGAGCGTCCCCGGTGATGCAGCGAGCTCGACCGACGGCGCGAGCGAAACAAGCGTCGGCGATACGCGGGACGGCGCGGACGCTCCCTACGGTCCCGATGCCCTGACCGGCGACGCGTCGGCGCCCAACCCCGTCAACCTGGGCACCGCAGGCACGTACGCGATCCTCGCGAAGAGCGGGATCTCCACCGTCCCGACGTCGGCGGTCACCGGCAACCTCGGCGTGAGCCCGGCCGCCGCGACGTACATCACCGGTTTCTCGCTCACTGCCGATGCGACCAACGTCTTCGCGCTGTCACCGCAGGTCACCGGCAAGGTGTTCGCGTCGAACTACGCGTCGCCGACCCCCTCGAGCCTGACCACCGCGATCGGCGACATGGAGCTCGCCTTCACCGACGCTGCGGGCCGCGCGGCGAAGGTCACCGAGCTCGGCGCGGGAGACATCGGCGGCCAGACGCTGACCGCCGGCGTCTACAAGTGGGGGACTGGCCTGCTCGTCCCGACGAACGTGACGCTCTCGGGCAGCGCCACCGACGTGTTCATCCTGCAGATCGGCAAGAGCCTGACGGTGAGCAACGGAACCAAGGTGCTCCTGACCGGCGGAGCGCTCGCGAAGAACGTGTTCTGGCAAGTCGCCGGCGCCGCGGAGATCGGGACGACCGCGCACGTTGAGGGGATCATCCTCTCGCAGACTTCGATCACGCTGCGAACCGGCGCGTCGATCAACGGGAGGCTCCTCGCGCAGACCGCGGTGAGCATCGACGCCAGCACGGTGGTGGAGCCGGCGCCGTAAACGCTACGCACCCTAGCGCTCAGCAAGCGCAGTGCCGCAGCGGTTTGCCCAGCATTTCACGCTCTGCGTTCACTTGTAGAACGTCGCCGGGTTCAGTTCCCGAACCCAAGCGTTCAATTCCCGAATTGGGTCCCCGGGGCTCCGGGGCACCGACGCGAGCGCCCACGCATCCCAACGGATATGGTAGCGAACGTGAGCCGACGAGATTCGCTCGACCTTGCGCGACTCGCCATCGCGAGGTTCCAGGTCGAGGGCGACGACGGACCGCTGCGCGCGATTCGCCACGCGACGAGGACCAGCGCCGAAAAGCTCGACTGTGCGCGCGTCGGGGTGTGGCTCTTCGTCGACGACACCAAGCGAGCGATCACGGCGCCGATGGTGTTCGACCTCGCTCGGCAGACCTACGACGAGGACGGTCAGACGCTCCACGAGGAGCTCTGCCCCTCGTACTTCCAGGCGATCCGTGAGCATCGCACCCTCGTGGTGTCCGACGCGCTCACCGATCCGCGCACGCGCGAGCTCGCGGACTCGTACCTGGCTTCGCGCCGGATCGGTGCGCTCCTCGACGTGCCGATCTACCGCCTCGGTGACATCGTCGGCATCCTCTGCCACGAGCACGTCGGCGGACCGCGGAGCTGGACCGACGCCGAGTGCGCGTTCGCGACGTCCGTCGCCGACATGTTGGCGGTGGTCCTCGAGGGCGCGCACCTGCTCGGCCACGAGCGAGAGCTCCGAGTGCTCGAGCGCCACGCCGCCGAGGCGCGGCACGACGAGTCCATCGCGCGCATCGCGGGAGCGATCGGCCACGACATCAACAACCTGCTCGCGGTGATCGTGGCAGCCACCAGCACGGCGGCCTCGGTTGGCGCGTCGGCGGCGGTCATCCGCGACGCGGCCGAGCGCGGCGCTGCGCTCGCCAAGGAGCTGCTGCTGTTGGCGCGCGAGGAGAGCGGGCCCTCGCGCGCGCCGGCGTCCGTCGCGCTCGCGCTCGAATCGCTGCGCTCGGTGATCGACCAGCTCGTCGCCCCCCACCCGCTGGATTGGTCCGTCGACGTCGACGGCGTTCGCGTCCCCGCGGACGCGCAGGAGCTCGAGCGCATCACCTTGAACCTCGTCAAGAACGCACGCGACGCCATTGTCGACGACGGGCGCGTCAGCGTGCGCGCGTTCGTCGACGACGAGCGCGTGCTCATCGAGGTCGGCGACACCGGCCGGGGCATGAGCCCGGCCGTCGCCCAACGCGTGTTCGATCCATTCTTCACCACCAAGGCGGGCGGCTCGGGGCTCGGCCTCGCGACGGTGAAGGCGCTCGTCGGTCGACGAGGAGGCCGCGTGAGCATCGAGTCCCGCGAGGGACACGGCACCACCTTCACGGTCGCGTTCCCGCGGATGTGACGCCTCAGGAGAGCGCGCGCGCCATCGCGCGCATGTTGTCCGAGGCGCCGAGGCTGAGCTGGTCGACGGTGGCGAGGAAGTTCTTGTGAAGGAGCCCGGACACGAGGAACGTGTAGCGGTAGGCGCGCACCTGCGCCGCGACGATCTCCTGCCGCTCGCCGCTCTCGAGCTTGCGCCCGCTCGCCGTCTCGAGCGCGACGAGGTCGAGCTCGACCTGCCGCTGGAGCAGCCCGTCGATCGCGCCGCCCATGGCGCCGAAGTCGGCGAGGGCCTTCGGGATCGCCTCGGGCCCGCCGGAGCGCGCCAGCTTCTCGACGAGCAGCGTGTCGAGCTTCGCGTGCTGCGCCTCTTCCATCCAATGGTGGCGGAGCAGGCTCTTGAACTGCGGATCGAGATCCTCGTCGTCCTTGACGCTGTAGAGGTAGTGCGCCTGCGTCATCCACTCGAGGTGGAGCGTGAGGAGCGCCACGCCGAGGCGGCTGTGCGAGAGCACCACCTTCGCGACCTCGCTCGCCGGGCCCACCACGCCGCACGGCGTCTTGAAGCCCGCGGCGAACTCCTCGGCGAAACGCCGGAACAGGTGGATGTGCTTGGCCTCTTCGTCGGCGAACGCGAGCAGGGCGCGAACCTCGAACGGATCGCCGCCGGGGAGCACCGACCGCGTCTCGTCGAGCACGAAGGGCAGGATGAACTCCTCGACGAAGCCGAAGAGGTAGAGGTAGCTGTTGCCGCGGATCTGATTGAGGAGCAGCTGCTCGCGCGCGCTCAGCGAGGTGAGGCTACGAACGCCCGCGAGCGACTCGGGGAGGAACGGCTTGGAGAAGTCGAGGCGCTTTTCGCCGCCGATCAGGTCGTCCACGCTCCATCCGACCTTGAGCGCGTCGGCGAGCGTGGCCTCGAAGCTGAAAGCGTGTCCGATCATGGTCGTTCTCCCCTGATGCGTGGGGAGAGACCGTAAACCGGACCATTCGGATGAGACAAGCACCGGAGACAGATCAGGGGATCTCTTTGATCAGATCGTCGCCGAGCCTCGGCTGATCGATCTTGCCGAACCAGATCGACCACGTGCCGCGCATGAAATCCTCGCCCTGGACGCTGGTGGAGGGACCGCCGGCGATGTTGATGCTCGTGGTCTTGGTCGCGGCGACGTAGCGTATCGCCACAACCTGGCCCTTCTTCAGGTCGCCCGAGAAGGCCGAGACGAACTTGTTGATCTTCTCTGCGTCCTGGTAGCCGTTCATCGCATAGCCGCCACGAAGCGCCTCGACGATCTTGTCGTGCTCGACGTCGCGGAGCATCTTCCAGGCGAACTTCTTGTCCGTGGCGAGGGCGATCATCGCGGCCTTGCTCTTCTGTGTCGGGGCCTCGCGCACGTAGTGAGCGATCGAGTAGACGTCGACCTTGAACAGCGCGACCGTCTTCTTCCGAATGCCCCAGCCGGTGCGGTAGTAACCCTCGGAGTCCTTCTCCATGGCGTACGCGGGTGGCGCAGCGACCGAAGCGACGAGGACGAGCGCGGCAGACAGCATGGTGCGTCGAGTCATGGGGCAACCCTCCCGAGCGGAGTCGCAGCATCGCGCGTGCCGGCTCGTCTCGCGGGCGCGGCTGTACGCAGAGGCGTGAACGCTTGCTCGCTCGGGTGAGATCCCGGATGCTGCGCCTGCATGTGCGACACGATCGCGGTCGTCACGGGAGACGCGGTCTTCCTCGCGAAGAACAGCGATCGTGAGCCGGGAGAGGCGCAGGTCGTCGAGCACCTGCCGCGCACACGCCACGCAGCGGGCGCACAGGTGCGCACGACCTACCTCGTGCTCGACCAGGCCTCCGAGACCCATGAGGTGGTCCTCTCGCGGCCCGCGTGGCTGTGGGGCGCAGAAATGGGCGCCAACGAGCACGGTCTCGCGATCGGCAACGAGGCCGTGTTCACGCGCGTGCCGGTCGAGCGAACCGGGCTGCTCGGGATGGACCTGCTGCGCCTCGCCCTCGAACGCTGCAAGACCGCCGACGAAGCGCTCGAGCTGCTCGCGTGGATGCTCGAGCGGCACGGCCAGGGCGGCGCCGCGGGCTATCGCAACAAGCGCTTCCGCTACCACAACGCGTTCATGATCGCCGACCCGCGCGGGGCCTGGCTGCTCGAGACCGCGGGGAAGTACTGGGCCGCCGAGCGCGTGCACGGCGCGCGCACGACGTCCAACGTGCTCACGATCGGCAAGGATCCGGCGCGCGTCGGGCCGGGCACGCTCGACGCCGCGCGCGCGCGGCTCGGGCGGGGGCGAGACTTCGACTTCCGCGCGGCGTTCGGCGATCCAGTCATGGGATGGTTGAGCGCCGGCGACGTTCGGCGCGCGTGCACGCTGCGCAGCGCGGCGCCGGGGGTCGAGGTGCTCGCGCGCGCGCTGCGCGATCACAACGGTCTCTCCCCGGCGCAGGGCCTCCGCATGATCGCCCCGTGCGCCCACGCGTCCTTTCTGCCCACGCGCGGCGCGGGACAGACCACGGGCACGATGGTGAGCCGCCTCGCGAAGGGCTCCAGCCGCCATTACCTCACGGGTACGAGCGCGCCCTGCCTCTCGGTGCTCAAGCCGGTGCCGCTCGGCGGAGCGCTCGTCGACACGGGGCCCGCGCCGCGCGCCGACGGCTTCGACGACGAGAGCCTCTTCTGGCGGAGCGAGCGCCTCCACCGCGTCGTGCTCCGCGACTACGAGCGGCGACGCGCCGCGTTCGAGGCCGAGCGCGTGGAGCTCGAGGC